>DATEIO010000319.1:0-19833 GCA_035278895.1 Thermoanaerobaculia bacterium | reverse complement strand
GCCCACCTCTTCGCGGGAGACGGCCAGCGCGGACGCGATCTCGTGGCCTACCTCTCCGGGCTGGGCACAGAGACGGCCGTGGACCGCTGGGCCATCACGGGAGCCGAAGCCGTGCCGCCGCCCCCGGCCCCGCCTTCGCCCGCGCGAGGGGCCGCCCTCTTCGCGCAATACTGCACCGCCTGCCACGGCCGCGAGGGCCGGGGGGATGGTCCCCTGGCCGGAAAGCTCAACGACCCGCGCGCCAACTTGAGAAAACCCGGTTTCGCGTCTCTCAAGAAGGGGCCGGACGCCGAACCGCTCGACCGCGCCCTCGCCCGCGTCGTCCGCCACGGCCTGCCGCCCACCTCCATGCCCGGCCACGAATGGCTCACGGATCAACAGGTGGCGGATCTGGTGGCGTTCGTCAAAACCTTGCCACAGAAGGAACCCTCATGACCTCTCACCGCCCGCGCCTCCAGGAGCGCGTTTTCGGATCTCTGGCCGAAGCCGCCACGGCCCGGCCGGGATGGACGATCGTGGCGTCGCTCGCCCTGGCCGCCGTCGCGCTCGTCCTGGCCCTTGCCCGAATCGAGCTCAAGACCTCGAACCTCGACCTCGTGGACCCGGACCTGCCCGAGGTGGCCCGCTTCCGCGATTTCGCCCAGAGCTTCGGCACGCCCAACGTGCTCGTCGTGGTGCTCGAAGGCAACGATCCGGCCAGGCTGCGGACCGCGGTGGACCGTACGGCCGCGGAGATCCGCGGCGGCCATGGCGTGCGCGCGGTGTTCTCGCGGCTGCCCTACGAGCCCATGTCTCTCCTGCCGCTCGCCATGATGGGGATCGATCCCTATTTCACGTCGCGCGATCGCACCATGGCGTTCCTCTTCGTCCAGCCCACCGACCCCGATTCGAGCGCGGAGACGATCGCGCCGTTCGTCCAGGCCGTGCGGGAGAAGATCGCCGCGGCTCATCTCGAAACGGAGGGGATTCACGCCGGGCTCACCGGGCTTCCGCAGTACGCGCTGGACGATCGCGACATCATCCAGCGCGACACCTCGCGCCTCTCGGCCGTCTCGTTCCTCCTGATCCTGGCCCTCTTCGCCCTGGGCTTCAGCGAATTCTCCCGGCCGCTCCTCGCCTCGGTGACGCTCGCCGTCTCCGCCGTCTTCGTGGTGGGCGTGATCGCGATCGTGCCCGGGCATCTCACGCTCGTTTCCGCCACCTTTTTCTCCGCTCTGTTCGGTTTGGGGATCGACTACGGCACCTACGTCGTAGACCGCTTCGAAGAGCACCTGGCGGATGGCTGGGCGAAGCGCGAAGCCCTCGTCTCCGCCGTGCGCGAGCTGGGGCCCGGCCTGACGACCGGCGCTTTGACCACGGCCTTCGCCTTCTACACCATGATGTTTTCCGGCTTCCGGGGATTCCAGGAGCTCGGATTCATCGGCGGCACGGGCATCGTGATCGCACTCTTTTTGATGGCCACGCTTCTGCCCGCTCTCCTGATGCTCGTGGGCGGCAAGCGGCGGCGCGAGCGCCCGCTCCTGGAGCGCCGGGTGGGCCGCTTTCTAGGCCGCATCCAGCGGCCCGGCCTCGCGGTGGCGATGGCCGTCGTCGCCCTCGTGGCCCTGGCCGGAGGGCTTCCGCGCTTCGACGGCGACTATCTGAACCTCCAGCCGAAAGACTCCGAAGCCGTGCGCCTGGAGCGGAAGATGATCGAAAAATCCGCCTTCTCCCCGCAGTTCGCCGCGTTCGTGGTGGATACACCGGAAAAAGCGAAGGAGATCACCGAAAAGCTCCGCACGCAGGACACCGTGGGCACCGTCCGCTCCGCCGCGGACGTCGCGCTGCTCGACGGCCTTGCGAAGCCCATCCCCGGCGAGCACGACGCCTTTCTCGCGAGCTTCAAGGCGAAAGACGGGCGCCTCGCGGTCTACGCCTATCCCAATGGAAACGTCTGGGACCCGGCTTTCGAATCGCGTTTCCTGGCCCAGATGCGGGCGATCGATCCGCACGTGACCGGCATGCCCGTGCTCGGCCGCTTCATGATCGATCTTTCGAAGCGCGCGCTCCTCGTCACAGCTGCGTTGAGCGCCCTCGTGATCGTCGTTCTCGTCCTTTTGGATCTCAAAAAGCCTTTGTGGTCGGCCCTGGCGCTCCTGCCGACCGTTCTCTCCGTGGCCGCGACGCTCGCCTCGATGCGGCTTCTGGGGCTCGACTTCAATCCGTTGAACGTCATGGCCTTGCCCGTGATCCTGGGCACGGTCGTGGATGCGGGAGCGCACGTCGTGCACCGCTTCCGCGAAGAGCGGGGCGATCTCGACCGCACGCTCGCGGGCTCCGGCGCCGCCGTGCTCCTCTGCGTGCTGACGACGATCGTCGGCTTCGGCGCGCTCATCTTCACCACCCACCGGGGCCTCGCCTCGTTCGGCATCATCCTGACCCTGGGCTCCACCTGGTCGATGCTCTTTTCCCTCTACGTGCTGCCCGGCATTCTGAAGCTCGTGGCGGCGCGGCAGGAGAAATCCCATGAATCGCTTCAAGCTCTGGCTCGAAACCATCAAGGTCTCCCATAGCGTCTTCGCGCTCCCGTTTGCGCTCCTCGGCGCCTTCCTCGCCGCGGGCGGCCCGCCGGGCTGGCGCGTGCTCCTGTGGACGGTCGTGGCCGCCGTCGCCGCGCGCACCGCGGCCATGACCTTCAACCGCCTCGTGGACCGCAGGCTCGACGCCGCGAATCCGCGCACGGCCCAGCGCGCCTTGGCGACCGGCGCCATCCCCGCGTGGGAGGCGTGGGCCGTGGTGGCGGTTGCGGTCGCCGTGTTCGTCTTCGCCTGCGCGTCGCTCAATCCATTGACGCTCCGCGTGGCCCCGTTCGTGCTGGCCGTCACGCTCGGCTACTCGCTCACCAAGCGCTTCACCTCCCTCGCCCACCTCGTGCTGGGCGTGGCGCTCGGCCTCGCCCCGCTGGGCGGCTGGGTGGCGACATCGGGGAGCCTCGAAGGCTATCCCGTTCCCCTCTCGCTCGCGGTGGTCTTCTGGGTCGCGGGGTTCGACGTGGTCTACGCGTGCCTGGACGAGGCGTACGACCGCGGCGCGGGGCTCCACTCGATCCCCGCCCGCCTGGGCCGCCCGGCGGCGCTGATCCTCGCCCGGGTCTTCCACGTCCTCGCCTTCGCGGGCTTCGCGTGGACCGGCTGGCGCTTCGGCCTCGGCCTTCCCTACGCGATCGGCCTCGTCGCCGCGGGCGCGGCTCTCGCCTACGAGCACGCGATCGTGAGCCCGCGGGATCTCTCGCGCATCCAGGTCTCCTTCCTCACCATGAACGGCCTCGTGAGCGTCGTGCTCTTCGCCACGGCCTGGCTTTCGCTCTGGGTGCGCGGATGAAACGGGCGCTCGCGGCCACGATCCTCGCCCTGCTCCTTCCCGCGAGCCTCGCCGCGGCGGAAGATCCCGAAGCCCGGGGAGACCGGCTCTGGGTGCGCCGTTCCGAAGGGTTTTCCGCCACGCACCGCGTGGATCCCGCCCTCGCGAACGAAGTCGTGGTTGCCTACGAGGACGCGCTCCGGGCCCGGCCGGACGATCTCAAAATCCGTTTCAAGCTCGTCGAAGCCCTCTACTTCGCGGGCCATTTCGGAGACACCGATCCCGACAAGGCCCGCAACCGCTTCGAGCGCGCCGTCGAGGTGGCGGAAGACGCCTGCACCCGCGCAACCGCCAAGACGCCCGAGGCCGTGGAAGCCCACTTCTGGGCTGCGATCAGTTGGGGTCTCTGGGGGATGTCGCACAGCGTGTTCGCCTCCGCGATGCACGACGTGGCCGGCAAGATCCGCGATCACGCCACCCTCGTGGCCACCCTCGATCCCACCTACCGCGACGCCGCCGGCTGGCGCATCCTGGGCCGGCTCCACGCGCAGGTTCCGCACATCCCCATGGTGACCGACTGGGTGAGCCGGGACGAGGGGATCGACCTCCTCAAAAAAGCCACTGCCGCCTCCACGAAAGACCCACGAAATCCCCTCTTCCTCGCCGAGGCCCTCCTGGCGGACCGGCCGGAGGAGAAGAGCCAGGCCCTCACCCTGCTGCGCGAGCTCGCGGCCCGCACACCCGATCCGGCCTGGCTCGTCGAAGAGACCGAGATCCTGGACGAAGCCAGGAAAACCCTGGAAACCGCGGAGGCTGCGAAATGACCGCCCTCTCGACCACCGATCCCTACGTGGCCTTCACCCGCCGCTTCTTCGGCCGGTGGAGCCCCGTCTACGACCTCTTCGCCAAACCGATCGGTTTCGCCTACGAAGCCGCCGTAAGCCGAGCCGGAGCCGCCCCGGGCCGAACGATCCTCGATCTCTGCACCGGCACCGGAGAGATCGCCATCCGCTGCGCCCGCCGGGGAGCCAAGGTCACCGCGGTGGACCTGACCCCTTCCATGTTCACTCGCGCCGAGCGCAAGGCGAGAAGCCTCCCCGTCGACTTCGCCGGCATGGACGCCCGCCACCTCGCCTTCCCCGACGCCACCTTCGACGCCGTCCTCCTCTCCTTCGCCCTCCACGACATGCCGAGAAAAGTGCGCACCGAGGTGCTGCACGAAGCCGCCAGGGTCGCCCGGGAAAAGGTTGTCATCCTGGACTACGACGTCCCCCAGCGCGAGCCCTGGCACACCCTCGTCCGCAAGGGCCTGGGGCTCTTCGAAACACCCTACCTCCAGGCCTTCGCGAAACAGGGAGGGGCGAAAGGGGCGATCGAAGAGGCCGGGCTTGAGATTCGGGAGACGGCGCGGCCCGCGCGGGGGTTGTTCGTGGTGTACGAGGTCTCCCCGGCTGGGAACTAACCCGGCTCTTCTCGCTTGATCAAGCCCCCTCGAGGAGAGCCGCCCTATTCAAGCACGAAGGTGACCTTCAGGTGGACCCGGTAGTTGACGACTTTGCCGTCCTTCACCTCCACCTGCTGGTCTCCAACCCAGGCGCTCCGGATGTTCTTGACGGTCTCGCCGGCCCGGCGGATGCCCTCCTGGATCGCGGCCTCGAAGCTTTCGGTCGATTCGGCGCTGATCTCGATGATTTTTGCGACGGACATGGAGCTCCTCCTTTCACGGGGAACGGATGTCTCTTCCTCGTCCCTTGTATCACGAGACGCGTCCTGTGGGGCCTTGCCTTCCCCCCAGCCGCCATGGTACCCATAGCCTCCGACTCACCCTTCGAGAAGAGAGGCCACCATGCCCTACGTCCCCCCGCTTCGCGGGTTGTTCCGGCTTGTCCCCCCGGCCCTGTTCGCCGCCTGCGCCCTCTCCCTGCCGCTCCCCGTGGGCGGTGGGCCCGCGTGCACCGGTCCGGAGGTGCCGCTCCCCCGGGTGTGCGGGGCGGATCTCCGAAACCCGCGGATCAGTTGCGACCTCCCGGCGGACATCCAGGGCGGGCTCGCGCAGCCTCAGCTCTACGTCCGCCAGCGGGCTTCGGACCTCTTCTCGTGGCAGACGTTCATCGCCCTCAACTGGCCGGCGGCCGCCGGGCGGCGGGGGGAGCCCGATGCAGGGAAACCGATCTCGGCTCCGGGGCCGCGGGTGTGGGAGACGTGGAAGGAGATCACCGAGGTCTTCGTCCAGAAGGACGGCCAGCCGGTGGCGCCCGCGCCGTGGGATGCGCCGTCCTCCCTCCCGGCCGCCTGCCAGGGAACCGAAAGGTTTCTGTTCCGTGACGAAAAGGTGGACGACGAGATCGACGCGGTCGTCCAGCCCACGTACGCCGACGGTACGCGGCCGGGCACCCTCACCGATCGGGCTGGCCACCGCGTGCGCTATGAAATCCTTCTGAACCGAACAGCTTTCGAGTACGTCGTCCGGAACAAGCTCTGGGACGGCAACGCGCAGAACACCGTGAATTCGGTCGTCTTTCCTTCGGGCTCGCAGATCGTCAAGGCCGCCTGGCGGGAGGTGGACGGCGCCGCGGCGGAGCGCTTCCAATCCATGAACGCGTGCCTGTGCGAGGAGGGTCCGGGCGGAGCTCCCACGGATTGCCGGCCGCAGCGGATGGGGCTCGTGGGCTTTCACATCATGACCAAGACGCCCAGCTCGCCGCAGTGGATCTGGTCCACGTTCGAGCAGGTGGACAACGTCGCGAGCGTCCACGGCGCGCCCGCGTCGTTCCACAATCCCGACTGCCCGGGCTGCATTCCGAATCGCCAAGGGGACGCCGGCTTCGCGAACCAGGTGACCCGGCAGATCCCGATCCCCGCCAAAGATCCCGACTGCAACCGGCCTGAGGAGGCGGTGGACAACATCGCGCAACTGAACCGCGACCTGGAACGGGCGCTGGGCCAGGCGGGCTCGGTGCTCTCCCGCTACGAGCTTGTCTCCACCCAGTGGCCGTACCAGACCGCCGCCGGTCAGCCGGCCACGGTGTTCGAGGTGCGTCCCGCGCTGCTCGGGAACACGACGCTCGAAACGTATATCCAAGAGAGCTCGAGCTGCATGGGCTGCCACGCCGTGGCCGGAACCAACCGCCGGGACGAGTGGGTCTCCGCCGATTTCACCTTCAGCCTGAACGACGCCTATCCGAACCCGGACCTGACCCCGACGAATCCGGCGCCGGGCCGGATGCCGCGCGGGCAGCACATCATCCCGCCGCCCGTGCGTCCCGACTCGGAGTGGGCGCGGGCCCATTGGAATGACATCGTGACCGGCTACCGGGTGGCAACCGAAACCTACGAGCTGGTGCCCCTTCACGTGGGCTCGAAGCTCCACTGCGAGAGCTGCCACCTGGGCGGCGGCCGCGATCCCCAGGCCGCCTGGTGGGTCGGGATGTTCAAGAAGTACGGAACGCTCGACAACCTTTATAACCGGATCAACCAGTGCTTCGAGCGCAGCGAGAACGGCAGCGCCATCTGCGGCACGAACACGGGAGACTCTGCGACTCCCTGCAGCCAGGATCCCACGATGCGGGCGCTCATCGACTACATGTACTGGCTGGACGCGCAGTGGGCGAATTGGAAAGAGCGCACGCACTACACCGGCCCCACGCCGAACGGCTTCCCTCCCCTGCCGGCCACGCCCTCCGGAAAGGCCTACGCGCAGAGGGGAGGCTCGGTCTTCCAACAGAAGTGCGCCTTCTGCCACGGTGCGGACGGGCAGGGTCGCTACCTGAGCGACACCTACTACCGCCCGGCGCTCTGGGGACCGTACTCTTTCAATGATCAGGCCGGCATGGGATCGAACCTGCAAGACCTCGCGGCGTTCCTCCACGCCAACATGCCCTACGGCAACGCCGGAGCGCTGACCGTTCAGGAAGCCTGGGACGTGGCCTGCTTCGTAGACGCCCAGAAGCGGCCGGGGAAAACGGGCGGGGCTCCGGCCGACACGGTCTGCACTACCCCGGGGTCCTAGGAAACGCTTTAAAGGACCCAAAGGACACCAAGGACGCCAAGGACGAGCTCCCCCTGTCCCTGGTGTCCCTGCAGTCGTTGCAGTCCTTGCAGTCCTTTCGGCCTTCCTGTACGCTGCCCCGCCCGGCCCCACGGCGCCTTTGCGCCCCCCGGATGGCCGGCTCGGAGGCACGCTGTGATTCCGAAGCCACCGCTCCCCCAGGATCTCTCTCCCGAGGCCGAGATCGCCGCGTTCCGGGAGCTCCAGCCCCGGCTCCGTGAGGTCTGGGAGGCCCTGAATCTGCGCGACGAGGAGGCCCACACCTCGGTCGTCGTGCCGTCCATGACCCTGGACCAGAGCGAGCTCCGGAAGCTCGCCGGAGCGAGCTTCTACGAAGAGCGCCTCCTCTTCCTGCTGATCCGGCTGCGCAATCCGCGGGCGCGCGTGGTCTATGTCACGGCGCAACCGGTCCACCCGATGATCCTGGACTACTACTTCCACCTCCTGGCCGGGATTCCCGCGAGCCACGCCCGCTCGCGGCTCACCATGCTCTGCGCCCACGACGCCTCGCCGCGCCCACTCACTCAGAAGATCCTCGAGCGGCCGCGGCTCATCGAGCGCATCCGCGACGCCATCCAGGACCGCTCGCGCGCCTACCTGACGGTCTTCAACTCGACGCCGCTCGAGCGCAAGCTCGCCGTCCTCCTGGGAATCCCGCTGAACGGCGCCGACCCCGACCTCTCCCACCTGGGCACCAAGTCGGGCAGCCGCAAGGTGTTCCGCGAGGCCGGCGTCCCCCTGCCGGAAGGGTTCGAGGATCTCCATAGCAAACCCGAGGTCGAAGAGGCGCTGGTCGAGCTTGCGGCCCGGCGGCCGGGCATCCGGCGGGCCGTCGTGAAGCTCAACGAAAGCTTTTCGGGGGAAGGCAACGCCATCTTCCGCTACCCGGAAATCGGCGGCCGGGCCGCCGTGCGCGAGGCGCTCTACCGGATCGAGCTCCCCGTGCCCGAAGAGACGTTCGACGCCTATTTCGAGAAGTACAACCAGATGGGGGGCATCGTCGAGGAATTCATCGAGGCGCACGAAAAGGTCTCCCCGAGCGCCCAGCTCCGCGTGAGCCCGCAGGGCGAGGTGCTGCCGATCTCGACGCACGACCAGATCCTGGGCGGCCCGAGCGATCAGGTCTTCCTGGGCTGCAGCTTCCCGGCGCGGGACGAGTACCGCCTGCGCATCCAGGAGGCCGCGATGCGGATCGGCGCCGTCCTCGCCTCCCACGGCGTGGTGAGCCGCTTCGGCATCGACTTCCTGCTCTGGCGCGACGATCCCGCCCAGGACTGGGACATGGCCGCGCTCGAGATCAACCTGCGGATGGGTGGCACGACCCACCCCTACCTCGCGCTCCGCTTCCTGACCAGCGGCAGCTTCGACCCCGAAACCGGCCTCTTCTTCTCCCCCTCCGGCCTCGCCAAGTACTACCGGGCGACCGACAACCTCCGGGCCGACTCCTACCGCGGTCTGCTGCCGGACGACCTGATCGAGATCCTGACCGACAACCGTCTCCACTATAGCCACGCCACCGACTCCGGCGCCCTCTTCCACCTGATCGGAGCCCTCTCCGAATTCGGCAAGCTCGGCCTGACCGCCATCGGCAACAGCCGCGAGGAGGCGGACGCGCTGTATTACAGGACGCTGGATGTGCTGGACCGGGAGACGTCGTACGGGGGTGAGCGGTAGAAATCCCGCTCATCCCTCGCCTGTCCCGCTCATCCCAAAGCGATTGGCGTTCCCGCCCCTTTCCACGATCCTCTCCCGGAAGGCACAATCCGGAGGATCTCGACATGGACACCCCGATGACTTCGCTTTCCGCTTCAGAGGCCCGCCAGAGCGTGGACCGCCGCGTTCTGGCCGGTGGGCTGTTGATCGTTTTCATTCTGGCCGCCGTCAAGCTCGTTCTCCACCTCGCCACGACCGGGCTCTTCGGCTACGGATTCTTCGTCGACGAGCTTTATTACCTCGCCTGCTCCGAGCACCTGGCGTGGGGATTCGTGGACATGCCGCCGCTCTTCCCGGCGGTCACGGCCCTGATCCGGGGCACGCTGGGGGACTCGCTCTTCGCCCTGCGCATCTTGCCGGCCATGGCCGGCGCCGCTCTGGTGGTGATGACGGGGCTCATGGCGCGGGACCTGGGCGGCCGGCGCTTCGCACAGGGGATCTCGGCGCTCGCCGTGCTCACCGCGCCGCTGTGGCTCGCGCTCCACAGCATCCACACCATGAACGCGCTCGATCAGATTTTCTGGACGGCCGGTGCCTGGATCGTGATCCGCATCGTGCGCGACGACTGGCAGGAGGGCTGGCTCCTCTTCGGCGCCGTGGCCGGCCTGGGGATGCTCAACAAGCACTCCATGGCCTTTTTCGGCGTGGCGATCGTGGCGGGCCTGCTGCTCACGCCCGCCCGCCGGGCCCTGCGCTCGCGCTTTCTCTGGTTGGGCGGTGCGATCGCGATTCTCCTCTTCCTTCCCAATCTGATCTGGCTCGTTCGCAACCATTTCCCGCATTTCGAAATGCTCGCCAACATCAAGGCGGACGGGCGGGACGTGGTGCTCAATCCGATCGAGTTTCTGGCGCAGCAGGTGCTGATGTTCAACCCTCTCGCCGCACCGCTCTGGATCGCCGGCCTCGGCTGGTTCCTGTTCGGACGCGAAGGGCGGCGCTACCGCATTCTGGGCATCGCCTGGCTCGCCGTGATGGCCGAGATGTTCCTGCTCGACGGCCGTCCCTACTACCCGGCTCCGGCCTACCCGATGCTCCTGGCCGGCGGCGGCGTGGCCCTGGAGCGCTGGCTCGCGGGCCGGCGTTTCGTAAAGCCTGCGTACGCCGGGCTGCTCGCGCTCTCGGGCGCGGCGCTCGCGCCGAATTTCGTGCCGCTGCTCCCGCCCGAGATGCTGATCCGCTACTCGGAGGCGACCGGCCTCTCCCAGCCGCGGATCGAAAATCATCGCCTGGGGCCGCTGCCGCAGCTCATGGCCGACCGTTTCGGCTGGAAGGAGATGGCCGAAGAGGTGGCGAGGATCTATCGCACGCTCCCGCCCGACGACCGCGCCAGGGCCGCCATCTTCGGCCAGAACTACGGCCAGGCCGGAGCGATCGACCTCTACGGCCCGTCCCTGGGCCTGCCGAAGGCGATCTCCGGGCATCTGAGCTACTTCCTCTGGGGTCCCCGCGACTACACTGGCGACGTGATGATCGTGCTGGACGACGACCGCGAGACCCTGGAAGGGCTCTTCACGAGCGTGGAGCTCGCCGGCCACGTCTCGCATCCCTACTCGATGCCCTACCAGCACTTCGACGTCTGGGTCTGCCGCGGCCCGCGCCAGCCGCTCGCCCAGTTCTGGCCACGCGTGAAGAGCTATGACTGAGGAGCGGAAATCCTTTCGATCCCCCCGCGGCTTCGTGCTCTGGCTCGGGCTGGTCGTCACCGTCGGCCTTCTGTTCTTCGTCTACCGCCACCTGGAAACCGTGGTGAGCGGAGACTCGGAGAACCCGCTCGCGCCGTTCATCAACGAAATGACCGGAGCCCTCACGGGGGGGCTCCTCTTCTTTCCCCTCCGTGAGCTCGTGCGGCGCCTGCCTCTCACCCGGGATCGCTGGCCGCGCCGGCTGCCGGTCTATCTTCTGGCGCTCCTCGCCTACGGTGCGGCGTCCACTTCGATGATGTGGGGCTTCCGGAGCCTCCTTTATCCGCTGGCCGGCCTGGGGCGCTACGACTACGGGGCCATGCCGCTGCGCTACGTGATGGAGCTGCCGATCGAGGCGATCGGATTCACCCTCCTGGCAATCGGGCTCCACGTGTACGCCGCCCTGAAAGCGGCGCGGGAAAGGGAGATCCGGGCCGCCCAGCTCGAAGGGAGCCTCGCCCGTGCGCAGCTCCACAACCTCCGCCTGCAGCTCCAGCCGCACTTCCTGTTCAATGCGCTCAACACCATCTCGGCCACGATGTACGACGATCCGGCCGCCGCGGACGAGATGCTCGAACAGCTCTCCGAGCTCCTGCGCGCCTCGCTGCGCACCGCGCAGTCGGACGAGGTCTCCCTCGCCGAAGAGCTTTCGCTCCTCGACCGCTATCTCGCCATCATGCGAGCGCGCTTCGGCGAGCGCCTCACGGTCGCGCTCGATCTCGATCCCGCAGCCTCCACTGCCCTCGTGCCCTCGCTTCTGCTCAAGCCGCTGGTCGAAAACGCCATTCGCCACGGCAACGCCGAGCGAGCAGGCCGCGGGGCCGTCGCCGTGAGGTCTCGCAAGGAAGGAAACCGATTGATTCTGGAGGTGGAAGACGACGGGCCCGGGGATCCGGGAGCCGCTCCGGACCGGCCGCCGGGCCTCGGCCTCGCCGCCACGGCCGAGCGCCTGAGGCTCCTCTACGGAGACGGCCAGAGCTTCAGCGCCGGCAACGGCCCCGGCGGAGGCTTCCTCGTCCGCGCCATCCTTCCCTTCCGCACGGCGGAGGCCGCGTGATCCGCGCCCTGATCGCGGACGACGAGCCTCCGGCGAGGAAGAAGCTCCGCGAGCTTCTCGCCAAGGAGACGGACGTCGAAATCGTGGGAGAAGCGGCCGACGGAGTCGAAGCCGTCGCCGCCATCCGCGCCGCCACCCCCGACGTCGTCTTCCTGGACATCCAGATGCCCCGCCTGGACGGCTTTGGAGTCATCCGCGAAGTGGGAGTGGACGCCATGCCCCTCGTCGTCTTCGTCACCGCCTACGACGAGCACGCCTTGAAGGCCTTCGAAGTCCACGCCCTGGACTATCTCTTGAAGCCCTTCGCCCCCTCCCGCTTCGCCCGCCTGGTCGAGCGCCTCCGCCGCCAGCTCACCTCCGCCTCCGGAGACCTCGCCCAGCGCATCGACCGCCTCCTGACCGAGATCCGCCCCGCTCAGCCGGCGCTCCGCCAGATCCTCGTCGAAATCGACGAAGGCCGGCAGACCCTCCTCAACCTGGACGCGATCGATCTCATCCGGGCCGACGGCAACTATCTCTGCCTCCTCGCGGGAGGAGCCACCTACCGCCGCCGAGGAACCCTCTCCGACCTCGAATCCCGCCTCGACCCCGCCCGCTTCCTCCGCTTGAACCGCTCGGAAATCGTCCGCCTGGAGACGATTCGCGAGATCCAGCCGTGGTTTCACGGGGATGCCCGGGTGGTGCTCACGGACGGCAGCGTGCTCACGTGGAGCCGGCGGTACAGGGCGAAGGCGGAGGGGATGTTTTGAAAGAGGAAGGTGGGCGTTGTTACCTACACACCCGCCAAGGCCCACTTCTGGGCGAGTTTCCGCATGGCGGCCTCATGCTGAGGCCAGTCGTGGAGGATCGCCGGATCGAAATCGGCTCCGTTCGGCCATACGAGCGTGTGGACCTCCGGATCCACTTCAACGGAATTGAACAGCGCGCGGTCGCGAAGCGGCCCGTAGAGCTCGCCCACGAGGATCGGCTCCAGGTCGATCTCCCGCGCAGTGCCATCGTCAAAGCCCACCCGCAGCCGGTAACTTCCCAAGAGCTCGACAGAGGTGACGTTGTAGATTGGGTGTTCCATGGAGAGATCCTAGCTCAGGGGCTCAATTTTATTCGGCTTCCGGCCGTTCTGCAACTGCTTCCAGTTAGCCAGGAGCTCCTTCCGGTGCAACTCGGCCCAGGCCAGGACGAGGCGATGCTGTGCCTGCGATAAGGACCCGGAAATAAGCTCCACCACGTCGATCCCATAGACTGCAACCTCATCCTGGTAATAGGCATGAAAATGAGGCCGGTGATGAGTGGCATCAGCCTCTGCATACATACGGATCACAATCCCGAAAAACCGTGCAATCTCGGGCACCTGGCATCCCCTCCCGCTTTGTTGACAGGCTCTATGCTCGTTCTTAGCTTTCTCCCAAGTCAACCCGTGCCCAATTCGATTATAGAAAGGGATGATCTTGACTCTGTGCTTGTTTATGCCGACAACTATTTGCGGGTATGTCGGGCATGGAACTGGCGTATCCTCACCCCATGAAGATCGCCAAGGCCGCCGCCGTCCTCATCCTCGGTCTCGCAGCGCTCGTCGCCTTCGGCCGTTTCTTCCTGTCTCAACTGGGGCCGGGCCGCAGGGACGAGCTGGCGGCCGTGGTGGTCTCCCCGCCGCCGGGATACGACGTCGTCGAGCGGGGGGAGCTGTCACCTGCCGCCGCGGCGGCCGAGCTCGAAGCGCAGGCGCTCCGGCCGGGCGCGGGCAAAGTGGGCGTGCGCTTTGAACGCCAGGGAGACGTGGTTTACTGGCTCGCGGACACCAGCGGCGATCTCCTCGAAGAGCGCACGGCCGGAGCTTCCGGCACACGGCTGCAGACGGTCTGGCATGGCGGCCTGCGCGCCCGGCTGGCGTGGGCCCGGACGCACGGGAGCTTCGACGTTCCGGGGCTCCCTCCGCCGGAGCGCAAGAACCTGTATCACTGAGCCTGGAAACCCTTCTTCTCGCCCCTCCGTAGAGTGGGGATCTCGGAAGGAGGATTCCATGACCCGCGCGCTCCCGCTTCTCGCCCTGTCCACCCTTTTCCTTTCGGCCTGCGCGGGCTCGACCCCGCCGGCTCCGCCGCAATCCGAGAGCTGGATCACCTCCGAGGAGATCTCGGGGATTCTCACGGCGGCCATGGCTGGCAAGCAGGTGCCCGGAATGGCGGCGGCAGTGGCCCATGCGGAAGGGCCGGTCCTCGCCGGGGCGGTGGGGGTTCGCATCCTGGGGAAGCCGGAGGCGATCACACCCGGGGACCGGTTTCACATCGGATCGGTCACCAAGCCGATGACGGCCACGGTGATCGCCACGCTCGTCGAGGAGGGAAAGCTCCGGTGGGATACGACGGTGGCCGAGGCTCTCCCCGAGTGCGGCCCGACGATGCGGCCGGAGTACCGGGAGGTCACGATCGCGCACCTGCTCTCCCATGAAGGCGGCCTGCCCGCCTTTGGAGAAGAGGAGGAATTCGTGAGCGTCCCTAAGACGGAGGGCTCTCCCACTGCAAAGCGCCTCGCCTTCAGTTGCCATGCCCTCGCGCAGCCTCCGGCCGCCAAACCGAAGGAGGAGTTCCTCTATTCGAATGCCGGATTTGCCGTGGCCGGCACGATCGCAGAGAAGGTGACGGGGACGTCCTGGGAAGAGCTCCTGAAGGCCCGCGTGTTTGCTCCGCTGGGGCTCAGCACCGCCGGGTTCGGCTGGCCGGCCCAGGGCGGCGCGCCGCAGCCGTGGGGCCATTGGGAGGAAAAAGGCCCGTTCGCTCCGCACGACCCGGACGGCGAGTACAAGATCTTTCCGATCATCGCGCCCGCCGGGGACGTCCACCTGAGCATGCCTGACCTCGCCCGTTTCCTCCGGGCGCACCTGCGGGCCCTTCACGGGGACGACCGCCTTCTCGATCCGGGGACGGCACGCCTCATGCAAACAAGGCGGATCCGAGGCGGGCTCGGCTGGGGCGTGCAGAAAGTCCTGGATCTCGATCCCGTCAGCGTGTATCAGGGGAGCGGGGGGACGTTCATTACAGTCGTGGCCATCGCCCAGGAGGCTGACGTGGTCGTCGCCGTCTCGGCAAATGCAGCCACGGAGGCCGCCGATGCCGCGGCGAGGGAGGCGCTGAAGCAGCTCCTCAGCCGCTATGCCCGGAACGCCGCCCCGAAAGACCGGTAGGCGCCGTGCTTGGCCTGGAGACCCGGTTTCCTGTAATCTCCCGGTAATTTCCGGTTGGGCACACTTGAGACTGCTGAAGGGAGCATCACCATTAGCTTTTTATGTCGTCATAAGATTTCGGGGAACCTGGACTTCTGCGGCTCCGACCGTCCCGGAGACGCGCCTTGTGGAGCTTTCGAGTACGTCCGCGTCGAGCGGCCGGAGGATCTGCCGGAGCCCGATCCGCGGATCGTGGACGTGGCCGTGATGGACATGAACCACGGCTGGCCGAACCTTGGCCACGACTGCCTCGTCCATTCCATTCTGGACGCCTCCTGCGAGCTTCTTCCCATTTCCGAGGAGACCGGTGTCCGCGTGCGCGCGCTGTCTTTCGACGTGCGGCGCTCGGGCCTCGTGCCCGAGCTTCCCGGCGGGCGCTTCTCGCTCTACCTGGGCACGGGCGGCCCAGGGCACATCGATCCGCATGAGAACGACGGCGTGTCGGACTGGAGCCAGGGCATTCACGAGGACCCGTCCTGGCAGGCACCACTCTACAAGCTCTTCGACGGCATCCTCGCCCACGAGAACGCGGCGCTTCTGGCCGTCTGCCACACGTTCGGCCTGCTGTGCCACTGGTCGGGCCTCGCGCGACCGGTGCTGCGCGGGCCGGAGAAGGGGGGCAAGAGCAGCGGCGTGCTCGAAAACCTGCTCACGCCCGAGTCCGACCGGCATCCGTGGTTTCACCGCTTCAGCGAGCAGCTCGCGGATGGCGAGCGGTTCCGCATTCTGGACAACCGCCTCTTCGACCTGATTCCGGATCACACGTCCTTCCCGTCCGGAGTCACGCCGATCAGTTGGGAGACCCTGGGCGTCGGCGGTCCACGGGGCGATGCCTTGACCATGCTGGAGCTCGCCAGGGACACGACGGGCGTCATGCCGCGCGTCTTCGCCGTCAATCACCACCCCGAGATCTCGGACCGCGAGCGCCAGCTCAAGATCGTCGAGCAGAAGCTCGAGCGCGGCGAGGTGACCGCCCAGTGGGTGGCCGAGCGCCGTGAGGCTCTCACCCGCACCTTTCCTGATGAGGATTCCGAGCAGCGCCTGCAGCGCACCTCGAAATTTACCCTCTTGGACCCCCTTCGGTTCCATCTTCGGCGCCAGGTGCGTTTGCGAGCGGAATCGCTCGGCTACGCCGTGGACGTGCACGAGGACCGGGTCGCGATGGGGAATTAGATGGAGCAGTTCTCTTTTTTGAAAGGAGCACGCCGGTGAAAAGGCAGCCGAAGAAGTTAGCGCTCAGCAGAGAGACGATCAAGACCCTTCAGGAATCGCTTCTGAACCCGGTCCAGGGCGGTGGAACCAGTGGCCTCCCGTGTCCCTCGGAAGCAACGACGTGCCCTCGGGCGTCGTGCTACCAATGCCCTGATCTGACCTAGCCCGGCCCCACCTTCGTCAGCCCAGGGAAGAGCTCCTGGGCTGACGTTTCACTCCACCGCCAGCAGCAGTTTCCCCACCACCCGCCGCGATTCCAGCAACCGGTGCGCCTCTGCAGCCTCGGCCAGTGGGAGCACGCGCGAAATGGTAAGGCGAAGGGTCCCGTCTTCGACCCAGCGCAGGAGATCCCACCGCGCGGTTTGCCAGACTTCGGAGGCGAGATCCATGTAGAGGCCGAAGGCACTGATCTTGAGGTTCTTTTCGTAGAGGCGGTCGGGATCGACGGGGAGCGGCGGACCGCTCGCGTCTCCGTAGTGGACGAGGTGGCCGTAGGGAGCGAGCGCGGCCCTGGAAAGCTCCTGGGTGGCGCGTCCCACGGAATCGAGGACTACGTCGACACCCCGTCCGCCGGTCGCCGCGAACACGCGGTCCAGGAGGTCTTCGCCCTGGAGGAGGGGCTCTCCTCCCATCGCGCGCACGGCTTCGGCCTTTTCTTCGGTGGAGACCGCTCCCAGAACCCGCGCTCCAGCGCGCCGGATCATCTGGACCGCGAGGAGCCCGATGCCTCCTCCGGCAGCGTGGAGGAGGACCGTCTGGCCTTCGCGGATACCCGCCGCGAAGTAGACGACGCCGTAGGTGGTGAGCCCCTGGAGCGGCAGCGCCGCGCCCTGGTCGAAGCTCAGCCGGTCTCCCAGCCGGAAGAGGAGCCCCTCCGGGACGGCTGCGTATTCGGCATAGGCCCCGGTGATGACCGGCTGCAGGCCCCAGAACGCCACCCGCTCGCCGCGGAGCGCCGGATCGACTCCCTCCCCCACCTCTTCGACCACGCCGGCCCCCTCGCCGCCGGGAATCCACGGCAGCTTCTGAGAGCCGTACGAGCCGCGCCGCCGCTCGGTGTCCGAAAAGTTGACGCCGATCCGGAGGAGGCGGACGAGCACGTGCCCCCGCGCCGGCACAGGCCGGGGGATTTCCTGGAGCTTCAGGACATCGGGATCACCGAAGGTCGAGACGACGATGGCGCGCATGGTGTTCTCCAAAGGGCGATATAGTGACGGATCGAAACCGCTCACGAAAGGGCCCGGCATGAAAACGCTCTTCCTGTCCGTTTCCCTCCTCCTCGGTCTGCTCTTCCAGGCTCCGGCGCCCCCGGCCGAAAAGCCTCCGGAGCCCACGATGTCGTTCGAGGAGTACGAGCCCAAATCCACCCTCGTGGTGCCGGAGCACCCCGTCACCCGCGCCAAGTATCCGTTCATCGACGTCCACAACCATCAGCGGGCGTCCGAGATGACGGCGGAGCAGGCGGCGGAGGTGGTGGCCGCGATGGACAAGCTCAACATGGCGGTGATGGTGAACCTCTCCGGCGGGAGCGGCGAGACGTTCCAGAAGGGGCTGGCGAATCTCGCGGGGAGGCATCCCGGGCGCTTCGTCCAGTTCGCGAACGTGGATTTCGACAAGATCTCAGAGCCCAACTTCGGGGAGAACGCGGCGCGCCAGCTCGAAGCGGACGTGAAGAACGGCGCGCGGGGCTTGAAGATCTTCAAGAACCTCGGGATGTTCGTCAAAGACAAGGATGGGAAAAGGGTGCGGACAGACGATCCGCGGATCGATCCGGTCTGGGCCAAGTGTGCGGAGCTGGGGATTCCCGTGCTCATCCACACCGGCGAGCCGGTCGCTTTCTGGCAGCCCATGGACCGCTTCAACGAGCGCTGGCTGGAGCTCAAGGAGTTCCCCGGCCGGCGCCGCGACTCCCCCGAGTTCGCCTCGTTCGAAGAGACCATGGCCGAGCAGCACAACGTGTTCCGGAAGCATAAGAAGACGATCTTCATCAACGCCCACCTGGGCTGGCTCGGCAACGACCTCGGCCGGCTCGGGCGCCTGATGGATGAGATGCCCAACATGTACACTGAGATCGGCGCCGTGCTCCACGAGCTCGGCCGCCAGCCGCGCACCGCCCGCGAATTCCTGATCCGCCACCAGGACCGCGTGCTGTTCGGAAAGGACGTCTGGGCGCCCGAGGAGTATCACACCTATTTCCGCACGCTCGAAACGGCGGACGAATACTTCCCCTACTACAGAAAGCGCCACGCTTTCTGGCGGCTTTATGGGTTGGACCTTCCGGACGAGGTGTTGAAGAAGATTTATTATAAAAACGCGTTGCGGATCATTCCGGGGATCGACAAGGCGGAGTTTCCGGAGTAGGGAGCCTGCGGATGTAGGGGCGCAGCATGCTGCGCCCCTACAGACCTGCGCGCCGCGCTATCCCCTCTCCCTCCTCAGCGACCCGAACCACACGTACAGACACAGCCCCACGAACAGCACGATCGACACGATCTGCGACACCGAGTCGATGTCGAAGAACGGCGTCTTGATCAATTCCTCGCTGTACCAAGGGAAGAGGCGGAGGCCGGCTCCGAAGACGCCTCCCAGGGCTCCTCCGGCCATCAGGCCGGACGCGATGATCACGCCGCGCTCGCGGATGCCGCGGCCGGGCTCGCCGCCGATCCTTTCGGAGCGCCGGGTGATCCAGTGGGAGAGAAAGCCGCCCACGAGGGCCGGGGTGTTGAGCTCGAGCGGCAGGTACATGCCGAGAGCGAAGATGAGGGCCGGCGCGCCCAGCATTTCGAGGACCAGCGCGATGACCGCTCCGGCTCCGAAGAGGACCCAGGCCACGGGCTGGCGGCTCATGAAGCCTTCGACGAGCGCCTGCATGATGGAGGCCTGCGGCGCCGCGAGCACCTCGCGGGCGTCGCCCGGCACCGCCTCGCCGAACTGGAAGGCCTTGGCCAGGAGCACGATGGTGAGCGCCGCGGCCACGGCCGAGGCGATGATGCCCAGGAACTTCACCCGTTCCTGAATGGCCGGCGTCGAGCCCAGCCAGTAGCCGGTCTTCAAGTCCGTGATCGTCTGCCCCGAGATCGAGAGCGCCGTGCAGACCATGCCGGCGATCGCCATCACAAAGAACATGCCCGTAGTCCCCGAAAGGCCGAAGTTCAGGAGGACCACGGAGGAGATGATGATCGTGAGCATCGTCATGCCCGAGACCGGGTTTCTCGCCGTGGTTGCGATGGCGTTGGCCGCGACCGAGGCAAAGAAAAAGGAGAAGAGGAGCGTCAGGATCAACCCGATAAGCGCCGCGAGGAGTGAGGCGCCCTGGAGGGTGGTGAAGAAGATCCCGGCGATCACGGTCGTGACGATGACGCCGATCAGGATCGTCATCGTCGGCATGTCGCGGTCCGTGCGCTCGAGCCCCGAGTCCTCCCCATGGCGGAAGGCCTTGGCCGCGATCGCGAAGGAGCCGGCCACGATGCGCAGCGACTTGATGATGCCGAAGATGCCCGCCGTGGCGATCGCGCCCACGCCCATGAAGCGGACGTAGTTGCGGAAGATCATCCCCGCGTCCATG
>DATEIO010000318.1:0-4940 GCA_035278895.1 Thermoanaerobaculia bacterium | reverse complement strand
GCGGTCGGGCGCGGCGTAGCCCTCCCGCACCAGGTGCTCGGCGGCCGCGATGAAGTCGGTGAAGCTGTTCCGCTTGTTGAGCAGCTTGCCGCCCTCGTACCAGGGCCGCCCCAGCTCCTCGCCGCCGCGCACGTGGGCGATCGCGACCACGAAGCCGCGGTCCAGCAGGCTCAGCAGGTTGGAGCTGAAGCCCGGGTCGAAGCACACCCCGTACGCGCCGTACCCGTTGAGCAGCAGCGGGCGGGAGCCGTCGGGTTGGAAGGGCAGGCGGTAGGCCAGCGACACGGGCACCCGGGCACCGTCGGGCGCCAGGGCGAAGATCCGCTCGCTGCGGTACAGGTTCCGGACGTAGCCCAGGACCGGGGTCTCCTTCCGCACGGTCCAGGTGTGCGCCGAGAGGTCGTACTCGATCACCGAGGCCGGCGTCACCATCGAGGTGTAGCCGAAGCGGAGGACAGTCGTGTCGAACTCCGGGTTCTCGTGGGGCCAGACGGTGTAGACCGGCTCGGGGAAGGCTACCAGGTGCTCCTCGCCGGTGGCGAGAGCCAGGACCCGGATCCGCCGCAGCCCCTCGTGCCGCTCCCAGACCACCAGGTGATCCCGGAAGGCGTCCGCCGAGTCGAGCTTGATGTCGGGCCGGTAGGGGAGCACCGGGGTCCAGTGCGCTCGGCCGGGCGTCAGCTCCGGCGCGCTCACGAGGCGGAAGTTCGGCGCCTCGTCGTTGGTGACCAGGTAGAAGCGGTCGCCGTGATGGGTCAGGCCGTACTCGACCCCGTGGCGGCGCGGTTCCACGACGCGGAACTCACCCTCGGGGCGGTCGGCCTCGAGGACGCGGATCTCGGAGGTGGAGTGGCTGGAGATGTCGAGCACCAGCCAGCGGCGGCTCCGGGTCCGGCCGACGTCGAGGAAGAACGACTCGTCGGCCTCGAAGTGGACCTCGACGTCGGACGCGGGCGTGTCGCCCAGGCGATGGCGCGACAGCCGGCAGGGACGGCGGGCGCCGTCGAGCTGGACGTAGAAGAGCGTCCGGCTGTCGTTGCCCCACGCGGCGGAGGGGGAGCAGTTGGCGATCGGCTCGTCGAGCAGCGCCCCGGTCTCCAGGTCCTTCACCACCAGCCGGAACGACTCGGCGCCCGTGGTGTCCACCGAGTAGGCCAGCAGCCGGTGGTCGGGGCTCACCTCGAACGCGCCCATCCGGAAGTAGTCGTGCCCCGCGGCGAGAAGATTCTGGTCCAGCAGGACTTCCTCGACCGAGCCTTCGCGGTCGGGGCGGCGGCAGAAGATGGGATACTGTCCGCCGGCCTCGGTGCGGGTGTAGTAGAGCCAGCCGTCGATCCGCTCGGGGACCGAGAGATCGGTCTCCTTGATCCGCGCCCGCATTTCCTGGTAGAGCAGCTCCTGCAGGCCCTCGGTGTGCCGCATGCAGTCGCAGGTGTAGCGGTTCTCCGCCTCCAGATAGGCGATGACTTCCGGATCTTCGCGGTAGCGCAGCCAGTGATACTCGTCGATCCGGGTCTCGCCGTGGATGGTGAGCGTCGTGGGAATGGAGCGCGCGACCGGTGCCACCGGCTCCCCGAGAGCCGGCGCCGCCGAGCGCTCCACCAAAGTCTGCTCCTCGGCGCCGCCCGGAGGCACCGCGAGGGCTGGAAGTGTGCGACTGGGATTGGACATCGTGGTTCCCGACCAGCAGGGTGAGGGGGCCTCCAAGCAGGCCCGTTCGGGAATAACGACCCCCCTACCAGGCAAGTCAAGCCTCGCTAAGTTGCACATTTACAGAGGCTTACCAGACCTGAACAGAACCCGCGACCCGGGGCAGCGCTCCCGCCAAATTGGCACCTGAGGGTATGTCTTGGCCCGGAAGAGAGATAGGCGGGAAAGAGCGAGCAGTGGCTTGGGCGACCCGACGCTGCCGTCACGCGCCGTCGGGCGGCTCACTCTCCGGTCGCTGCCGTGCCCGCCCGCATCTCCAAGCCCGACTACAATATCCGTTGCGGTGTGGCGTGCACTGACGCGCCCTCCGAGTGGCGTCCGCCCTATTCCCGCTTCGCGCGACGTCAGGTCGGCCAGCCACCCACCCTCAAACCGTTTTTTCTGCGTTTTCTGCGTTCATCTGCGGCCCCATTGCTTTTTTGGGCCGCAGATGAACGCAGAGCACGCAGATGAACTGCAAGGTGATGTGGGGTCCTTGTTTGGGTGGTGGTCGCGTGATCGCCATCACTCCTCACCGACCTGCCATGCCACAGCCGTCCCACCCCTCCAACTCCTATGTTTGCGCCGCTGATCGGGATATCACACCAACAGGAGCGCGACGACTTTATGCGGAAACAGACGGGATATTGGATGGGGCTGCTGGCGGCGGGGGCAGTGACCTTCGCGGCCGGATGCAACAAGGACAATGAGACCGGCGCGGTGACCTCCAAGGCCAACGGCGAGACCTCGAGTGCCCCCAGCTCGGATGCCGTCGAGGCCCGGGACCATGCCCTGATCCGCGCGGTGAACGCGATTCCGGACAAGTCCGACCTGACCATCTACGCCGGCGACAGCGCCGCGTTCAAGAACGTGGGCTACAAGAAGACCACGGGCTACGAGGAGATCCCGGACAATCTCTTCAACTTCCAGCTCAAGGCCGCCAACGCGCCCAGCGGGGAAGCGGTGGCGCAGAACCGGGAGAACCTGCACGACGGCGGGCACTACACCGTCATCGCCCTCCCCTCGGAAGATCCCAACGACGAGAACCTCCGGGTCCTCGACGACGACCTCAAGCCGGGCGCCGAGACCTCGGGCAAGGCCCGGGTCCGCTTCATCAACGGCATCGCCGGCGACACCGACGTGGATCTCATCATGAAGGGTCAGAAGGACCCGATCTTCGACGGCGTGAACTTCAAGGCCGAGGCGGGTTGGAAGGACGTGGATCCCGCGAGCGGCACCCTGGTGGTCCGCCCCGACAACAAGGTCGCGACCCTGGCCTCCCTGGAGAACCAGAACCTGGAAGCCGGCAAGAGCTACACGTTCGTGGTGGTGGGCAAGCCGGGCAAGTATGAGATCGTGAAGGTGGAGGATACGGTGGCGAAGGAGAACAGCTAGGGCGGTAAGGCGGTAAGGCGGTAAGGCGGTAAGGCGGTAAGGCGGTAAGCCGATAGCACTCGACCCTCCGGTGTCAATGGACATCGGAGGGTCGAGTGCTTCCGGGAGTCAACTTACCGCCTTACCGCCTTACCGCCTACTGCTTACAAGGAGCGTCCGGATCGGGCTTGGGCTTGTCTACTACCACCCTGTGATCGAGCGCCGCGATCCTCACCGCCGTCGCGGCCACCAGGCGGCTGACGTGCGCCATCTTCTCATAGTCGATGTACTGCGGCTCGTCGGTCACCTGGTGATAGTCCCGGTGGCTGCCGCTCGAGAAGAAGGCGATGGGGATGCCGAAGCGGGCGTACATGTAGTGGTCGCTGCGGCAGTAGTAGTTGGCGGGGTTGCCGTCGGCGTCGAAGCTGTAGTCGAAGTGGAACGACGGGGTCATCTCGTGGTTCACCGCCTCGACGATGTCGCCCAGCTCGGTGCTGAGGCGGCGGGAGCCGATCACCTGGAGGTAGCCGGGGCCGCCGCCGGCGATGTCGTCCGGCTCGCCTCGTCCGATCATGTCGATGTTGAGCTGGGCCACGATCGAGTCGCGGGGGACGGTAGGATGGCGGGTGAAGTAGTCGCTGCCGATGAGGCCGAGCTCCTCGCCGGTGTGCCAGACGAAGAGGATGGAGCGCCTGGGGCGCTCGGACGCATGGGCCAGGTACTCGGCGATCTCCAGCACGCCGACCGAGCCGGAGCCGTCGTCGTCGGCGCCGTTCATGATCGAGTCGGGGCGGGGCTTGTGGACCCGGCGCAGGCTGTCGAGCTCGTGGCGGATCCGGGTCCACTGGGCGTCGGTCGGCTTGCCCGGGTTGTCGTTGGCGCCGCCGGGGCGCATCACGTGGTTGAAGGCCCGGATCGAGTCGTGATCCAGGGCCATGGGGAAGATCCCCTCGTGGTCGTTGTGCGCGCCGATGGCGACCATCTCCCCGCGGAGCGCGGGGTCCGAGCCGCGGAGGATGGCGATCACGTTGCGGGCGGGGGCGGCCGGCTGCTGGTCGGCGAAGGCGATCCTGCCGTGCACCGTCTGCCCCTTGGCGCCGGGCTCCAGTGACGCCGGCTCCGCGCCCATGATCGCCGTGGCGCCCGCGGTGGTGACGTAGAAGAAGCTCGGCGTCTCCGGCCCGGCCTTGGCGCCGCTGGTGAGCCGGGCGCCGCCGTCCTCCAGGCTGGCCCGGTCGCTCGGCCCGATCGCGTCGAGGGTGGCGACGGCGATCCCGGCGGCCTTGGCGAAGCGGGCCGTCGTCACCGCCCGGTTGGCCAGGCCGGCCGGCTTCCCGTCCGCCCCCGGCGCCATGGTCAGCACCACCAGCTTCCCGGCGGCATCGTCGCGCGGGATCATGACGTCGTTCTTGTCGGACCAGACCCCGCCGTAGATCGCCTGGGCGCCGTTGATGGAGCGGGCGCCGGTCCCCTGGTCGCGGGGGACGATGTCGCGCCAGGCGTGGAGGGTGGTACTGCCCGCGGTCACCGAGGAGGACGAGTCCAGCACCCGGTTGGCCATGGGGATGGTCTGGAACCAGCCGCCGTCGTCTCCGGCGGGCTCGAGCCCGATCCGCTCGGCCTCGCGGGCGATGTAGTCGGTGCCCTTCACGTTGCCGATGGTGCCGGCCTTGCGGCCCTGCATCGAGTCGTCGGCGAAGGCGTAGAGCCGGGTCTTGAGGTCGGCGGGGGTGATGTCGGGGGTGGTCCTGGCCGATCCGGCCGCGGCGCCGGCTGGGGCCGGAGCGGGGCTTTCCGACTTCGGGGTCGAGTGGCTGCAGGCCAGGGTGGCGAGCAGGGTGGCGGCGGTCAGGGTGCGCTGCACGTGCGTCTCCGGC
>DATEIO010000317.1:0-3057 GCA_035278895.1 Thermoanaerobaculia bacterium | reverse complement strand
GAGGATGAGCGGGAGGCCGAAGTAGAGGCTCCCCATCCAGCAGCCGATGAGCCCCATGTCGTGATAGAGCGGCAGCCAGCTCACGACCACGTCGTCCGGCCCGATCCCGGCGCCCTGGCCGATGGCCCGCAGGTTCGCGAGGAGGTTGGCGTGGGTGAGCACGACCCCCTTGGGATTGCCCGTGCTGCCCGAGGTGAACTGAAGGAAGGCGACGTCCTCGGGCCGGGGGGGCGCGGCCTTGGGCTCGCCGCCGTTGGCCGAGAGGTCCGCCACGGTGACCACGCGCCGGAGGCCCGGGAGCTGGGCCGAGAGCAGGCGGGCGAGCGGCAGGACCTCGGGGAAGGTGACGAGAACCTCGGCCCCGGCCGTGGCCAGGATGCCGGCCTGGCGGCGCAGATGGTCTTCGATCTGGCTCTTCCTCGCCGGAGGATAGAGGGGCACGGGGACGCCCCCGGCGAGTTGGGCGCCGAAGAAGGCCGCGAAGTATTCGAGCCCGGTGGGGAGCATGAGCCCCACGGCCTGCCCGCGGCCGACGCCTAGCCGCTCGAGCCCGGCGGCCACGGCCCGGGCCCGGCGCAGCAGCTCGGCGTAGGTCAGCTCCTCGGGATCGCCGTCCCCCGGGTAGAAGAGGATGTGCCGCCGCCCGGGGTGGCGGCGGGCGTGCCATTCGAGCACCTCGACGAGCGACCGCGTGCGGTCCGGAGCCGCTTCGCCCGCCTCCTGAGGCGTGAGGAGCTCGAGCGGCGCGGGCTCCGAGCCTCCGGAAGCGCTTCCGGCCAGGAGAGCGGCGAGGAGGTCCCGCGGGGTCTCGGCCGTGCCCAGGAGGGCTTCCGGCAGCCGGACGCCGAAGCTCCTCTCGAGCCGAGCCAGCAGCTCCACCCGGCCCAGGCTGTCGAGCCCCAGGTCGCGCTCGAGCGAGGCGTCGAGCGAGAGGCCCTGCCAGGACTTCCGCTGCGGCTGGAGCTCGTGCGCCAGCTCCCGGACCACGTCCAGGACCGCGTCGGGCGAAACCCCGCTCGATGTTTCCCGAGATGCGAGCGACACCGTGTCCCCTCCCTTGGGGCGAGATCCTATACCGTCCTGAAAACCGAAGGGGCGCCCGCGAGGGGCGCCCCGAGACCACGGAAGCGGGGTCCGGCCTACGCCGATTCCGCTTCTGCGTACCGCCGGTCCTCCCGCAGGAGCTGGACGTGATCCTGAAGCCGCCGCTGGGCCGCCTCGAAGGCTTCGCGGATGGCCGCGGGCAGGTTCTCCCCGGATTGATGGTTGATGACCAGATCGGGGCCGGGAACCGAGAGCTCGATGCGCACCTTGTACGAACCGCCGTTCTTGTGGTGGCCGCCCGGTCCTTCGATCGTCACACGGCAACCGACAATCCGGTCGTAGAAGCGCTCCAGCCGGGCCGCCTTTTCGCGGATCAGCGCTTCAGTCGTTTCGGGTACCGGAATGCCATTCGCGTTGATGGTGAGCGGGAGCTCCATGTTCGTTCCTCCTGATGAGCACTGCGACCATGGTTGCCCGGGGAGACGGGTCCCGGCCGGATCGCCGCCCGCGATCCGCCTCGTCCGGGGAAAAGCACTGTGTTGCTAACGTCAGAGTATTCACCCAAAGGCCCCCTTTCGACAACCCTTCGGGTAGGGCGATGCCGTCCGACAGGGTGGGAAGACGTCCCGTCACCCCTTGATGACGCCGAGCGGCACGAGGCGGGCCACCTTGCGGGCGATTCCCGCCTGATGCACCACGTCCACCACCCGGTCCACGTCCTTGTAGGCGTGGGGCGCCTCTTCGGCCAGCTCGCCGGCCGAGGCGCAGCGCACGATGATTCCCTTGTCCTCCAGCGCCTTTCTCACCTCGTGCCCCTTCTGCACCTTCTTGGCGGCCGTGCGGCTCATGGCCCGGCCCGCGCCGTGGCAGGTGCTGCCGAAGGAGAGGCCGAGCCCCTCGTCCGTACCCACGAGAACGTAGGAGGCGGTGCCCATGCTTCCAGGGATGAGCACCGGCTGGCCGACCTCCCGGTACGCCCGCGGGGTCTCGGGGTGCGACGGTCCGAACGCGCGGGTGGCCCCCTTGCGGTGGACCACCAGCGGCTCGCCGCCGTGATCTTCGAGCTTCGCCATGTTATGAGCTACGTCGTAGACCAGGCGCAGGTTGCCGCGGTTGCCCAGGGCGCGGCGGAAGACCTCGCGCGCCGCGTAGGTGATGGCCTGCCGGTTCGAGAAGGCGAAGTTGGCCGCCGCGCACATGGCGCCGAAATACTTCTGCCCCTCCGGGGACGAAAACGGCGCGCAGGCGAGCTCGCGGTCCGGCAGGTGGATGCCGTGGCGGGCCATCACGGCGTCCATGGCGCGCACGTAGTCCGTGCACACCTGGTGGCCCAGCCCCCGCGAGCCGGTGTGGACGAGGATCGTGATCTGCCCTGCGCGGAGGCCCAGGGTCTCGGCCGCGTGGAGGTCGAACACCTTGTCGACCTTCTGCACTTCGACGAAGTGGTTGCCCGAGCCGATCGAGCCGAGCTGTCCCCGGCCGCGCTGCTTGGCGCGCTCGGAGACGCTCTTCGGATCGGCCTGCGGGAGGGCCCCGCCCGCCTCGATCGCCGCGAGATCTTCCGGTGTCGCGAGCCCCTTCTCCGCCAGGTAGCGGCACCCCTCGGCCAGGACGCGCTCGAAATCCTCGTCCGAGAAGCGGAGATGGCTCCCCTGCCCCGTGCCCGAGGGGATGGCGCGCGAGAGGTCGTGGACGATCCCCTCGAGCCGTGCATGCCCCAGCTCGGCGGCCTGGACGGAAGCGGCGAGGAGCCGCACGCCGCAGTTGATGTCGTAGCCCACGCCGCCCGGGGAGATGACGCCGTCGGACGCCCGGAACGCGGCTACGCCCCCCACCGGAAAGCCGTATCCCTCGTGGGCGTCCGGCATGGCGTAGGCCGCCCCGGTGATGCCGGGCATCGTCGACACGTTGACGAGCTGCGCGAGCGTGCGGTCCCTGGAGATCTGCTTCCAGAGCTCCTCGTCGGCGTAGACGCGGGCCGGCACCCGCATGTCGTACCGCGCCGAGGACGGG
>DATEIO010000316.1:0-9341 GCA_035278895.1 Thermoanaerobaculia bacterium | reverse complement strand
CCCGAGGTGGACGTCGAGCCGGACGCCCTGGCCTACGTCATCTACACCTCCGGCTCCACGGGCCGGCCCAAGGGCGTGATGGTCACCCACCGCCAGGCCGCGCGCCTGTTCGCGGCGAGCGCTTCCTTCGGTTTCGGGCCGGGCGACGTGTGGACCCTCTTCCACTCCTACTCCTTCGACTTCTCGGTCTGGGAGATCTGGGGCGCCCTCCTCCACGGCGGCCGGCTCGTCGTCGTGCCGCGCTGGGTGGCCCGCTCGCCCGAGGCGTTCCGCGAGCTGCTCGCCCGCGAGGGGGTGACGGTGCTCAACCAGACCCCCTCCGCCTTCTACCAACTCCAGCAGGTCGAAGGAGACCCTCTCCGCCTCCGCTGGGTGATCTTCGGAGGCGAGGCCCTGGAGCCCGCGAAGCTGCAGCCGTGGCTCGACCGGCATGGCGACGAGCAGCCGGTCCTCGTCAACATGTTCGGCATCACCGAGACCACGGTCCACGTGACCCACCGGCCGCTCACCCGGGCCGACCTGGACGCGGGGAGCGTGATCGGCGCGCCGCTCCCGGACCTCTCCCTCTACCTCTTGGACCGCGCCCTCCGGCCCGTGCCGCCGGGGGTGGTGGGGGAGATCTTCGTGGGAGGCGCTGGAGTCGCTCGCGGCTACCACGGCCGGCCGGAGCTGACGGCCGAGCGCTTCCTCCCCGGCGAGCACGGCGCCCGCCTCTACCGCTCGGGAGACCTCGCCCGGCGCCGCGCGGACGGCGAAATCGAGTACCTGGGCCGGGCCGACCAGCAGCTCAAGGTGCGGGGCTTCCGCATCGAGCCCGGAGAGATCGAATCCGCCCTCGTCCGCCATCCCGCGGTGGGGGAGGCGGCCGTGCTGGCGCGCCGCGTCTCTGCCGAAGATATTCGCCTCGTCGCCTTCCTCGCTCCCCGCGCCGGCCGCGAGATTCCCCCGGCGGAGGAGCTGCGGAGCCTCCTGCTCGAAACGCTCCCCGAGCACATGGTGCCCGCGAGCTTCGTTTCCCTCCAGACGCTCCCCTTGACTCCCCACGGCAAGGTGGACCGCCGGGCTTTGGAGAACCTGGAAACCGCCGTTGCGCCGCGGGACGCCGAGGCTCCGGCGAATCCCCTCGAAGAGAGGCTGGCCGCCCTCTGGGCCGAGCTTCTGGAGGTGGAATCCGTCGGCCGCGACGAGAGCTTCTTCGCGCTCGGCGGGCACTCGCTGCTGATGACCCGCGTCGCCACCCGCGTGCGCGAGGATCTGGGGGTTTTGATCCCTATGAAGAGCTTCTTCGACCGGCCCACGGTGGAGGGGCTGGCGGAGGCGATTGCTGGGGTGGAGACGCCTGCGGGCGGTCTTGCCGTAGGGTGCGCTGTGCGCACGGGGAGGGTGGTGGAAAACGACACGTGCGCACAGCGCACCCTACGGGCAATCCCGGTTGTGGAGCGTTTGATCTCCACGGTCGCCTTCCCCACCGCCAACCGTCCCGACGTCCTCGCCCGGGGCCTCGAAAGCTACGCCGCAACCGCCCCCCACCGCCATTTCCTGGTGATGAACGACTCCAAGGACCCCGCCGTTCGCGCCGAATACCGCCGCCGTCTGCGCGATCTCCAGGAGCGCCTCGGTGTCACCATCCTCTACGCGGGCCTCGAAGAGAAGCGCCGCTTCGCCGCGGACCTCGCCGCCGAGGCGGGGGTGAACTTCAGCGTGGCGGAGGCCGCCCTCCTCGATCCCCTGGGGATCGGCCTCACCGTAGGCGCGAACCGCAACGCCGTCCTCCTCGCCACGGTGGGGGAGGGGGTGTTGAGCGTGGACGACGACACCCTGAGCCTTGTGGCGCCCTCTCCGGGCCAGGAGGAGGGGACGGACGTGGTCTCCGGCACCGTGCCCGGCACGGCGTTCCTCTCCGGGCGCGATCCGGGGGAGATCCGGGCCTTCGCCGGCCGCTCCGAGGCCCTGGCGTCGCTCGACCTCCGGCCGGCAGACCTCGCGGGATTCCACGAGGGGCTCCTCGGGCAGCCGGTGCTGGTGACGACGAACGGCTGGGCCGGGGACTGCGGGTGGCACTCGCCGTCGTTCTACATGCTTCTCGAAGGGGAGAGCCGGCGGCGGCTGGTGGAGACGGCCGAGGGATACCGGACAGCCACGGCGAGCAAGGAGATCGTGCGCTCGGTGCCGCGGACGACGATGGGCGACGGCGACTCCTTCATGGCCACCCTGTTCACGGGGCTGGACAACCGCCTCCTCCTCCCGCCCTTCCCGCCCGTGCTCTGGGGGGAGGACCTGCTCTTCGGCATCACGCTCCAGCTCTGCTTCCACGGAGCGCAGGTGGGACACCTGCCGTGGGTGGCGGCGCACGAGCCCGTGGAGGTCCGGCGGTTCTGGCCCGGGGAGATGGCTCGCAGCGCCTCGGGCGTCGATCATTCGCGGCTCGTCTCAGCGCTCCTGGAAGGCTTTGCGCCGGATTCGGCCGATCCTGCGGAGGCCTTGAGGCAGTTGGGCCGCTATCTCCTGAATCTCGGGAAGATGCCGCCCTCCGACTTCGACGCCCTGGCGCTCCGAAGCGTCCGCGCCCGGGCCGAGGCGTTCGCTTTGGAGCTGGAGGCCCGCTTGGCCACGTTCGATCCGGCCGAAGGGGAGGGAGCGGAGCTTTGGGAGGCGGACGTGCGCCGGTATCTGGACGTGCTCCGCAAGCACGCGGCGGAGCCGGATTTCGGCGTGCCGTTGGACCTGCTCTATGGGCGGGACGTCGAAGAGGCGCGCCGGCTCGCGCAGCGGCTGATCACAAACCACGGCCTTGTTCTCCTTCACTGGCCCGAGCTGGTGGAGGCGGCGCGGCGGTTGAAGGAACGGGGGCTCGGGCTCGCGGAGGAGATCCGGAGCGTCTCGCCGGTCTCCTTCGGCCAGGAGCGGCTGTGGCTCCAGGACCGCTTGAATCCGGGAAGCGCGGCCTACAACACGGCGAATGCGCTCCGCCTGACGGGCCGGCTGAACGTGCCGCTCCTCGAGCGGTGCTTCGCGGAGATCGCCCGGCGCCACGAGGTGCTCCGCGCCACCTTCGCGGAGCAGGGGGGCGTGCCTGTGCAGGTGGTCCACCCGCCGGCTCCCGTGGAGCTGCCGGTGGCGGACCTCTCGGCTCTCCCGGAAAGCGCGCGGACGGCCGAGCTGTCCCGGCTCCTGAACGAAGAATTCCTGCTCCCCTTCGACCTCGTCCGCGGACCGCTCTCCCGGGTGCGCCTCGTCCGCCTGGAAACCGATGAGCACGTCCTGCTCCTCACCCTCCACCACATCATCTCGGACGCGTGGTCCATGGCCGTGATCACCCGCGAGCTGGCCGCCCTCCTCGCGGCGTCCCCCCTGCCTCCGCTGCCGATTCAGTACGCGGACTACGCGCGCAGGCAGCGGGAGTGGATGGCCGGGCCGGAGCTTCCGGCGCAGCTCGCGTGGTGGCGGGAACGCCTGGCCGGAGCCCCGGAGGCCCTGGAGGTCCCCACGGACCGCCCGCGCCCGGCCGTGCGCCGGTTCCGCGGCGGCATGCGGTCCCTCCGCCTTCCGGCCGACGTCGCCCAGGCCGTCCGCGCGCTCTGCCGCGAGTGCCAGGTGACCCTGTTCATGGCCCTCCTCTCCGTGTTCGAGATCCTCCTCTACGCCCGCACGGGGGAGGACGACCTCGTGGTGGGCGTGGACGTGGCCGGCCGGACCTTTCTCGGGACCGAGGAGCTCGTCGGATTCTTCGTCAACCAGCTCGTGCTGCGGGTGGATCTCGCGGGCGATCCCACCGTCTCCCAGGTCCTGGACCGGGTCCGCGAGACCGCGCTCGACGCCTTCGCCCGCCAGGAGCTCCCCTTCGGCCGCCTGGTCGAAGAGCTGGCGCCCAAGCGGTCGCTCTCGAGGAATCCCCTCTTCCAGGTCATGTTCGGCCTCTACAACGTGCCCGAGGCGGAGCTGGACCTGGGCGGGGTCGCGGTCTCTCCCCTGGACATCGAGGGGGGAGCCGCCGTGTTCGACCTCTCTCTCTACATCGCCGAGGAAGCCGACGGGCTCCTCGGGATGTTGCGGTATGACGCGGACCTCTTCGAGGCGGCCACCGTCGACCGCCTCCTCGAAGACTACGAGACCCTCCTGCGGCGGGCCGTGGCGGCGCCCGGGGAGCGGGTCTCGGCTCTGCTCGCCCATCTGGCCACAGAGCGGCGGAGCCGGATCGAGGCCGAGAGGGAATCGCTGTCAAAAGCGCGTTTGAAGACTTTGAAGACGGTCCGAAGGAGATCTCATGAGTGACGTTCCGAAGCCTCCGAAGAAGCTCGCCCTGGGCGCCCGCCGGGCCGCCGTGGCCCCCGTCGAGGACCTGGTCCGCGAAGAAGGGGGGCTCCCGCTCGTCCTCACCCCGGCCGTGCCGGAGGTGGACGTCTTCTCCTGGGCCGAGGCCAACCGCGAGGCCATCGAGCAGAAGCTCCTGCGCCACGGCGCGCTCCTCTTCCGGGGCTTTGGCGTCGAAGGCACCGACGGGCTCCAGCGCTTCGTCCGCGCCGTGTGCGGCGATCTGCTGGAGTACCGCGAGCGCTCCTCGCCGCGGCACGAGCTGGCAGACCGCGTCTACACCTCGACGGACTACCCGGCGGCCGAGACGATCTTTCCCCACAACGAGCACTCCTACGCGAAGCGCTTCCCGCTGAAGCTCTTCTTCTCCTGCGTGGTCCCGCCCGACACGGGCGGCGAGACCCCGGTGGGAGACACCCGCAGGATCTATGCGCGCATCGATCCCGAGGTGCGCGAGCGCTTCGCCCGGCGCGGCTGGATGTACGTGCGGAACTTCCACCCCGGCTTCGGCCTCTCCTGGCAGACGGTGTTCCAGACGGACGACCGCGCCCGGGTCGAGGCCTACTGCCGGGACGCCGGCATCGACTTCGAGTGGCGGGACGGCGACCGTCTCCGCACCCGCCAGGTGCGGTCCGCGACCGCCGTCCACCCGCGCACGGGCGAGACGGTCTGGTTCAATCACGCGACCTTCTTCCACGTCTCGACGCTCTCGCCCGCCATCCGCGAGCCGCTGCTCCGGGATTTCGGCACGGACGACCTCCCGAACAACACCTATTATGGGGATGGATCGCCCATCGAGCCCGACGTGGTCGAGCACCTGCGGCGGGCATACCTCGACGAGATGACGGCCTTCCCCTGGGGGCAGGGGGACGTCCTCCTGATCGACAACATGCTGACCGCGCACGCCAGGAACCCGTTCACCGGCCCGCGCAGGATCGCGGTGGCCATGGCGGACCCGCACGTCCGCGAGGATCTCCCCTGATGGCGGAGACGGCCGTCCAGGGCTTCCGGCTCTCCCCCCAGCAGCGCCGCCTGTGGACGCTTGCGAAGGAGGCGGAGGGCTCTCCCTACCGCGCCGAGGCCGTGGTGCGGATCACGGGTCCGCTCGACCGCGCCCGCCTGGAAACGGCTCTGGGAGAGGTGGTGGCCCGCCACGAGATCCTCCGCACGGTCTTCCCCGTGCCGCCGGGGATGAGCCAGCCCGCCCAGGTGATCCAGCCGCCGGAGCCCGTCCGCCTGGCCGACGCTCCCGGCCCGTTGCGTCCGGACGAGGAGCCCCCCTTCGCCGCCGCCCTGTTCCTCGAGGGGCCGGAGAGCCACCACCTGCTCCTCACCGCCCACGCCTTCGTGGCCGACGCCGCCGCCCTCGAAGTGATCGTCCGCGATCTCGCCCGCGCCTATGCCGGCCGTCTTGAGGACGAGCCGCCCGCGCAGTACGCCGACGTGGCCGAGGCGCTGAACGAGCTGCTGGAGTCCGAAGAGACCGAAGCCGGCCGGGAGCTCTGGCGCGAGGAGGGGACGCTGCCGGCCGGAGACGATTCCTCACCGTTCCGCCCGCAATGGATCTCCCTCCGTCTGGAAACCTCCGCTCCCGCCGCCACCCTCCTCGCGGCGTGGCGGACGCTGCTCTGGAGGCTCGGCCTCCCCGGCGAGGCGATCGGCGTCGAATACCCCGGCCGCCACTACGAAGGCTTCGACACCGCGGCCGGTCCCTTCGCCCGCTTCCTCCCCGTGCGCCTCCCAGTGGCGGACGGCCTCTCCTTCGGCGAGCTGGCCGACCGCGCCGCCGCGAGGCTGGCCGAGCTCGAGGACTGGCAGGACTACTTCTTCCCCCAGGGCGGCTTTCTCCCCGCCGGCTTCCGTTTCGCCGAGCCGGCGGACCCAGAGCCGGCCGGGCCCGTCCGCTTCGAAATCGAGAGCGTCCGCGGTTGGACCGAGCGCTTCGAGCTGCTCCTCTCAGCCCGAGGGCTTGTCCTGGAGCTGGGCTACGACGCGGCCCGCTTCACGGAGGAGGAGGCGCACCGGATTCTCGAAGCCTTCCGGGCCGTCCTGGAGAACGTGGAGCCCGCTGACCGGCTCGGAGACGTGGAGCTGACCCGTCCCGAGGAGCGCGAACGCCTTCTCCGGGATCTGGCCGGGCCGGAAATCCCTATCCCGTCCGTGCCGGTCCACCGCCTGATCCTCGAACAGTCCCCGGACGCCGTCGCCCTCTCCGGCGAGGACGGGCTCCGCGTGACCTACGAAGAGCTTGCCGGGCGGGTGCGCCAGCTTGCCGTCCATCTGCAAAGCCTCGGCGTGGGATTGGAAACGCGGGTGGGCCTCTGCGCCGAACGCTCGCCCGAGATGATCGTGGGCCTCCTCGCCATTCTGGAGGCCGGCGGCGCGTGGGTGCCGCTCGATCCGTCCTATCCGGCGGCGCGGCTGGAATTCATGCTGGGGGATTCGAAGGCGCCGGTGCTGTTGATTCAGGATCACCTGCGGGGGCGGTTGGAGGCTTCGGGGGTGGAGGTGGTTCTCCTCGCAGAGGATGGATCGGGGGAGGCTCGGAACCTTCCGGACCCGCATCCCGAAAGCGCCGCGTACGTCCTGTACACCTCCGGGTCCACGGGCACGCCCAAGGGGGTGGTGGTCCGCCACCGGGCGTTGACGAACCAGAGCCGGTGGATGCTGGACGCCTATCCCCTGGGGCCGGGGCACCGGGTGCTCCAGAAGACGCCGTCGAGCTTCGACGCATCGGTGTGGGAGATCCTGGCGCCTCTGGCGGCCGGGGCGGAGCTGGTGCTGGCGGCTCCGGGCGCGCACCGCGATCCGGTCGAGATGGGGCGGGTGCTTCGCGAGCGGGAGGTGACGTCCCTCCAGGTCGTGCCGGCGTTGCTGCGCCTGCTGCTGGATGGCGGGTATCTCGAAGGCTGTCCATCCCTCGCTCGCCTTTTCTGCGGCGGCGAGCCGCTGACCGAAGATCTCCGCGCGCGGGTCCACCGGCTGTCGGACCGGATCGAGCTGATCAACCTCTACGGCCCCACGGAGACGACGGTTCAGGTGGCATCGTGGGTGGCGGAGCGGCGGGCTTCGGACCGCGCGGTTCCGGTGGGGCGGCCGGTCCACAACGCGCGGCTGTACCTGCTGGACCCGTGGGGAAAGCTCGTTCCCGAAGGATTTCCGGGCGAGATCTGGATCGGCGGCGTGGCCCCGGCCCGGGGGTATCTGGATCGCCCGGACCAGACCGCGGAGTCCTTCCGGCCCGATCCGTTCTCCGGGGAGCCGGGGGCGCGGATGTACCGCTCGGGCGATCTGGGGCGTCTGCGGGCGGACGGCGCGCTCGAGTTCCTGGGTCGGATCGGCGGGCAGAACAAGGTGCGGGGCTACCGCTTCGATCCGGGCGAGATCGAGGCGGTGCTCCGGGCGCACGGCTCGGTGCGGGACGCGGCGGTGCTCGTTCGCGGCGACCGCCTTGTGGCCTACGTGGTGCCGCGGGAAGGGACGCCGTCGCTCCAGGCGCTTCGTCCCTTCCTGGCCGAGCGCCTGCCGGATTACCTGGTGCCCACGGACCTCGTCGTCCTGTCGGCCCTCCCGCTTTCGCCGAGCGGCAAGGTGGACCGCTCCGCCCTTCCCGCGTCGGGCGCAGAGGAGATTTCCGCTCCCGCCGAGCCCGCCGCCCCGCGCACGCCTCTGGAGGAGATCCTGGCCGAGATCTGGGCCGGGCTCCTGGGGCGCGAGCGGGTGGGCGTCTACGACGACTTCTTCGAGCTGGGCGGGCATTCGCTCCTGGGCGCCCAACTCGTGGCGCGGGTGCGGGACGCCCTGGGCGTCGAGATCTCGCTTCGCAACGTCTTCGAAGCCCCCACCGTGGCCGGCTTGGCTGCCCGGGTGGAGGAGGCTTGGCGCGGAGAGGGGCCGGCGGCGCCGCCGCTCGTCCCGGTCCCTCGCGTTCCGGGCGAAGGGCTCCCCCTCTCCTTTGCCCAGCAGCGGCTCTGGTTCCTGGACCGCTTGGCTCCGGGTAGCGCCTACTACAACGTCCCCTCGGCCGTGCGCTTCACGGGGGACCTGGACGAGCGGGCGCTCGGGGCGGCGTTCAACGAGATCGTCCGCGTCCACGAATCCCTGCGCACCACGTTTCACGCGGTGGATGGCCGGCCAATGCAGATGGCGGCTCCCGCGCTCGTCCTGCCCCTGCCGGTGGCGGACCTCTCCGTCCTGCCCGCCGCCCTGCGCGAGGCCGAGGCGCTCCGCCTCGCGGAGGAGGAGGCGCGGCGTCCCTTCGATCTTTCGCGGGGACCGCTCGCGCGTCTCACCCTGCTGCGCCTGGGGGAAGGGGAGCGGGTGCTGCTCACGACCCTCCACCACATCGTGTCCGACGCGTGGTCCGTGGGCGTGCTCTACCGGAGCCTTCTCGCTCTCTACGCGGCCTTCGCCGAAGGCAGGCCGTCTCCGCTCGTTCCGCCGCCGGTTCAGTACGCGGACTACGCGGTCTGGCAGCGCGAGCGGTTCGCGGGCGAGGCCTGGGACCGGGAGCTTTCCTGGTGGGCCGGGCGGCTCGCGGACCTCCCGGTGCTCCAGCTCCCGGCCGACCGGCCGCGCCCGCCGCGGCAGACGTTCCGCGGGGCTGGAATCAAGGCCGAGCTTCCTGCAGATCTCGCCGCCCGGCTCCGCGCCGTGGCCCGTGAGCGGGGAGCCACGCTCTTCATGGTCCTCCTTGCCGGCTTCCAGGCGCTCCTTTCCAGGATCACGGGGCAGGAGGAGATCGTCCTCGGCTCGCCGGTCGCCAACCGCGAGCGCTCGGAGGTGGAAGGGCTGATCGGCTTCTTCGTCAACACCCTCGTGCTGCGGACGGACGCGTCGGGCAATCCCGCCTTCGCGGATCTCGTCGGCCGCGCCCGCGAGACGGCTCTCGGCGCGTGGGCCCACCAGTCGCTCCCCTTCGAGAGGCTGGTCGAAGAGCTGCAGCCCGAGCGGGACCTCTCCCGCCAGCCGCTCTTCCAGGTCATGTTCCACCTCCAGAACGTCCCCCTGCCGGACTTCGGCATCCCCGG
>DATEIO010000315.1:0-10070 GCA_035278895.1 Thermoanaerobaculia bacterium | reverse complement strand
GCGCGCGGCCGGGTCGAGGAGGCCCGGGCCCGGCAGACCCAGGCCGGCCGCCGGTTCCAGGAGAACCCGGAGCTGGAGGTGAATGGCGGCTACCGGCGCGCCGAGGACGACTTCCTCGACTTCGAGGCCGCCGTCTCGCAGGGCCTGTACGCCGGACGCCAGCGGACCGCCCGGCTCGCGGGAACCCAGGCCGCTCTCGATCGGGCAGAGGCCGAGCTCGACGAGGCCCGGCGCCTGCTCGCGCGGGACGTGGGGACGGCGTTCGTCCGCATTCTGAGGGCCCGGGACCGCGCCGCGCTGCGGACCCGGAACCGCGAAGCCGCGGACGCGCTGCTGGCCGCGACCGAAAGGCGCTACGAGGCCGGCGAGGCGACCGCGCTGGAGCTGAACCGCGCCCGCACCGCCGCGGCCTCCGCCCGGGCCGAACAGGCCGAAGCAGGGGCCGAAGGGAGCTCGGCGCTTGCAGAGCTCGAGGCGCTGCTCGGCCTGCCACCGGGAGAGCCCCTGGAGATCCGGGGCGACCTCCCGGCGCGCCCGCCTCTGGAGCTCCCGGCCCTGCTCGCGGGGCTCGAAAACCGGCCGGACCTCCGCGCTCTCGCCGCCGAGCTGCGCGAGGCCGAGGCCGAGGCTCTGCTCGGCCGGGCCCTGGCCCAACCCGGCCTGGGAGTGCGCGGCGGCGTCGGCCGGGAAGAGGGGGCGGAGATCGTGACGGCGGGCGTCGTCGTGAGCCTTCCGGTCCACAACCGGGGCCAGGAGACGATCGCCGTGGGCGAGGCCCGGGCCGCGGCCCTGCGCCAGGCGCTCGCCGCCGCCCGCGCCGCCGCCGAAGCCGAGGTGCGGGGACGGTATTCGGCCCTGACCCGGCGCCTCGAGGCGGTGCGGGAGCTGGAGCAGACGGCCCTACCCGCCCTGGACGACAACGAGTCCCTGGCCGTAAAGAGCTTCGAAGCCGGCGAGATTGATCTGGGGGAGCTCCTCCTGATCCGCCGCGAGATCCTGGAAACCCGCCTCACCTACCTGGACCGCCTCCTCGAAGCCTCGCTGACGCGCTTCGAGCTGGAGGCGGCCGCCGGAGCGCTGCCATGACGACGAGAGCCTGGATGGTCTGGATCGCCCTTCTCCTCCCTCTCGCCGGGTGTGGAAGCGGAGAGACGAAGGAGGAGGCGGAGGAGCACGCCGGAGAGGAGCACGCCGAGGAGGAGCATGCCGGGGAGGAGCACGCCGAGGAAGAGGGAGTGCTCGCGGTCGACGCGGAGGTGCTCCGGGATCTGAAGATCACCACCTTCCCCGCTGAGCTGCGCCCGGGAGGCGAGGGGGTGACCGCGCTGGGAGAGCTGAAAGTGAACGAGACGGCCTACGCCGAGGTGGGAGCGCCGATCCCCGGCCGGATCGTGCGCCTGACCGCCCAGCCGGGGCAGCCCGTGCGGCGCGGCCAGGCGCTGGCGGAGCTGCAGAGCGTCGAGCTGGGGCAGGCGCGGGCTGCGTTGACTGCTGCGCAGGCGCGGGCGGAGCTGGCCCGCAAGACCGTGGAGAGGAAGCGCGGCTTGGCCGAAGAGCGGATCGTATCCCGGGGCGAGCTGCAGCGGGCCGAGGCGGACTCGGCCGAGGCCGAGGCGGAGCTGCGGGCGGCCGAAGCGTCGCTCGAAGCGCTGGGGGTGGGGAGGAGCGGAGGCGGCGGGCTCTCCGGCTTCGCCCTGCTCTCCCCGATCTCCGGAACCGTGCTGGAGCGCAAGGCGGTCCAGGGACAGAGCGCCGATCCCTCCCAGGTCCTGTTCCGGATCGGCGATCTCTCGCGCCTCTGGCTCGTCGCGCAGGCGCCGGAGCGCGACGTGACCCGGGTGCGGCCGGGCTCGTCCGCCGAGATCACGCTGGCCGCTCTCCCCGGACAGAAGCTCCGCGGCGAGGTCGAGTGGGTCGGCCGGGAGGTGGACGCCCATTCGCGGACCGTCCCCGTCCGTGTCGTCCTGGCCAACGAAGGAGGCCGGCTGAAGCCGGGGATGTTCGCCACCGCCTGGATCGACACCGGCGGCGAGGGCGAGCAGGTCGTGGCCGTGCCGGCGACGGCCCTTCAGCGCATGGACGACCAGTGGGTGGTCTTCCTCCCCCGGGGCGAAGGGAAGTTCGAGGTGCGGCCGGTGGAGCGCGGGCGCGACCTTGGGAACGAGGTGGCGGTCCTCTCCGGCTTGAAGCCGGGAGAGCCCGTCGTGGTCGAGGGCGCCTTCGTGCTGCGCGCGGAGGCCGAGAAGAAGGAAGGCGGCGGGGAGCACCACCACCATTAGGGGAAATCCATGATCGAACGAATCCTCACCGGCTCCTTTGCAAAGCCGTTCCTGACCCTTCTCCTGGCCCTGGCTGCGGCCGTGGCCGGCGCGGTGTGGCTCGCCGATCTGGAGCGCGACGTGTTTCCCGACCTGGCGACGCCGGTGTTCAGCGTCTACGTGCAGAACCCGGCCATGGGCGCCGAGGAGTTGGAGACGGGGGTCGCGATCCCCCTCGAGGTGGCGCTCGCGGGCCTTCCCGAGGTGCGCCGCATCCGCTCGAGCTCGCAGGCCGGCGTGGCGCTCGTGCGCGTCGAGTTCGAGCCCGACGCCGACTACTACCTCTCGCGCCAGCTCGTCACCGAGCGGGTCAACCAGATGGCGCGGGACCTGCCGCCGGGGACGGACGCGCCGCTCGTCTCCAGCCTGACCGGCCGGCTGAACGAGGTGATGGAGCTGGTGATCGAGGCAGAGCCGGGGAAAGCCGGCCTGATGGAGCTGCGGGACCTCGCGGAATACGAGGTGAGAAACCGCCTCCTGGGCGTGCCCGGGGTCGCGGCCGTGGAGGTGCTGGGCGGCCACCTGCGACAGTTCCAGGTGCAGCTCGATCCGGAGCGCATGGCGGCCCTGGGCGTCACGCTGGGCGAGGTGATGACGGCCGTCGAGCGGGCCAACGAGAACGCCGCCGGAGGCTTCGTGGCCCAGGGGCCGATCGAGTGGACCGTGCGCGCCGTGGGCCGCGCGGAAAACGTGGGCGACCTGGCGGCCACCGTGGTCGCCGTGCGGGACACCACGCCCGTGCTGCTCGGAGAGGTGGCCGACGTGCGCGAGGCTCCGGCGGTCCGCCGCGGCATGGCGCACGGGCTGGCCGAGGAGATCGTCAGCTGCCGGATCTCCAAGCAGTTCGGCGCCGACACGGTCTCGGTCGCGCGCGGCGTGCGCGCGGCCCTCGGGGATCTCGCGAAGAGCATGCCGCCGGGGGTGAAGGTGCGCGTCCTCTACGACCAGGCGGAGCTGGTCTCGTCCGCCCTGGGCGGCGTGGGGCGCGCCGTCCTTCTCGGGGCGGTGCTCGTGGTGGCGGTCCTCTTTCTCCTCCTGGGAAACCTGCGGGCGGCCCTCATTGTCACCGTGACGCTGCCGCTCTCGATCGCGCTCTCCGGGCTGATCCTGAAACCCGCCGGCATCGGGCTCAACACCTTGACGCTGGGCGGGCTCGCCATCGCCGTGGGCCTCCTGGTCGACGCGGCGATCATCCTCACCGAAAACGTCTATCACCGCCTGACCGTCTCTGCGGGAAGCCGGCCGCGCCGGGAGGTGGTGCTCGCCGCCGCCGTGGAAGTGGGGCGGCCGATCGCCTTCGCGACACTGATCGTGATCGCGGTGTTTTCCCCCCTCTTCGCCATGAGCGGCATCGAGGGGCGCATGTACCGGCCGCTCGCGGCGGCGGTCATCGCGGCGATGGCCGCCTCGCTGGCTCTCGCCTTGACGCTCGTCCCCGTGCTCGCCGGCTGGCTGCTGCGGCCAGCCCCTCCCGGCAAGGAGGAGGACGTGGCGCTGATCCGCCGCATCAAGGCGATCTACGCGCCTCTCCTCGAGCGCGCCATGCGCCGGGCGGGGCTCGTGCGCGTGCTCTCGCTCGCGGTCACGATCCCGGCGCTGCTCCTGGCCTTGCGGATCGGCTCCGACTTCATGCCCGCCCTGGACGAAGGGGCGCTCCTGCTCCAGACCATCCTGCCGCCGGAGGCCTCGCTGGACGAGGTGGACCGCCGGAACCACCGGGTGGAAGACGAGCTGCGCCGGTTTCCCGACGTCCGGGAGGTCGTGCGGCGCACCGGCCGCGCCGAGCGCACCGAAGACCCGATGCCGCACGTGATCTCGGACGTTCTGGTGGTCTTGAAGCCCGAGCGCTCCCGTCCGTTGGAAGAGCTGGAGGAGGAGATGCGCGAGCGGCTGGAGAAGGTCCCGGGCGTCGCCGTTCTCTTCACCACGCCGCTCGGCATGCGGATCGACGAGGGGCTGGGCGGCACGCCTGCCGACGTCCAGGTGCGGATCTACGGCCCGGACCTCGACCGGCTGGCCAGCCTGGCGGAAGAGGCAAGGGAGCTGATGGAAGGGATCGAGGGGATCACCGATCTCCGCGCCGAAGCGCTGACCGGCCTGCCGCAGGTGCGGATCACCGTGGACCGCGAAGCCGTGGCGCGGGTGGGGCTCGCCCCGGCCGACGTGGTCGACGCCCTGCGGATCGGTCTCGCGGGCGAGGAGGTCTCGCAGGTCTGGGTGGGCCAGCGCCGCTTCGACCTCGTGGTGCGCCTCGCGGACGACCGGCGCGGCGATCTCTCGGCCCTCTCGTCCCTGCTGATCGACGGCCGGGACGGCACCCGCGTCCCCCTGGGACAGCTCGCCCGCGTGGAGCGGACGTTCGGCCCCGCGTCCATCCAGCGCGAGGCCGGCAGCCGGCGGATCGCGGTCGAGGCGAGCGTGGCCGGCCGGGACCTGGGGAGCACGGCCGCCGAGGTGCGCGAGCGGCTGTCGGAAAAGCTCGAGCTGCCCACCGGCTACTTTTTCGACATCGGCGGCCGGGTGGAAAACCAGGCCCGGGCGTTGCGCTCCCTGGGCCTCGCGATCGCCGTGGCCCTCCTGGCCGTCCTCGTTCTCCTCTACCTCGCGCTGGGCTCCTTCGCGGAGACGATGGTCATCCTTGCCACCCTGCCGGACGCCTTCGTCGGCGGCATCCTCGCCCTCTGGCTCGCGGGAGAGACCTGGAACGTCTCCTCGCTCGTGGGCCTGATCGGCCTCTTCGGCATCGCCGTCCAGAACGGCCTCGTGCTGGTCTCCCAGACCCGCACGCTTTTAGCCGAAGGAAAACCTTTCGAAGAGGCCCTCCGCGAAGCCTCGATCGGCCGCGTCCGCCCCAAGCTGATGACCGCGGGCACGGCGATCCTGGGCCTCCTGCCGCTCCTCGTTCTGAACCTCCACGGCTCGGAGATCGAGCGGCCGCTCGCGGTCGTGATGATCGGCGGGCTCGTGACGTCGACGTTGTTCACCTTGCTGGCGTTGCCGACCTTCTACGAGTTGGTGCACCGCTGGCAGGAGAGGTGGAGTGCGGGGAGGGCGGCCGCAGAGGTCACCACCCTCTCCAGGAGAGCTGGATGAGGAGGGCGCGGTCCACACCCGGATGGGTGAGCTTCTCGAATCCCCAGAAGTAGAGCGTGCCTCCCAGATCCACCTCCAGGCCGGTGCGGCGGTCCCGCAGGCCGAGCCCCAGGCCCACGAAGGCGTCTCCGATCTTGCCGGGATTTCCGCCGGGGTCTTCGCTGCTCCGGTCGAAGCCCGGCCCGGTGATGCGGCCGGGAAAATCCCGGGGGGGCAACGGCGCTCCGGCGACCGCGCGCGGCACGAGCGCGAAACGAGGGCCCCAGGGGCGCGTCTGCTGAAGGCCGACGAAGGGGGTCCAGAAGTCCGCGGTCAGACTGTGATCGAGCACTCCGGAGACTCCGGCGCTCTCCCCTCCCTCGATCCGGTAGTCGGCCGCGAAGCCGTCCATCTCCAGGCGGTCCCAGAGGAGACCGGCCATGAGTGTCCACCGCTTCGCCGAGCCGGCCGGGGAGAGCTCCCGCACGGCGGCGGCGCCGATCCCCCAGTGGAGGTAGTCGCCGCGCGGATTCGAGAACCGGGCGTACTCGGGGAGATCGAGGGGGACTCCCGGTGCGAACGGCGCGCGCAGCACCTCGCGCCCCTCGCCGCCGGAAACCTTCAAGGCGTCGTAGAAGGCCAACCCCTCGATCCCCCAGCGCTCGGACAGGCCGTAGATCCCGGCCGCGGCCACCAGGGGGCCTTCGAGGTCGAAAAAGCCCGCGGACGTAGCGGCGTAACCGGCCTCCACGACCGTCTGCCAGCGGCCCGCGGCCAGCGGCTCCCCGGGCCCGGGGAGCGAGAGGAAACGGGCGTCCATCCCGCTCTCCGGCAGGTGCTCGGCCAGGAAATGGACATCTTCATGGGGGGCATTGGAGAGCGCCGCCCGGGCCGGGAGGGCGCTCCCCAGGATCAGGAGAAGCAGACAGGGAATCTTTCCGAAAGGCATCATGGCAAGCCTATCGTACGCCCGGCTTGAACGTCCGGAGCACCGCGGATGAGCCGGGGCATACGGGGCTCTCTTTTAGAATGCAAACCGAAAGCTCGCCAGGGCGTTCCAATCGCTCGCGAGCCCTTCCCCATCCACGTCCGAAGCCACGGGAAACTGCACGGACAGGTCGAGGAACAGCCTCTCGGTCGCCACGTACTGAAGCCCGGGAGCGAGGAGCAGCTCGCTGCGCTGCGTCCCGGGCAGGCCGGTCCCTTGCAGCCGGTCGGCGTCCTTCCACAAGGCGGTGCCCTCGAGGAGGACGAAGAGCTCGTGCCCCGGCTGGGTGTAGACACGGGGGAACAGGATGTACTGCAGGCTTCCGTTCAGGCGGACCTCGTTGCCCTGCCGGTAATCCCCCTCCCCTTCTCCGTTCCAGCGGTAGCTCACGTCCGCGCCCTGGCCCCATTTTCCGCTCGCCTGCTGGTAGATCAGGTCGGCCAGGAGGTCGGTCGAGCCGGTGCCTGGCTGGAGGCGGTGGCGGAGAACGGGGGAGAGGCGCGGGTCCGCGGGCCGGTCCGTAACTCCCGTGGGGAGCTTGACGCCGACTTCGACGGCCGCGTGCCGGTCCTGCCAGCGGCCGACCTGACGGTAGAAGCGGTGCTTGCCGGTGAGGACGACGTCGCCCAACCCGGAAGCCGACTCGGAGCCGAGCCCCGGGCTTTCGACGCGGTTTTCCACGGTGACCGGCACGCGCACCCCGAACACCCAGTGGGTGCTCGGGGTGTAGCGCAGCTCGGCGGTCGAAGTCAGGCTCAGTGCCTCGGCACCGCCGCCGGACTGGCGATCCGCGACGAAGGCACCCAGCACGTCGAATCCCTGGAAGACGCCCGTGCCGGCCGTATTGGTGCGGATGGGGGCGCTCGAGGCGGCTCCGGGTGCAAGGAGAGCGAGCAGAAGACCGGCGACGATCCCTCTCATGGTTTCTCCTCACCGGTCCGCGGCTCGTCGAGCAGCACGATCTGCTCCTCACCCTCGGCCTTCCAGCCTCCGGCCACCGTCGCCAGATTTCCGGAAGGTTTTTCTCCCACCAGTCGGAAGACCTGGCCGGTTTCGGGGATGCGCAGCCGGCCGTCGTCCGTCAGTTGGCCGGAGACTTCGATGCGGGTCTTTTCGATCTCATAGCCCGCCTGCGTGATCGCTTTCTCCAGAGCCGCGAGCGACACCGCCTTGCCGGGGCGGGGCCTGAAGACGAAGCGTCCGCTGGTGACGTCGATCACCTCCATGTCCTTGGCTTCGGGTGCGAAGTCGAGACGGCGCACGGCCGCCTTGATTCCGTACACTCAGCGGCCGCACAGGTAGCCGGCGACGTCGAGCTCGATGCGCTGGACCTCGGCCACTGCCGCGGACGGCAGAGCCAGCAGGACGGCTCCCGCCATCCATATCTTCAAAAAGCTTTTCTTCACGACCTGACCTCCTCGGGTCTGCAGATTTCGAGACTTGGCCTTGCCGCCCCCGATGGGCAGCACGGCGCCGCGGAGAAACACCGGGTCAGGACGCTTTGGGAACGTGGAGGATGCCGCGCGGGTCCGGGGGAGGGACGCTGCGCTCGGGGTGGGGAGCGACGGTGGCCCCTTCTGCCAGCTCGAAGCCGGAGAGGGCCGGATCGGGAAGGCTCGAAACGGAGTGCAGGCAGCAGAGAGAGAAGCCGCCCGTGGGAGCGCCGCAGGTGTGGCCGCCGTCGCAGCAGTCACCGCCGCACGCGATCGCGGTCAGGACAAGGGGCCCGAAAATCCCCAGGACGACGAGACCGAGAAAGAGTTGGGCCGAACGGCGGCGCATGGCACTTTTATAGCACACCCGCCGGTGAAATACAGGAGCCGGAAGGAGAGGTTGTGCTAGGATGCGCTGCTGTGGCGCAGGTGTGTCTGCCATGAGCCCTGAAATGAGAAACCGCCTGATCTCCCTGGTCCTTTTGCTGGTGCTCGGCCTCGGCCTGAGCGCCGGGCCCCACCCGTGCCAGGCCCAGGCGGCGGCTCCGGAAGCTCCCAAGGCGGCGGCTGATTCGGGGTGCCACTCCCACGAGGCCGCCGCCGCGAAGACCGCGACCGGGCTCAGCGTCTCGGCGGGGAGCGGCGAAGAGGACTGCTGCGCGGGTAAGCACAACGCCCTGTGCCAGGCCACCTGCCAGTCGGTCGCCGTCGTTCATTCCGGCTTCCTGGCCTTCGCCGCATTGCCCTCCGGGCCTGCCGAGGCGCCCGCGTTCGAGGCGGCCCTCGCGCCGTTCGCCCACGGTATCGATCACATCCCCCTCGCCTGATCCTCCCAGCCGAAGTGTGTCCGCGCGCTCCGTTCCGGTTGCGGCCGGCGGACGCTGACCGCGATTGAAAACCTTTCGACGGAGAGGATGACGATGTCTGGAAAATGGATTGCGCTCGCCGTGCTGCTGGCGGGCTGCGCGAGCACGCCGAGCCCCCACCCGAGCGCCGCGGGAGCCCCGGCAAAGACGGCGGAAGGCGCCGCACACCACCACGGCCCGAGCCATGCCGCGCCCGGACAGCCGGCGAAGACCCTGAGCCCCGACCCGCTGGACGCTCCTGCGCCAACGTCCGTGGCCGACGCGAAACGGTCCGAAGAGATGGCGGGCCATGGTGGCCATGGCGGCCATGAGGGCCATGAGGGCCACGGCGGACACGGGAGCGCCACGTACCGCCACGTCGATGCCGGCCGCGGGACGGAGGCTCCCGAAATGGAGACGCATTCCGGCCATGAAGGGCACGAAGGCCACTCGCAGGAAGAAACTACGGTCTACACCTGCCCGATGCACCCCGAGGTCTTGAGCGACGTCCCGGGCCAGTGCCCGAAGTGTGGGATGACACTGGTCGAGAGGAGGAAGGAATGACGAGACCCTGGATGCGAGGAGCCTGGGCCGCCTTGGCCCTGCTCGCTGCCGGCTGTGCCTCGGTGCCGCGCGATGCCGGTGTCGGCGACGTGAAGAAGGCGGTCGCGGAACGGAGCGGCCCGACGCTCGCCTGGAGCCCGGAGCAGCCTATCGAGCCGCCCAGTGACGAGACGCTGCGGCCGCTTCTTGAAGCGGAGCTCGGCGTCGAGCGCGCAGTCGAGATCGCGCTCACCCACAACCGGGACCTTCTCGCCTCGCTCGAAGAGCTGGGGGTCGCGCGCGCCGACCTGATCGCGGCGAGCACCGTGAGAAATCCCCTCTTCCATGGCGAGGTGCGGTTTTCCGGAAATCCCGGAAATCCTTTCGAGATCGGGATCACGCAGACCCTGATCGACCTGTTCCAGCTCCCCCGGCGGCGCTCCCTGGGGCAGGCCGAATTTGAAGCCGCCCGGCTGCGGGTGACGGGCGCGGTGCTCGGCTTCGCCGCCGAGGTGCGGGCGGACTACTACACGCTCCAGGCCGCGCAGCAGGCGCTCGCCCAGCAGCGGACGATCGCCGCCACGGCCGAGGCCTCGGCCGAGCTGACGCGGCGCCAGCACGACGCAGGCAACGTCTCGGACCTGGACTTGGAGATCGAGCAGTCGAATTACGAGAGGGCCAAGCTGGATCTCGCACGCGCCGAGCTCGACGAGTTGCAAGGCCGCGAGCGGCTGCTGGCCGACCTGGGCGCGCTCGAAACCCTGCCGCTCACGCTGCCGGCCCAGACGCCGCCGGCCGAGGATGGGCAGGAACACTCGCTCGAAGAGCTGGAGGCCGCCTTCCCGCGCCGGCTGGACGTGTCGATCGCGCA
>DATEIO010000314.1:0-6605 GCA_035278895.1 Thermoanaerobaculia bacterium | reverse complement strand
CGTCAACCGTTCGAGCGCCGCCTCGATTTCCTCTTGAGGATAGCCACGCCGCGAAAGCTTCACAGCCAGCTCCGCCCGGAAATGCGGACGGGAGGCCAGGAGCTGGACGGCTTTGTCGTAGCAGGAGGGGGTGGGCATTTTCTTCTTTTCCCGCCCCTGGGGCGGTGTTCGGATAGCTCAGGGTGGAAACCCTGGGCAGGGACGGCAACGTACGGCCACAACCCGGGACCGCGCCGGACGGCCACGGCGACGGTGACGGCCACGGACGGCGACGGCGACCACGCCCACGCTCCCAACCTCCACCAACGAAAAACCCCGGAGAGACCATCCCCGGGGTCGAAACCTGCTCGGGAACCCGCCGGATCTTCTTCGCCCAGGGTTTCCACCCTGGGCTATCCGAACGTCGCCCTGAGGGGCGATCAGCGCTGCTCGATCTCGAACTGCAGCTCGCCGCCCATCAGATCGTCGCCCGGCATCTGGATCGACTCCTCCATCTGATCGCGGGAGATGTCGGCGGTGAACTGCACGCCCTGGATCTTCAAGCGGAACTCGTCCGGGTTCGTGGCCCGCTTCAGGGCCTCGTCCAGCGTGATCAGGCCGCCCCGGTAGAGCTGGTAGAGCGACTGGTCGAACGTCTGCATGCCGTACTGGCTGGTGCCCAGCGAGATCTGCTCGCGGATGAACTTGGTCTTCTCCTTGTTCTCGATGCACTCGCGGATGTAGGCGGTCGAGATCAGCACCTCGACCGCGGGCACGCGGCCCATGCCGTCGGCGCGGGGCACGAGGCGCAGCGAGATGACGGCCTTCAACACCTGCGAGAGCTGGATGCGGATCTGCTTCTGGTGATGCGGAGGAAAGACCGAGATGATGCGGTTGATCGTCTCCGTCGCGTCCAGGGTGTGGAGCGTCGAGAACACCAGGTGGCCCGTCTCGGCCGCGAGGAGCGCGGTCTCGATCGTCTCGTAGTCGCGCATTTCGCCCACGAGAATGACGTCGGGGTCCTGGCGGAGAGCGGCGCGCAGGGCGCCCGAGAAGGAGCGGGTGTCCACGTCGATCTCGCGCTGGTTGACGATCGACTTCTTGTCGCGGTGGAGGAACTCGATCGGGTCCTCGATCGTCATGATGTGCTCGGTGCGTAAGGCGTTGATGTAGTCGATCATGGCCGCGAGGCTGGTCGACTTGCCCGAGCCGGTCGTGCCCGTGCAGAGGATCAGGCCGCGCCGCTCCTCGCAGATGCGCTCCAGGACCGTGGGCAGCATCAGCTCGCGCACGCTCTGGATGCGGGCCGGAATGACGCGGAGGACGAGCCCCACGGCGCCGCGCTGCTGGAACACGTTGCAGCGAAAGCGGCCGAGGCCCGGCACCGAGTAGGCGATGTCGAGCTCGAACTCCTCCTTGAAGCGCTGCTTCTGGCGGGCGTTCATCATCGAGAACGCCATCGCGATGGTGTCCTCCTGCATCAGGCGTTTCATTTCCCCCAGCGGGATGAGGTCGCCGTCCACCCGGATCACCGGATGGCTCCCCACCTTGAGGTGAAGGTCGGACGCCTTGCGCTCCACCGCGATCTTCAGCAGGTCATTGATGTTCATCGGCGCTCCTTAAGAGGCGGCCTCGGTCGCGAGCTGCTCCTCGACCACCGCCTCCTGCGCCCCCACCTTGTAGAGCCAGCCGTACCGGTCTTCGATCTCGCCCGTGATGATGCCCTGGAACTCCTTCATGACCTGGCGGGTGACCTCGCCGGGGCAGCCGCGGCCGATCGGCACGCGGTCGACCGACCGGATCGGGGTGATCTCGGCCGCCGTGCCGGTCATGAACAGCTCGTCGCAGGTGTAGAGCTGGCCGCGGGGGATCTGCTCCTCCCGCACCGTGATCCCCAGGTCCTGCGCGATCCGCACCACCGCGTCGCGGGTGATGCCGGAGAGCACCGATGCGGCGAGCGGCGGGGTGATCAGGACTCCGTTCTGCACCATGAAGACGTTCTCGCCCGAGCCTTCGGAGACGAACCCGCGGGCATCGAGCGCGATCCCCTCGATGTAGCCGTTCGCGAGCGCTTCCATCTTGATCAGCTGGGCATTCAGGTAATTGCCCGTCGCCTTGGCCACCGCGGGCATCGCGTCCGGCGAGATGCGGCGCCAGGAGGAGACGCAGACGTCGACCCCCTGCTCGGCCTCCTCGCCCAGGTATTTGCCCCAGTTCCACACCGCGATCACCACCTCGACGGGCGAGCGCAGCGGGTTGACCCCCATGGTGCCGAAACCGCGGTAGACGAGCGGCCGGATATAGCACGAATCCAGGCCGTTCGCCCGGATCGTCTCGCAGGTGGCCTCGCACAGCTCGTGGTTGGTGTAGGCGAGCGGCATGCGGTACACCTTGGCCGAGTTCTCCAGGCGCACGATGTGCTCCGGCAGGCGGAAGACCGCCGGGCCCTGTTTCGTGTTGTAACAGCGAATGCCTTCGAACACGCCCGAGCCGTAGTGGAGGGCATGGCTGAGCACATGGACCGTAGCCTTCTCGAAGTCCACGAGCCGGCCGTTCATCCAGACGTAGCGGATACCGGCAAAGAGGTTGGACAAGGCGACCTCCTTTGGGTCGTAATGGAGCCCGATGCTAGCGTGAAGCCTCGGGGCGGGTCAATTTCGAGATTCGGAAACCACCGGGAGCAGGAGCGCCGCCGCGCCGACCAGCGCCGCGGTCTCGACGCGGAGGACGCGCTCGCCCAGGTGGACCGGGCGGAAGCCCGCCTCCCGGGTCTCGCGGCGTTCCTCCGGGGACCATCCCCCTTCGGGGCCCACGAGCAGCGTTCCGGACGCCCCCCCCGCCTCGCCCCAGCCGGCCAAGCCGGACTCGGAATCGAGGACAGTGTCCAGCACCCAGCGGCCTTCCCGCGAGGCGAGTGCCAAGGCCTCGCGCCAGGCGTGCGGGCCGGAGATCTCCGGCAGGAGCGCCCGGTGGCACTGCTCGAGAGCCGCCGCCGCCACCCGCCGGAGCCGCTCCAGGGTCCCCTCGCCGAATTCGCGCGGGGCGCGGGCGGTGTGGACGAACCGCACGGCCGAAACCCCCACCTCCGTCGCCTTTTCGACGAGCCAGGACGCCCGCTCGGGCCGGAAGGTGGGCACGAGAAGCTCCAGCCGGAACGCGGGCTCGTTGGCGGGCGCCGCCTCCCTCAGTCGTACCAGTGCGGACGACCGGTCCACGCGGGACACGTCTCCCCACCGCGCCCGCCCCCGGCCGTCCACCACCCGCATCGCTTCTCCCACCCCCACCCGCCGCGCCCGGAAGAGATGCCGGTACGCGTCGCCTTCGACCCGGATCTCGGGATCGTCGAAGGCTTCGGGATCGGTGAGGAGGGTGATCAGAACGCCCCCGGCTCCATCCCCACCCGGAACGCCACCCACTCCCCGGCTTCCCGGCGGTCGAGCTCGGAAAAGCCCAGGCCTCGCATCTCGGAAAGCACCTGCCGGCCGCGGTCCTCCAAAATCCCCGAGAGGATCATCTGGGCCCCGGGGCGAAGGAGAGAGACGAGGTCCGGCATCTCCGGAAGGATCTGCTCGGGCACCACGTTGACCAGCGCCAGGTCGAAGAGGGGTCGCTCGCGGACTGCCGCCAAACGGCCGGCGAAGAGCGGGAACGGGAGGCCGTTCAGGCGGCCGTTGTCCCGCGCGTGGAAGGGGGAGGCGGGATCGACGTCAAACCCCACGGCGGACTGCGCCCCGAAGAGGAGGGCCGCGAAGGAGAGGACCCCCGTGCCCGTGCCCACGTCGAGCACCCGCAGCCCCCGGACGTCCATGTCTTCCAGCAGCTCCAGGGCGAGCGACGTGGACTCGTGGCTCCCCGTGCCGAACGCCGCCCGCGCCGGAATCCGCAGGAGCCGCCGCCCCTCCGGGATCTCCACGGGCGTCTCCTCCGGCTCCCGGGGATCGACGAACAGCGTCTCCCCCACCGGAAACGGCCGCGCCCGCTCACGGTACGGCGCGAACCAATCCGTATCCGGAACCGGCTCCTCCGCCTCCAGGACCACCCCCGGCCCGACCGGCACCGGCGGAGCGTCCGGAGCGAACCACGCCTCCAGCCGCACCCGCCCCTCCGCAGCCGGCGTGGACTGCACCCCGAGCGTCCCGGCGAGCCAGAGATCCCCCACGAAGGAGTCTTCGAGGTCGGGGGGGACGAGATAGAGGCGGCGGAGGTAGGGCATCTATCCGAAGAGGTTCTTCACCCGGTCCAGAACCCCCTTCTCCTCCTTGACCTGATGCCCTCCGAGCTCGGCCAGCCGGCGGAGGATCTGGACCTCTTCGGCGGACAGGTCGCGGGGATTGGGGACCTCGACCTGGATGTTCACCACGTGATCGCCCCGGCCGCTGCCGTCCAGGCGGTCGATGCCCTGGCCGCGGAGACGGAAGTCGCGGCCGTGGGGCGTGCCGGGAGGAACGTCCAGCGGCGATTTGCCGTGGAGGGTGTCCACGTCGACCGTCGTGCCCAGGACCGCCTGCGGGTAGCTGATGGTCATCTTCGAGAGCACGGTCGAGCCGTCGCGCCGGAAGTGCTTGTGGGGCCGCACCTGGAGAACGACGTAGAGGTCCCCCGCCGGGCCGCCCCGGCGGCCGTGCTCGCCCTCGCCCGTGAGGCGCAGGCGGGCGCCCGTGTCCACCCCGGCCGGGATCTTGACCGAGATCGAGCGCTCCTTCTCGACCCGTCCCTCGCCCTTGCACTCGGTGCAGGGATCGGAGACCACCCGGCCCTCACCCTGGCACTGCGGGCAGGTGCGGGCCACGGTGAAGAAGCCCTGGGTGAAGCGCACCTGGCCCTGGCCGCGGCAGGCAGTGCACACGACCGGGGGCTTGTTGTCGGCGCTCCCCGTGCCCGAGCACTTGGGGCAGCCTTCGAGGCGCGGAATGCGCAGCGTCGTCTCCGTGCCGAAAGCCGCCTCCTCGAAGGTGAGCGTCAGGTCGTAGCGCAGGTCGGCCCCCCGGGTCATTCCGGAGCCGCCACCCCGGCGCCCGGCACCGCCGAAGCCGAAGAAGTCGCCCAGGATGTCCGAGAAGTCGGCGAAGATCGTCGGATCGAACCCCCCGAAGCCGCCGCCGGCTCCGCCCACGCCCTGGTGGCCGAAGCGGTCGTAGCGCGTCCGCTTGTCCTGGTCGGACAGCACGGCGTAGGCCTCGGCCGCTTCCTTGAAGCGCTCCTCGGCCTCCTTGTTGCCCGGGTTCTTGTCCGGATGATCGCGCACCGCGATCTTGCGGTAGGCGGACTTGATCTCCTGCGCCGGGGCGCTCCGCTCGACGCCGAGCACCTCGTAGTAATCGCGTTTGGCCATTGCTTCCCTATCCTAAGTTCCGAGGCCGCCCGCCCGGGTGAGCATCACGTCCGAGAGCGTGCGGGAGACGGTGTTCAAATCGTAGATCGCGGCCTCGAGCTGGGCCCGCTGCTCGTTGTTCAAGGCCTGCCGGGCATGGGAGAGCGCCTCCTGGATCTTTTTGGCGTCCCCGTCCGGCAGCATGTCCTTGAACTGGACGAAGACCCGGTCGTTGCTGTAGATCAGGCTCTCCAACCGGTTCTTGAGCTGGCGGACCTCGCGCCGCTGCACGTCGGCCTGGCTGTTCTTGTCCGCTTCCATGACCAGGCGGTTGACCTCGTCCTCCGACAGGCCTCCGGCCGGGTTGATCTGGATGCTCTGCGAGAGGTTGGTCGCCATATCGCGCGCGGACACGTTCACGATGCCGTTCGAGTCGATGGCGAACGTGACCTCGATCTGGGGAACACCGCGAGGGGCCGACGGTATGCCCACCAGCTCGAAACGGCCCAGCGACTTGTTCTCCGACGCGATCTGCCGCTCCCCCTGGAGCACGTGGATCGCCACGGTCTGCTGGTTGTCCACCACGGTCGTGAAGATCTGGGTGTTCTTGGTGGGGATCGTCGAGTTGCGCTCGATCAGCCGGGTGAAGAGGCCGCCCTGGGTCTCGACGCCGAGTGAGAGCGGCGTGACGTCCAGGAGCACCAGGTCCTTGATGTCGCCGCGCAGGATGGCGCCCTGGATGGCGGCGCCCATGGCGACCACCTCGTCCGGGTTGATCTCGCGGTTGGGCTTCCGGCCGAAGATCTTCTCGACGGCCCGGATCACGAGCGGCGAACGGGTCTGGCCGCCCACCAGGAGCACCTCATCGATCTGGTCGGCGCGCAGGCCCGCCTGTTTCATGGCGTCCAGGCACGGGCCCTCGGTCCGGTCCACGAGGTCGCGCACGAGCTCCTCAAACTGCTGGCGGGTGAGCACCCGGGCGAGGTGGCGCGGGCCGGTCCGGTCCGCCGAGATGAACGGCAGGTTGATCGGCGACTCGTCGGCCACCGAAAGCTCGCACTTGGCCCGCTCGGCCGCCTCCTTGAGGCGCTGGAGGGCCATCCGGTCCTCGCGCAGGTCGATCCCCGTCTCCCGCTCGAAGTCCTCGATCAGCCAGTCCATGATCCGCTGGTCAAAGTCCTCGCCGCCGAGATACGTGTCGCCCGCGGTGGCGCGCACCTCGAAGATCCCCTGGGAGAGCTGGAGGATCGAGATGTCGAACGTGCCGCCCCCTAAGTCGTAGACGGCGATCGTGTTCACCTCGCCCGAGCGGTCG
>DATEIO010000313.1:0-5199 GCA_035278895.1 Thermoanaerobaculia bacterium | reverse complement strand
GGCATGTCTCGGAGGAGTTGCTGGGCCGGTTCATCCGGGTCGAGGTCTCCCGGCGGGAGGCGCAGAACGTCGTGCGGCACCTCTTGAGCGGGTGTGCGAGGTGCCTGGAGGCGGCGCACCGGGTGGCTACGGAGGCCGGTCTCTTCGGGTCAGGCCGGGTGGCCGGCTGGGAGCGGGCCTATGAAAGGGTCTTCGAGCGCGCCCTCGCCTTCGCGAGCGAGGAGGAGCAGCGGCTCGCCCTGGAGAAGCTCCAGGGGTGGGCCCTGTGGATGGATCTCCGGCCCCTCACACCGCAGCGGCGGCTCTCGACCGTGGAGGCCGAGGCGCGCTTCCACACCTTCGGCCTCTACGACCGGCTCCTGGAGGCGGGCCGCGCCGCCCTGCGCTCGGAGCCGGCCGAGGCGGTCCACATCTCCCGTCTCGCCCTCCGGGTCGCCGAGCGGCTGGACCCGGACCGGGTCGGGGAGCGGCGCGGGGCCGACCTCCGCTCCGCCGCGTGGGGCGCGCTCGGCAATGCCCTGCGGGTGGCCGAGGACTTCGAGGGAGCCCGCAACGCCTTCAACGAAGCATGGAAGATCCTGGAAGAGGAGGGCTCGAACGATCCCCTGGACCGCGCCGCCCTCATGAGCCTGGAGGCCTCGTACGTCAAGGAGATCGGGGAGTTCGAAACGGCGGAGTCCGTGCTGGAAGAGGCTCTCGAGATTTATCGGAAGGCGGGCGACACCCACCTCCAGGGAAGAGTCCTGCTCCAGATGGGCGAGATCATCGGACACGTCGCCCCGGAGAGGGGGATCGCGCATCTCCGCAAGGCGCTGGTCCTTGTCGACAAAGTGAGGGAGCCGCGGCTGGAGCTGAGCGCTCAGCACGCGCTCGCCGGGCTGTTGAGCGACAGCGGCCGGCCCGAGGAGGGTCTTGCCGTGCTCGAGCGGGCCCGGCCTCTCTATCGACAGTTCCAGGACGAGCTGGTCCAGCTTCGCCTGCACTGGGTCGAGGGCAAGATCGCGCACCGCCTGGGCGAGCTTTCCCAGGCCGAGAGCATCTTCGGCCAGCTCCGGGAGGACTTCCGCGTCCTCGGCTTGAACCAGGGGGTTGTGCTCGTCACGATCGAGCTTGCGCAGGTGCTCACCCGGCAGGGAGAGCCCGCGCGCGCGGCGCAGCTCGCGGCGGAGTCGTACGCGGTCATGCGAAGCTGGGGCCTGCACAGCGACGCTCTCGCGGCCTGGCTGGTGTTCCAGGACGCCCTGGCTTACGGCAAGTCGCTGGGCGATCTCTTCGAGCGCCTCGGGGAGTACTACCGCCGTCACTGGTTCACTCCCGCAAGGTTCGATCCGGACCGGTCGTGATCCGGCGGAGCGGAGGAGCCCTAGCGCGGCCGGTTCTTCGGGGGCTTCTGCTGCTGGACCTCGCCCGTCATGGGGACGAAGCGGACGGGGAGGACGTTTTCCTTCTCGAAGCTGCCGTCCGGCCGCTTGGTGTAGACGGTCAGGTTCTGGAAGTAGTCCCCCACCGGGAGGACCAGGCGGCCGCCGACCTTCAGCTGGACGAGGAGCGGCTCGGGCACGATGGGCGGGGCCGCGGTGACCAGGATGGCATCGAAGGGCGCCCGGTCGGGCCACCCCTTGTAGCCGTCGCCCGTGCGCACGTGGACGTTGTCGTAGCCCAGGTCTTTCAACGTGCGGCGCGCCCGGTCCGCCAGGGGAGAGACGATCTCGATCGTGTAGACGTCCCCGGCGATGCGCGACAGGACGGCGGCCTGGTAGCCCGAGCCGGTGCCGATCTCGAGCACCCGGTCCCCCTTCTTCAAGAGGAGGAGCGAGGTCATGAGCGCCACGATGTAGGGCTGCGAGATGGTCTGCTTGTAGCCGATCGGCAGGGGATGGTCGGCGTACGCCTGGGCCCGCAGGTTGTCGGGAACGAAGCGGTGGCGCGGCACCTGCTCCATGGCCGCGAGCACCTTGGGGTCGCGCAGGGCGCGGCGGCGGATCTGCTCCTCGACCATGCGGCGGCGCTCGGCCGCGAAGTCGTCGGCCGCGACGCCCACGGTCAAGAGCGTCAGGAGGAGCGTGGCCGCGGCCCGGCGCCTACTTGACGCCGCCATCCTGCACCTTCCCCGCCATGGGCGACAGGCGGACCGGAATGACGGTCCGCTTCTCCAGGCCGTCCGCGGTCTTGGTGATCACCTGGAGGTCCTGGAAGAAGCCGCCCACGGGCGCGACCAGCTTGCCCCCCACCCGGAGCTGGGCGAGGAGCGGCTTGGGGATGTACGGCGGCGCCACCGAGAGCAGGATGGCGTCGAAGGGGCCCTTGTCGGGCCACCCCTGGTAGCCGTCCCCCACCCGCACCTCGACGTTGTGGTAGCCGAGCACGGAGAGGCGCTGGGATGCCTGCCGGGCCACGGTCTCACCGATCTCGACCGAGTAGACCTGGCGGGCGATGCGGGAGAGCACGGCCGCATGGTAGCCCGAGCCGGTGCCCACCTCGAGCACCTTGTCGCCCCGTTTCAAGCCCAGGAGCGACGTCATGAGCGCCACGACATAGGGCTGGTAGATGGTCCGCCCCGGTCCGAGGCTGATCGGCTGGTTGTCGTAGGCCTTGTCGCGCACCGACTCGGGCACGAACATGTGGCGGGGCACCTGCTCCATGGCCGCGAGCACCTCGGGCTGGGTGATGCCGCGCTGGCGGATCTGGGTCTCGACCATGGCGCGGCGCTGCGTCTCGAAGCCGTCGGCCATCGCCGCCGGAGAGACGGCCGCGAGGCCCAGGGCAAGCGCCAGGGCCAACGCCTGCGGGCCCCGGAGGGCACGCCGTGTCACCGGCGGCTCCCCCTTTCGTAGACCACCTGCCCGTTGACCAGGGTGTAGTCGATCTCCGCCTTCGGAATCTCCGCCTCGGACACCGTCATCGGGTCGCGGGCGAAGACCACCAGATCCGCTCTCTTGCCGACCGCGAGCGAGCCCACCTCGTTTTCGAGGAAGAGCGACCAGGCGGCGTCCAGCGTGAAGCCGCGGAGGGCCTCCTCGCGGGTGAGCTTCTCGCCCGGCCGCCAGCCGCCCTGAGGCTTGCCTTCCAGGTCCTGCCGGGTCACGGCGGCGTAGAGGCCGAGCCGGGGATCCGCGGACTCCACGGGAAAGTCGCTCCCCAGGGCGAGGCGGCCCCCGGCGTTCAAGACCCGGCGCCAGGCGTAGGCCCCTTCGAGCCGCCGCTCCCCGACCCGGTCTCCGGCCCAGGGCATGTCGGAGGTGGCATGGGTCGGCTGCATGGAGGCGATGATCCCGAGCTTCGCCATGCGGTCGATGTCCTGGAGCCGCAGCACCTGGGCGTGCTCCAGGCGGAAGCGGGCCTGGGGCCGGGGGCCGCCCAGGGCGCTCTCCATGGCGTCCAGGGCCACCACGCCGCCGCGGTCGCCGATCGCGTGGATCGCGACCTGGAAGCCGGTCTGCCCGGCCCGCCGCGAGACGTCGGCCAAGTGGTCGCCGGAGGAGACGAGGAGGCCCAGGTTTCCGGAATCGTCGCTGTAGGGCTCGACCAGGGCGGCGCCGCGGCTGCCCAGGGCGCCGTCCACGTAGAGCTTGACGCCGCGCACCTGGAGCCGGGCCTCGGGGTCGATCTCCGGCCCGCGCTCGAACCAGCGCGCGAGGAGCGCCTCGTCGTCGGTGAGGAACAGGGAGGCACGGATCGGCAGCTCGTCCGCGTGGCGCAGCGCGCTGTAGGCCTGGTAGTCGGCGTCGCCGATCCCCATGTCGGTCACCGTGGTCAGGCCGCGCTCCAGGCAGTGGCGGGCGGCGAGCGCGATCAGGCGCTTCCTCTCCTCCACGGAGGCGGCGGGCAGCCGGCTCCCCACCACGCCCATGGCGTTGTCCACGAGCACGCCCGTGGGCCTCCCGGCCTCGTCGCGCAGGAAGCGGCCGCCGGACGGATCCTGGATCGCGGCGTCGATCCCCAGGATCTTCATGGCCGCGGCGTTCACCAGGGCGGCGTGGCCGTCGACCCGCTCGAGCCAGACCGGGTGGCCGGGCACGGCCGCGGAGAGCGCGTCGTGGAGCGGGAAGCGCTTGTCGGGCCAGTCGTTCTGGTCCCACCCCCGGCCGCGCACCCAGGTGCCGGCGGGGACCTTCTGAGCGGCCTCGCGCACGCGGCGGATGACTTCGTCATAGGTCGCCGTCCCCACGAGGTCCACCTGGGCCAGGGCCTCGCCCAGGCCGGCGAGGTGGGAGTGGGCGTCGATCAGCCCGGGGGTCACGGCCCGGCCGGCGAGATCGAGGACTTTCGTCTTGGGGCCGCGGAGCTTCTCGGCGCCGGCGTCCGGCCCCAGGTAGACGATGCGGCCTTCCCGGACGGCGAGGCTCCCTTCGACACGGCCGGGCGGCTCGACCGGATAGAACACGCCGTGCCTCAGCAGGAGGTCGGCAGTGTCCTCTCCGAGAGAAGGTTTTGTGAAGGCCAAGAGGGCAATGGCGGCGATTCCTGCCCGCAAAATCAACGTAAACCTCGGAATCATCTAGGTTTCTCCCGAATCGATCCGCCCATTGTGACAGCCGTGGGCTGCAAAGAACAAGCCACGGGGGGACGCCCCCTTGGAGCTTGTCCGGTCCGCGCCCGATGCTACACTCCCCCGCCATGCCCGGAGACGGTCTCGTTCCACTCGAAGAGATGGTGGCCCGCCTGGAGCGGCTGCTCTCCGGCTCGCCCGCGGACGCGACGGACCTCTTCTGGATCGAATTCCGCCGGGGCCAGGAGAGCACCGAGAAGCGGCGGCGCGAATCCTACGACTACAGCGACCGCACGGTTCTGATCCGCGTCCGGGAGTCCGGCCGCATCGGCTGGCACCACACGAGTGCCTGCGAGCTCTCGGACCTGGAGAACGGCCTGCGCCAGGCGCTCGCCCAGGCGCGCCTCTCACCGCCTGCGCCGGCCCCGCTCCCGCCCGACGTCTCGCCCCTCCCCGAGGTCTCGGGCCTCTACGACCCGGAGATCGCGCGCATGGGACCGGCCCGCGCCAAGGAGCTGGTGCAGAAGCTCTCGGCCCGGAGCGAGACGGCGCGGCTCGGCTGGTCCGAAGGGCGGGTCGCCGTCCTGACCAGCCAGGGCCGCAAGCGGACGGCCGAGATCACGGCCGGCTGGGTCGAGGTCGTCTGCGGCCGCACGCCCGGGGCCGGGAGCGCCGGGAAGGCCGCGCGCTCGCTCGCCGGTCTCGGCCTG
>DATEIO010000312.1:0-15070 GCA_035278895.1 Thermoanaerobaculia bacterium | reverse complement strand
GTCGTCCTCGGTCAGCCGGCGCCAGGTCTCGCCCGCGTCGTGGGAGACGTAGAGGCCGGAGCCGGGGCCGCCGGAGCGGAAGGCCCAGGGCCAGCGCCGGTAGTCCCACATGGCGGCGAAGAGCTTGTTCGGGTTTTCAGGATCGATCACGAGGTCGGCGGCGCCGGTCCGCTCGTCCACGTAGAGCACCCGGCGCCAGGTCTTGCCGCCGTCCTCGGTCTTGAAGACGCCGCGCTCGGGATTTTCGCCCCAGGCCTGGCCCATGGCGGCGGCGTAGGCCACGCGGGGATTCCGGGGATCGAGCAGGATGCGGTGGATGCGCTCGGTCTTTTCGAGCCCCGCGCGCTGCCAGGTCCGGCCGCCGTCGTTCGATTTGTAGACGCCGTCTCCCACGGAGACGCTGTTTCGGGGATTGCCTTCGCCGGTGCCCACCCAGACCACGTCAGGGTTCGTCGGGTCGATCGCGAGCGCGCCGATCGCGGCGACCGGCTGGTCGTCGAAGATGGGGTCCCAGGTGAGGCCGCCGTTGACGGACTTCCAGACGCCGCCGGTGGCCGCGCCCACGTAGACGACGTCGGGGTTGGCGGGGGACGCCTCGATGGCGGCGATGCGTCCGCTCATCGCAGCGGGTCCGATGGAACGGGCCTTCATCCCCGAGAGCAGATCGGGGTCGACGGCGGTGAGCGGCGCCGCCAGCACGGCCGTCAGGGCGGCCAGGATCAGGGTTTTCCGCATAGAGGTCCTCCAAAAAAGAACGTGCCTCTCCCAAGGCTGCCAAGAGTAAGGGCTCGCCGGGGCGAGGGCAACTTCCCGGGCTCCGGTCCGTATCTACAGGCGGGCCCGGACATGGCGCCCGGGGTGGCGTGTCGGCTATCCTGGGGCGATTTCCGGGGCAGCAACTCCCCAGCGAACGACAATCTCAGGAGGCAAGAATGATCCGCAAGACCTTTGCGTGGCTGCTCGTGGCCGGCCTGGCCGGGACCGCGGCTTTCGCCCAGACCGCCGACGAGCTGATCGAGAAGAGCATCCAGGCGCAGGGCGGCCGGGAGAAGATCGAGGCCGTCAAGTCGGCCCGGATGACCGGCAAAATGACGATGGGGCAGGGCATGGAGGCCCCGATCCTGATCGAGACCGTCGATCCCAACAAGTTCCGCATGGAGCTGACCTTCCAGGGCATGACCATGATTCAGGCCTGGGACGGCAAGAGCGGCTGGCAGGTGCAGCCGTTCATGGGCAAGACCGAGCCCGAGGCGATGAACGAGCAGGATCAGAAGGCCATGGAACGGCAGCTCGAGAACATGGACCTTCTGACCAAGTACAAGGAGAAGGGACACACCGTGGAGCTGGTGGGCAAGGAGGAGCTCGAGGGGAGCCCCGTCTACAAGATCAAGCTCACCAAGAAGAACGGCGAGGTCTCGAACGTCTACCTGGACGCCGAGACGTACCTCCTCGTCAAGCAGACCGGCAAGACCCAGATGCAGGGGCAGGAGCTCGAGAGTGAGACGAACCTCTCCGACTACAAGGAGGTGGCGGGCGTCCTCTACCCGTATTCGATCCAGACCAAGATTCCGAGCATGCCCGGCGGCGTCATGACGATGAATTTCGAGAAGATCGAGCCGAATCCGGACATCCCGGCCTCCCGCTTCGAGATGCCGCCGAAGAAGGAAGCCGCGGCGCCTCCGAAGCAGTAGAAGATCTGCCTTGGGCCTTCGTAGGGGTGGGGCCCGTCCCCACCCCGTCTTTCTCTCAGGGAGAACACAGATGAAACCGAACAAGACGATCCTCGGCTTGGCCGCAGGCCTGGCCCTGGCCTCCGTGCCGGCGGTGCCGGCCGCGGAAATCGAGATCGATTCGAACACCTTCGGCGGCGTCGAGGCGCGCGCCATCGGCCCGGCCGTGATGAGCGGCCGGATCTCGGCCATCGCCGCCGTGCCGGACGACCCGCTCACCATCTACGTGGGGTCGGCCTCGGGCGGCCTCTGGAAGTCCAAGGACGGCGGCCTCGCCTGGCGGCCGGTCTTCGACGAGCACACCCAGTCGATCGGTGCCGTGGCCGTCGATCCCAAGAATCCCAAGAACCTCTGGGTGGGGACCGGCGAGTCGTGGACCCGCAACTCGGTCTCCGTGGGCGACGGCGTCTACAAGTCGACCGACGAGGGGGACACCTGGCAGCGGGTGGGCCTCGAGAACACCGAGCGCATCGCCCGCGTCCGCATCCACCCCACGGACGGCAACACGGTCTGGGTCTGCGCCACCGGCCACCTCTGGAACAGCCACGAGGACCGCGGCGTCTACAAGACCACGGACGGCGGCAAGACCTGGAAGAAGACCCTGTCCGTGAACGCCGACACCGGCTGCTCGGACCTGGATATCGATCCGCAGGACCCGAAGATCCTCTACGCCGGCATGTGGCAGTTCCGCCGCACCCCGTACTCCTTCCACTCGGGCGGCAAGGGGAGTGGCCTCTACAAGTCGACGGACGGCGGGGAGACCTGGCGGGCTCTGGACAAGGGGCTGCCCAAGGGGGAGAAGGGGCGGATCGCGGTCGCCGTGGCGCCGTCGCGGCCGGCCGTGGTCTACGCGCTCGTCGAGGCGGACGATACGGCCCTCTACCGCTCGGACGACACGGGCGAGAGCTGGCAGGAGGTGAGCTCCTCGTTCAACGTCCAGGCGCGGCCGTTCTACTTCGCCACCCTGACGGTCGACCCGACCGACTTCAACACGGTCTACAAGCCGGGCCTGATGCTCACCTCGAGCAACGACGGCGGCAAGTCGTTCAACTCGGGGCTGGGCTTCGGCGGCTCGGTCCACAGCGACCATCACGCGCTGTGGATCAATCCGAAAAATCCGAACGAGATGCTCCTGGGCACCGACGGCGGCGTCTACATGTCGTACGACAAGGCGCGCACCTGGCGGCACATCCGGGCGCTCCCGGTGTCGCAGTTCTACCGGGTGAGCTACGACATGGACTGGCCCTACAACGTCTACGGCGGGCTCCAGGACAACGGCTCCTGGACCGGCCCGTCGCGGGACATCGCGGGCATCGAGAACCGCGATTGGAGGAACATCGGCAGCGGCGACGGCTTCTGGGCCTTCCGCGACCCCACCGATCCGGACCTGGTCTTCGTCGAGTACCAGGGCGGCCAGATCTCGCGCTTCCGGCTTTCGACGGGGGAAAACAAGGAGATCAAGCCGCTCGAGGCCGCGGGCGATCCCGAGTACCGGTTCAACTGGAACACGCCCCTCCACCTCTCGCCGACCCAGCCGGGCACGATGTATCTCGGCTCCCAGTTCCTCTTCCGCACGCGCGACCGGGGCGACTCCTGGGAGAAGATCTCGCCCGACCTCACGACCAACGACCCCAAGAAGCAGGAGAAGAAGTCCGGGGGACTGACGATCGACAACTCGTCGGCCGAGAACCACACGACGATCTACTCGATCAGCGAGTCGCCGAAAAACGCCGGCGTGATCTGGGTGGGGACCGACGACGGGAACGTGCAGTTGACCCAAGACGGCGGCAAGACGTGGACGAACCTGACCGGCAACGTCACGGGCGCCGGCGTGCCCAAGGGGACCTGGGTGTCGCACGTCGAGGCCTCCCCGCATGACGAGGCCACGGCCTTCGCCACGTTCGACGGCCACGCGACCGGGGACATGTTGCCGCACGTCTACAAGACGTCCGACTTCGGAAAGACCTGGAAGGCGCTCGCGACCGACGCGATCTCGGGCTACGCCCACGTGGTCAAGCAGGACCTGGTCAACCCCGACCTGCTCTTCGTGGGCACGGAGGGGGGTCTCTTCATCTCGGCGGACGGCGGTTCCCGCTGGGCCCGCTTCACGGGCAAGTTCCCCAAGGTGGCGGTGCGGGACCTGGCCATCCACCCGCGGGAGTCGGACCTGATCGTCGCCACCCACGGCCGCGGCATCTACATCCTGGACGACATCACGCCGTTCCGGAAGCTCACCCGCGAGGCCCTGGAAGCCGACGTGACGATGCTCCCATCCCGGCCGTCGCCCATGGTCATTCCGGCCGCCATCCAGGACTTCCCCGGGGATGACGAGTTCGTGGGCGCAAACCCCGAGGAGGCGGCGACGATCGTCTACTATCTGAAAAAGCGGCACCTGATCGGCGAGATGCGGCTCGAGGTCTACAACGATCGGGGGGAGAAGATCGCGACCCTGCCGGCCGGCAAGCGGCGCGGCATGAACCGGGTGGCCTGGCCCATGCGCCTCGCGCCGCCGAAGCTGCCGGGTGCCAACTCGCTCGTCCTCTCGCAGTTCGCCATGCTCGGGCCCCGGGTTCCAGCCGGCACCTACACGGTGAAGCTCGTCCAGGGGGACAAGACCTACACGAGCCCGGTGGTGCTCGCGCCGGACCCGCGCTCCAAGCACACGGCCGAAGACCGCGCGCTCCAGCAGAAGACGGCCCAGGAGCTCTACGACATGCTCTCGCGGCTCACCTACCTCAGTGAGGTCACGGTGACCGTGCGGGACCAGGCCCGCGAGCGGGCCGGAGCGCTCCCCAAGGGGGACAAGCTCCGCGCCCGGCTGGAAGCCCTGGCCACGAGCTTCGAGGCCCAGCGGGCCAAGCTCGTCGCCACGAGCGAGGGGGGCTGGCTCTCCGGCGAGCGCCAGCTCCGCGAAAAGCTGGGCGAGCTCTACGGCGGGGTGAACGGCTACGAGGGCCGGCCCAGCCAGTCGCAGCTCGACCGGGTCCAGGTGCTGGGCGCGGAGCTCGGGGAGGCCGCCAGCCGTCTCGACAAGCTCCAGGCCGGAGAGCTCGCCGCGGTCAACCGCGAGCTCGAAGCCAGAAAGCTCGCCCCGATCAAGCCCAAGAGCCGGGAGGAGTGGGAGAAGGAGGAGGGCAACCGGGCGGGGGTGGCTCCGGCGTTCGTGCCGGTGGTGGTTCTGGGGTTCTGAGATTTCCTGTAGGGGCGGCCCTGCGTGGCCGCCCTGCTTACTTCGGCCTTTCCCCCACCCAGGGCGGCCACACAGGGCCGCCCCTACATCCAAAAACAAAACGGGAGAAGCCCTCAGGGCTCCTCCCGTTCCGTTTCGACCGGCTGGGTCCGGTCTACGCCAGTCCCTGGCGCCGCTCTTCGGACAGCTTGCGAAGCATCTTCTTGCGCGCCTGGACGGCCTTGCGCTTGCGCTTCACCGAGGGCTTCTCGAAGTGCTGCCGCTTGCGGAGCTCCGTCAGAATCCCGGATTTCTCCACCTTCCGCTTGAAACGGCGGAGGGCATTCTCGAAGCTCTCTTCCTCGCGCACGTGCACTACGGGCATCTACCGATCACCTCTCTTCTCTGCCAAAGTACGACGCCCTTTCTGCAAGGGACTCGGACCTTCAATCTTCTTCATTCCGGGGGACGAAGTCAAGCCGGGTCAGGTCGTGGGGGCGCCCGCGGGGTGGGGCTGACCGGGCTGGATGGCCTCGAAATCGAGCTCGTAGACGACGAGCCCGCCGGGCTTCTTCTCGAACCAGACCCCGGCCGCGGCCCCGCTCTCGTCCTTGGGGTAGAACCAGGCGGTCACGCCGCGTTCCGCGTATTCCCGGACGTTGTGGAGGTTGGGCTGGCCCAGAAGAGCACGGACCTCTTCGTCCTTCATCCCCTCCTTGACCTGGGCGAAGGCCTCGGCGGTGAGGAACCGGCGCTGGCGGGCCTTGGCGAGCTCGGCCGCGAGGCGCGGGTTGTCCGGGTCGACCGCCAGGGCCTCTTCGTAGATTTCGATGGCACGCTGGTAGTCGCCGCCCTCTTCGATGTGCTCGCGGGCGACGAGGATGTCCTCGTCGCTCTTCATACGGAGCGCCGCCTTCTGGCGCTCGGAGAGCGGCTCCCCTTCCCGGGGCGGGTCGGCGTTGATGAATTCGAGGAGGCGGCGGTTGAGCTCGGCGGTCTGCCGCTCGGCGTCTTTGGCGAGGGCCGGGTCCGCGTTCTTGCCGGCGGCGGCGAGCCGCTGGCGTTTTTCGTCCAGCTCCCGCCGGGTGGCCTGGAGCCAGCTCCACTCGGCTTCGGCGGCGGCAGACGGCGCTGCGACGCTCGTCTCCTCGGAGCCGTTTTCGCCCGAGCCCCCACAGCCGGCCGGGAGCAGGGAAAGGGCGAGGAGGGCGGAGAGAGCGGCGGCTCCGAGCTTCGTGCGGGCCTTCCCGCCGCGGTGTCCATCCGGGTGCATCAACTTCGTTTCCTCCGGTCGGCGGGGACCGTACCATAGGCCTCGCGCCCGCGACAACCCGGGTCCATCCCCTATAAGACGAGTGTTTCCAAGGGGATTTGCCTTGACACCGGCGGAATGCATCCAGAATAATCCAAGGGTTCTCAGGGTAGAATTGACAGAAGAGATTCAGGACGGCCGCGGAGATCCAGGATGTCCTTTTCCGACAGAGTCCAGCAACTGAACCGGGAGATCAGCGCGACGGTGGAGCGCGCGCTCTCCGACCTGCGCCGCGAAGTGTCCGGCCGGCTGCGTTCGAGCAGCGAGGACATCCTGCGGCGACTCGAAGAGCTCACTCCCGATCTGCCCGGCTCGTTCCTGGCGGACGAGGATTTCGCGCCGGCCGCCCGGGAGCTGTCCTCCGGCGCGCGCCGGAGCGCCTTCGGCGAGCTGCGCGACTCTCTGTCCGCGATCGACCGTGCCCGCTCACAGGCGGAGATCCTTGCCGCTCTTCTCGCCGAGTCCGGCCGCTACGCCTCGCGCAGCGCCGTCCTGCTCATCCGCCCCGGGGAGATCCGGGGTTGGGGTGGCCACGGGTTCGGCGGCGCCGATTCCGCGGTCTCCCAACTCGCGTTCGATGCGTCCCGGGACGGCGTCTGGGCGCGCCTGGGCGAAGGGCAGAGCGCCGTGCGGCTCTCGGCCGCCGAGTGCGCGGTCTTGTGCAGCCGGCTCGAAAGCCCGCTCCCTCAGGAAGGCGTCCTGATCCCGCTCGTGCTGCGCGACCGCGTGGCTGCCGCCGTCTACGCCGACCGGCTGGGCGACGGCCCCTTCCCGGTCGAAGCCCTGCAGATCCTCACCTACTCGGCCGCCCAGGCCATCGAATCCCTCCCGTTCCGGCAGCGCGCCTCGACCCCGACGCTGACGCTCGTGGGCGAGCCGCCGGCGGAAACCGCCTCGGCGGCTCCGGCTTCCACCCAGGAGACCGCTCCGGCCGCGGAGCCGGCGCCGGCCGCGCCCGAGGTGGGAGCCACCCAGGCGCTGGAAAGCTCGCCACAGGCCCAGGAGCCGGAGGTGGAGGCCGAGCCCGAGACGGAGCCCGCGGGCGCCGTGGCTTCGCCCGAGCCCGAGCCGGCGCCGTGGACGGCCGAGGACGAGCAGAGCGCCGTCACGGCCGAGCCCGAGCCGGAGCCGGCCGCTCCTCCGGCTACCCCGAACGGAAGCTGGGGCGGGGCCGTCAACCAGACCGAGCAGCTTCCGGTCGTCTCCGCGGAGCCGGCGGCCGAGCCGCCGGCCATGGAGGCGGAGGTGCCCCGGTATCCGCGCTCCGTGGAGCCGGAGCCGGCCCCCGCGTACTCCTCCGGAGGTGGTCCGGAGGCCACGGTCCTCCTCCCGCGGCCGAATCTGCGGGAGGCTTCGTCCGTCACCGAGCCGGCTGTGGCGCCGCCGCCGCTCCGGCCGGTCGCGCCGCCTTCCCAGGCGGCCACGGAGTCTCAAGCGTCCTCGTTCGATGGCTTGCGCACCTCCCCCTTGACGGGCGGCGGGGCCGGCACCCCCGAGGTGCGGCCGCCGACCGACCTCGAAGGGCCGGGCTGGGCGTTCAACACCACGCGCGTGCCGGTCTCGCCCTCCGACGAGACCATGCACGAGGAGGCCCGCCGTCTGGCGCGGCTCCTGGTGAGCGAGATCAAGCTGTACAACGAGGACCAGGTCGAAGACGGTCGCCGGAACCGCGACCTCTATGAACGGTTGAAGGAAGACATCGATCGTTCACGGCAGATGTACGAGGAACGGGTGGATCCGCGTATACTGCGTTCGACGGATTATTTTTACCAGGAGCTGGTGCGGATCCTGGCTGCCGGCGACTCGCGGGCGCTGGGCATCTGAGCATCGGCCGTTTTCGCAACGGTTCCGGGCCCTGCCGTAGGGCGGGTCCCGGCCTCGTCGTTGGAGCACCGTGAGAAGCAGGAGTCGTTTTCCGTTCGCTCCCGTCCTCCTCCTCCCCGTTCTGCTGGGCTCTGCCCCGTCTGCGCCGTCCAACCTCGTCCCGGGCCTCGATGCGCCGATCCCGGGCCACTCCGACCGCGCCTCGCTCGCCTATGCGGAGGCCGCGGCGGCGGTGCGACGAAAAGACTGCAACGGCGCCTCCCGGGCGCTCGCGCCGATCGCCGCCACCAAGGGGGCGGACGGCGAATTTGCCCAGCTCCTCTCCGGCTTCTACGCCCAGGCCTGCGGGCAGGTGGGCCTGGCCGAAGAGCGGCTGTTCTCGGCGGCTGACCCGGACGGTCCGCTCGAGGACTGGCGGCTGTTCGTCCTCGCGGATGCGGCCAAGGCCCGCGGGCACGTGCTGCTCGCCCAGTCCTCGCTCGCGAAGCTTCTGGGCGACTACCCCCGGTCGCTCCTGCGTCCGCGGGCGCTCCTGAAAGCGGCCCGGATCGCGTGGGAGCGCAACGACGCCCGGCGGGCCCTGGATCTCGCCGAGCGGGCGCGGCGCGAAGAGCTGCGCGGCCCCGAGGCCACGGAGCTCGAAACCCTCGCCTGGGAGATCGGCGGCCGGCTGGGCGACGCCACCGTGCAGCGGGATGCGGCCCGTGCGCTCCTGACCGATTCACCGCTCAAGGCCTCCGAGCTCAAGGTGATCGAGATTTTCCGGACCGCGGACGGCGGCCTTCTCGCCTGGTCCGCCATCCTGACCCCGGCGCAGCTCGAGCGGCGCGCCCGGGCGCTCCTGGACGCGAAGCTCGATGCGAACGCGCTCGCGGCCCTCGACTCCGTCGACGTCCAGGATCGCGACCTCGACTGGTATCTCCTGAAGGCCCAGGCCCTCACCCGCAGCCAGCGGGGAGACGAGGCGCTGGTGCTCCTCGCTGCCAAGAGCGCCACGGACCCGCGCCAGGTGGCACGCCTCGAATGGGCGCGCTCCCAGGCCGCCGAGGAGGCGGGCACGGCGCGGCGCGGAAGGAACCTCACCGCGACCGAGCGGCGGGAGCTTCAGCTCCGCTCCCAGCAGTACCTCCAGAAGGTCGTGCAGGCGGGCGGGGACTCCGAGCTGTCCAAGCAGGCGCTCAAGTCGCTCTACGCGGACCACATGGCCGACGGCCTGTTCGACCGCGGGATGGAGGACCTCCGGGCCCTGCGCAAGCTCGACCCGCGGGACACGACGGGCGCCACGAACCTCTGGCAGACCGGCTGGCTGGAGTTCGGAAAGGGCAACCCCACGGGCGCCATCGGCTACTGGACCGAGCTCTACTCCCTCTATCCCGACGACTCTGCCGGCCGGCGCGGCCGGTATTGGACGGCCCGCGCCTTCGACCGGCTGGGGGAGACCGAGCGGGCGCAACAGATCTACCGCGAGGTGGCGCAGGCGGACACCTCCGACTTCTATCGCCGAAACGCTCTGGCGCGCCTGCGCGGCAAGCCCGCGGCCCCGGCCTCCGAGCAGCCGGCCGATCCCTGGCCTGTGGAGCCCCTCCTCGCCCGCGCCCGGATGCTCGCCGACCTCGGGCTCGAGGACTTCGCCACCTCGGAGATGGAGCTCGTCCGCGAAAGGGCGGAGCCGCGGGCGACCCGGGCGCTCGAGGCGGTCCTGCTCGCCCACCGCGGGGAGCGGCGCAAGAGCATGTTGGTCATCCGCGAGGCCTTCCCGGCGCTGGGCGGACCGTTCCAGGCCACGCTTCCCATGGAGGCGCGGCAGCTCTACTACCCGCTCGACTACCAGGAGCCGATTCGCACCTGGGCGACCACGAACCGGATCCCGACCCACGTCGTCTTCGGGATCATCCGCCAGGAGAGCGCCTTCGATGCCAACGCCCAGAGCTGGGCGGGAGCGCGCGGCCTGATGCAGCTCATGCCGGCCACGGCCCGCGAGCTCGCCAACCGGGCCGGGCTCGACTACTCGCATGACCGTCTTTCCGACCCGTCCTACAACGTGCGCCTGGGCACCACCTACTTCCGCCAGGTGCTCGGCATGTTCGACGACAACCTGGAGCTTTCGCTCGCCGGTTACAACGGCGGCCCCTACCGGATCAAGCGGATGTGGAGAGAGGCGGGGGAGAGCGAGCTCGACCGGTTCCTCGAAGGGCTGAACATCGAGGAGTCCAAGACCTACGTCAAGCGGATTCTGGTGCTTTCGGACAGCTACCGCCAGCTCTATCCGCAGGCCGGCTGAGGCGGGGAGAGCTCTGATCCGCGCATTCCGATGGAGGGCCCCGGCCCTCCTGCTCCTTTTCCTGATCCTCCCCTCGTGCCAGCGCTCTCCGGCCGCGCACGAGGGGCCGATCGTCCTCATCACCTTCGATTCCCTGCGCGCCGACGTGGTGGGCGGCCTGGGCGGCCCGCCGGGCCTGATGCCTCACCTCGAAGCGCTGCTCGCCGAGGCCGACTGGGGCGGCCGGGCCATCGCGTCGTCCTCCTGGGAGGCCCCGGCCATGGCCTCTCTCTTCACCGGCCTCTCTCCGTGGCAGCACCAGGTGCTGTGGAGCGGGCAGGCGAAGCTCTCCCCGGCGCTCGTCACGCTCCCCGAGGCCTTGAAGACGCGCGGGTATGGGACCGCGGGCTACCCCGCGAGCCCCTGGGCGTCGCGCCGTTTCGGCTATGCCCAGGGGTTCGAGGTCTTCGCGGGCCTGGCCGGAGCCAACGCCGCCGAGCGGCTGGAACGCCTGAAGGGAAAGACGTTCGTCTGGATTCACATCCCCCACCCGCAGGTGCCGTGGATCCGGCGCGACCGGCTCATCCCGCGGCTGGGGCCGAACACGCCCCAGCTTCCGGTGCGGATCGTGCCCCGCCAGCTCGCGCCCTTCTTCGATCCCGCCGTGCCCCTCCCGCCGGGCCGCAAGCGGCGGTTCGAAGCCATGTACCGGCTGAACGCCGCCTGGGCGGACGAGCGCTTCGGCCGTCTCTTGGACGCCCTGCGGGAGAGCGGCCAGTGGGACCGCACCCTCCTCGTGGTGACCTCGAACCAGGGAGAAGAAATCGGGGAAAAGGGCCAGATCCTGACCGGGGGGAACCTCGGGCGCCAGCTCCTGGAGGTGCCGCTCGCCGTGAAGCTCCCGGCCGGCTTCGACCGCCGGATCGAGCCGCCCGAAACCCGGCGCGTGGCCGCCGCCCGGATCTGGGCGACGCTGGTCGAGGCCGTTGGGGGCGACGCTCCGCCCGCCGTGGCGCCCAGCCTCTTTAGCCCCGCGCCCGAGGCCGTGCTCTCCGAGCTCTACCTGACGAACGGGACCAACCGATTCTCTCTGGTCGAGGGGGACGACCAGCTGCTCTGGGAGTCCCGCTTCGCGCCGCCGGACCCCGGCTACTACAAGGCGGACTCCTCGGAGGACAACCCGAAGAAGGGGAAGAGGCCCTCGGCCTCCTCCGTCCCCTCGGCCGCGGCCCTTGCGCGGCTGCTCGTTCCTTTCGAGTCCACGCCGCCGCTCTCCGGAAAGGGGGCGCCCCGCCTGACGCTCGAACGTTGGGAAGATCGGGGGAGCCGGGAGGTGAAAGATCCGAAGCGGGCTCAGGAGCTGGCCCGGCGCCTGGTTCGTTCGTGGGGAGCTTTTTCTCCTGGAGATGTCCCCCCGGGCGAGGAGGCGCGCGAATGGTATACTGGCAAACCGCCCTGAAAGTGGGGCTCTCACGGGTCCATAGCTCAGCGGTTAGAGCGTCCGGCTCATAACCGGTCGGTCCCTGGTTCGAATCCAGGTGGACCCACTCCGAGGCATTCCGAAAGCTGTTTGGGGGGAGTTGGGAGAGCCCGCCGGGCAAACCTGGCCCATGCCTTGTTTTCTCCAGAGAGGAACGGAACCTGCCGATGAATCAGAATCTCGAGAGCATCTTGGAGCTGCAGAACGCTCTGACCCAACTCAAAGAAGCCGAGCAGCGGCTGCACGGGATTCCGGACTGGATGCGCGAGCTTCACGAAGAGCACGAAGCCCAGAGAAAAGAGATCGAAGCTCTCGACCAGTCCGCCGAAGCCGCCGGCAAAGATCGCCGGGCCGCCGAAGCTTCCGTCTCGGACTCCCAGGAAAAGCTCAAGAAATACCAGCAGCAGATCAACCGGGTGAGCACCCAGCGCGAGTACGGCGCCCTCCTGCAGGAAATCGACACCGTCAAATCCCAGATCACGGGCTTCGAAGAGCAGGCGCTCTCCTCGCTCGACCGCGCCGAGAAGGCCCAGCAGGAGCTGGAAGCCCGGCGCGCGAGCTTCCGCGAGGTGGAGGAGCGCTACCAGACCGAGCTGGCCCGCTGGGAGGGTGAAAAGCCCGCCGTGGCCCGCCAGGTCGAGGAGCTTCAGGGGCGGATCGCCGATTTGAAGCAGCGCATCCCCAGGGGCGTCGTCGCCAACTTCGAGCGGCTCCTGTCGCGCTATCCCACGGGAGCCCTGGCGCCGGTCCGCCTGATCGAGCGCCCCGGCGCCCGCCAGCGCGAGTGGCACTGCGCCTCCTGCAACTACCGCGTCCGGCCCCAGTCCGTGGTCGAGATCCGGAACGGCAGCGAGCTCATCCAGTGCGACTCCTGCCGGCGCATCCTCTATCTCGAGGAAGAGCAGGCCTCGTGAGCGCCGACGCGGCGGGCCTGCCGGCCCGCCTTGCCACGATCCGGGAGCGCATCACAGAGGCCTGCCGGAAGAGCGGGCGCTCCGAAAGCGACGTGATCCTGGTCGGAGCGAGCAAGGTCCAGCCGCTGCCGGTCCTGCAGGCCGCCTTCGAGGCAGGGCTCCGGGTCTTCGGCGAAAACCGGGTCCAGGAGGGGCTCGCCAAGGCGGCCGAGCTCCCCCCGGAGATCGAGTGGCACCTGATCGGTCCCCTCCAGTCCAACAAGGTCCGCGCCGCCCTGGGGCTCTTCCGCACCATCCACTCGATCGACCGCGTGAAGATCGCGGAGGCTGTCGACAAGGAGGCCGGCACGCGGGGGATTGCCGTCCAGGGCTTCCTCGAGATCAACGTCGGGGAGGAAGAGAGCAAGCACGGCTTCTCCCCCCAGGGGCTCGCCGAGGCCGTTCGTCCCCTGGCAGACCTCCGGAGCCTCCGCATCGTGGGCCTGATGGCCATCCCGCCCCAGGGGGACGACCCCGAAGAGTCCCGCCCCTGGTTCCGAAAGCTCCGGGAGCTGCGCGACGATCTGGCCGCCCGGCCGGAGTGGAAGGGTTTTCCGGGCCTCCTTTCGATGGGAATGAGCGACGATTTCGCGGTCGCCGTGGAAGAGGGGGCGACCCACGTGCGCGTGGGAACGGCGCTTTTCGGGCGGCGCGAGGCTTGACAACGACATTCATGCTAAGATTGCTATCCATTTTCCGTGGCACGGTTGTCGATGTCCGGCTTTCCTGAAGGAGATTTCCGTCATGGCGCTCACTCCGCTCGAGATCCAGAAGATGCGCTTCTCGCAGAAGATGCGGGGGTTCGACCCGACCGAGGTGGAGGGGTTTCTCTCGGTCCTGGCCGAGGATCTCTCCAACCGGATCGCCCAGATGGATAAGCTGGAGCGGGAAAACCGCTATTACAAGCAGCGGCTGGAAGAGACGGAGGCCCGCGAGCACCAGCTCCAGCAGACCCTTCTCCGCGCTCAGAAGGTGTCGGACGACCTGATGGAGAACGCCCGCCGCGAGGCCGAGCTGATGGTCAAGGAGGCCGAGCTCATGGCCGACAAGATCGTGCAGCAGGCCATCGAGCAGTCCGCCCGGATGGAGGGCAAGATCTCCGAGCTCAAGACCGCCCGCCGCGAGCTGCAGCTCAAGTTCAAGAACACCCTGGACCTCTTCGAGCGCATTCTGGAAGCCGAGATGGAGGACGACCGCAACCAGGCGACCGTCTTCACCCTCCACCGGAAGCGTCAAGCCGGCGCGTGAAGCGTCTCTTCGCCCACTATGAGGAGAGCGACCTGACCCCGGAGCGGGGCGGGTCGCTCCGGATTGCCCGCCTCCTCGAGGACGGCGACAGCGCGGATCTTGCCGGGCTCGTCGCCCAGGTCTCCGAGCCAGCGCTAGCCGATTGGCTTGCCCGACACGGGGGGCGGCAGCTCTCCCGGCGGAGCCGCGCCTTCTGGGAGGTCATCCTGGGCCGCGAGGCGGGGCCCTCCGTGCCCGGAGCGGGAGAGCTTTGGCCGCTCTGAGCCCTGCACACCCCGAGTCCCTGCCGGCCGAGGCGCGGTCGCTCCTCGCGCGGATGGCGCCGCTCTCCTGGGCCGAGGATTTCTACGTGGCCGGCTCGGCCGCGCTCGCCCTCTACGTGGGCCACCGCCCGGTGCGGGACGTGGACCTGATGACCAACGCCAACCGGCTGACGAGCCCCGAGCGGCGCGATCTGCTGGGAGCGCTTCTGGCGCTCGATCCCGGGGTCGAGGTCGAGACCGCGCGCGACGGGTATCTCTACGTCCGCTTCCCCGGAGAGGTGGGCTTCCGGTTCTTCTACTATCCCTATCCGCTGGTCCAGCCGTTCGAGGATTTCGAAGGCTTCGCCGTGGCCTCGGCCGTGGACCTGGGGCTCATGAAGCTCGGCGCCATCATCAGCCGGGGAACCCGCCGCGACTTCGTGGACCTCTACCTCCTCTGCCGGCAGCTCCCCCTGGCCGACCTCCTCCACGCCTCGGAGGACAAATTCGGCCACGTCCGCGACTTTCCCCTCCAGGCTTTGAAGGGGCTGGCGGATCTTTCCGAGGTGGAAGGAGAGCCGATGCCCCGGCTGGCCCAGCCGCTGGATTGGGAGGAGGTCGAGGCATGGCTGCGCACGGAAGTGCGGGAGCTGGGGCGGGCACGGGTGGGGTTGGGTTCCCAGGCCTGACCCCCCGCCCCGAAACCTCACCCCTGTCCCCTCTCCCATCGCCCCCCCGCCGTCCGGGAGAGGGGGACGCCTGCGGGCGGTCTTACCGTAGGGTGCGCTGTGCGCACGTGTTGCTTTCCACTGCCCTAAAACGTGCGCACAGCGCACCCTACAAACACCAACG
>DATEIO010000311.1:0-3922 GCA_035278895.1 Thermoanaerobaculia bacterium | reverse complement strand
CGCGGGACATCCTGCGCCATTACGTCGACAACATCCTGCCGGACGGCTTCAAGGCCCAGGTGGTGGCGGTGAGCCGCACGGCCGCCGTGCGCTATTACGAGGCTCTCCGGGAGGCCCGCTCCGAGCTCGTGGAGCGGCTCGAGAAAGTCGATCCTGCGCTCCTGCACGTGGATGGCGAGCGGCTCGCCCGGCTCTCCCCGACCGCGCAGTTCCTCGTGCGGGCGCACCGGCACCTGGAGACCTTGCGGGAGCTGGATTTTGCGCCGGTCATTTCCGCAGGGCGCAACGATCCGCCGGGCTGGGCGGAGTGGACCGACCCGGTCCAGCAGGCTCTTCGCATCGCTAGTTTCAAGAAGCCTTTCGCTCATGAAGATCGGGAGAAACGGGCCCCGCTGGCCTTCCTGATCGTCAAGTCGATGCTGCTCACCGGGTTCGACGCTCCCAACGAGGGCGTGCTCTATCTCGACCGGCCGATCCGCAATCACGAGCTGCTCCAGGCCATCGCCCGGGTGAACCGCACCTACCCTCGCAAGACCGCCGGAATCGTGGTCGATTATTACGGCGTCGCCCGCCACCTCAAGGAGGCGTTGGCAGCCTACAGTGTCGAGGACGTGCAGGGCGCGATGCAAAGCCTGCAGGAGGAGATCCCCAAGCTCCGGGACCGGCATCTCCGTGTCCTGGCCGTATTCCGCGACCGGGGGATCGAGAGCCTCGAAGGCAACGACAACCTGGCAGCCTGTGTCGAGCTCCTGCGGGAAGAGAGGCTGAGGGCTGAATTCCACGTCAAGCTCAAGATGTTCCTCTCGACTCTCGAGCTCGTGCTTCCCCGGCCCGAAGCGCTCCCGCACGTCCACGATGCGAAGACGCTGGGAGAGATCCAGATCCGTGCCCGCAACCGGTATCGAACTGGCGAGCGCCTGATCGGAAAAGACGTGGGCGAGAAGGTGCGTCAGCTCATCGACGATCACGTGGTCTCCAGGGGGATCGACCCCAAAATCCCCCCGATCTCGATCCTGGATGCCGAGTTCGAGCAGCACGTCGCCGCAGCGGGCTCGGACCGTGCGAGGGCGTCGGAGATGGAGCACGCGGCTCGCTACCACATCCGCAAGCATTTCGACGAGGACCCCGAGCGCTACCAGAAGCTGAGCGAGCGGCTGAAGACGATCCTCGCTGAGCTTCACGACCGGTGGGACGAACAGACGGAGGCGCTGCGGCGTTTCCTCGAAGAGCTGCGCGCCGGGCGCGAGCGGGATGAGACCGGCCTCGATCCGGAGACCCAGGCGCCCTTCCTGGGTATCCTGCGTCAGGAGATGGGCGGGAACGGCAAGATCGATTCCGGACTGATGGAGCGGCTCTGCCGGATCACCGTGGACCTGGTGGCGCACATCCAGCAGGAGATCCGTCTCGTCGGCTTCTGGAGCAGGGTACCGGCCCAGGAGGTCTTGCGCTCCTGGATCGTCCAGCGGCTGGATGAGGAGGATCTCTTCGCGTACGAGCGGCTGGGGGCGATCGCCGACCGTCTGGTCGAGTTGGCGAAAGCGCGCCGCGAGAAGCTGGTCCGATGATCTCGAGCCTCACTGTCGACGATCTCGCCTTGGAGGTCCGGTGGAGCCCGCGCCGGAAGACGCTAGGCTTGACCGTGGACCGGGGAGGGGAGCTGATTCTCTCGGCCCCGATCGGAGTGGATCCTCCCGTGCTCGAGGCGTTTGTCCGGGAGAAGCGCTTCTGGATCTACACCAAGCTGGCCGAGAAGGAGGCGCTACGGCACCCGGTCTCCCGGAAAGAGCTCGTCACGGGAGAGGGTTTTCCCTACCTCGGCCGAAGCTACCGGCTCCTCCTCGTGAACGAACAGACCGTCCCTCTCAAGCTGGAGCAGGGGAGATTCAAGCTGCGGCGCACGGAGGTTTCCTCCGGAAGAAGCCACTTCATCCGTTGGTATACCGGGCACGCTCGTCCTTGGCTGGAAGAGAGGGTATCGCGCCTGGCGCCCCGGGTTGGAGTCGAGCCCGGAAGAGTGACTGTCCGTGACCTGGGCTTCCGTTGGGGCTCGTGCGGCAAGGCCCGTACTCTCAACTTTCACTGGGCCACCATCCTCCTCCCTCCGAGCATCATCGAGTACATCGTGATCCACGAGCTGGTCCACCTTCTGGAAGCCAACCACACCCCTGAGTTCTGGCTCCGCGTCGAACGTACAATGCCGGATTACGAGAATCGGAAGAAGTGGTTAGCGGAGCGAGGTGGGGAGATTGTGACTCTGTAGCGAGCGGAAAAGCCGGCATCTGTTCGACCCGACATCGGTTTGTTGCCGATTTCGAAGCACCCTTCACGCGAGCTTCACCAGAATCTTCTCAGCCGCCATCAACACCGCTCGATCTCTCTGCGCAAATCGAGGTTGCGGATGAGCCGGTGCAGGTAGGTGGGCTGGAGGCCGAGGCGGGCGGCGGCTTTGGTGATGTTGCCTCGGGCCTCGGCCACGGCGGTGCGGATCAGTTGCTTTTTCGTCTCCTGCACCACCTCGTGAAAGTGCCCGAGGTGGGCCTCCATAGCCGGAGCGGATTCCAACACGGTTTCCGGCAGATCCTCCGGACGGATCAATCCGCCTTCCCCCAGCACGAGGGCCCGTTCCACTGCATTGGCCAATTCACGGACGTTGCCCGGCCAGTCGTAGCGCAGCAGGCAGGCGCGGGCTTCGGGGGTGAAGCCGGCCAGGGGCCGGCCCAGGCGCCGGCTGGTCCGGGCCGCGAAGTAGCTCGCCAGGAGCGGCACGTCCTCCCGGCGCTCGCGCAGCGGCGGGAGGTGCAGGGTGATCACGTTCAGGCGGTAGTACAAATCCTCGCGGAAGGTCCCCTCCCGGACGGCCTTTTCCAGGTCCCGGTTGGTGGCCGCCACGAGGCGCACGTCCACCTCGATGGGCCGCGTGCTCCCCACGCGCTCGATCTGCCTCTCCTGGAGGAAGCGCAGGAGCTTGGCCTGGAGCGGGAGCGGGATCTCGCCGACCTCGTCCAGAAACAGGGTGCCGCCGTCCGCCGCCTCGGCCTTTCCGGTCTGGCGCGCTACGGCTCCCGTGAAGGCCCCGCGCTCGTGGCCGAAGAGCTCGCTTTCGAGCAGGGTCTCTGAAAGGGTCGCGCAGTTAACGGCCACGAACGGCTTGCCGGCCCGCGGGCTCCCCTGGTGGAGGGCACGCGCCGCAACCTCTTTGCCGGTGCCGCTCTCGCCGCGCAGCAGGACGGTTGAATCGGTCGCCGCGGCCCGGCCGAGGAGGCGGTAGACCTCCTTCATGCGCGGGCTCTCTCCCACCATGTCGTACGTGAGGCTTTCGGAAAGCCGGCGGTTCTCCTCTTCCAGCCACTCCGTCTGCCGGACGTGGAGCAGCGCTCCCAGGGCGAGGCTGCCCAGGGCCGCGAGAATCCGCAGGTGTCGCTCCTCGAAGGAGGGACCCGCCTCGCGGACGTCCACGTACAGAAGGCCGAAGGTGCGGCCCTGGTGCGCCAGGGGGGCGGCGATCAGCGAGCGGATGCGCTCCGCCCGCAGGCTCTCGGCGCCGGCCAGCCGCTCCTCCAGGAGCACGTCCTCGGCCAGGAGGGCCACACCCTCGTCCAGTGTCCGCCGGGCCACGGTGCTGGAGACAGGGAAGGGTGCAGCGCAGGCCTGGCGGTCCCGGCTGAAGGCGGCGGCGATCCCGGGCGTGCCGCGGTCGGCGAGGAGGAGGGCGGCGCGGTCGCCCGGCCCGGCCGCGAGAACCTGCTCCAGGAGGTTTTGGGCCAGCTCCGCGGTGGAGCGCGGCGCCTGGAGGGCGGCGGCGACCCGGAGCAGCACCTGAAAATCCTGGCTCTCCAGCCCCTCGTCCGGAAGCCGGCCGGGGAGCCGTTGAATCGTCGTGCGGGCGGTGAAGGAGCCCTCCTCGGCCAGGAGCCGGGGCTCT
>DATEIO010000310.1:0-2972 GCA_035278895.1 Thermoanaerobaculia bacterium | reverse complement strand
CTGATCCTGGCGAGCGTGGCGGTGGTGCTGCTCGAGAGCGTCCCCACGGTGCGGGCGCGCTACGGCCGGGAGCTCTGGATCGTGGAATGGGCGTTCACGATCCTCTTCACGATCGAATACCTGCTGCGCCTGATCGCCATCCGGCGCCCGTCCCGCTACGTTCTGAGCTTTTTCGGCATCGTGGACCTGATCGCGGTGCTGCCGACCTATCTGAGCGTGGTGCTGCCCGGGGCCCAGGCGCTCCTCGTGGTGAGGTCGCTGCGCCTGCTCCGGGTGTTCCGGATCTTCAAGCTGGCCGAATACCTGGGAGAGGCGCGGGTCTTGAGCCAGGCCCTGCGGGCCAGCGCGCGCAAGATCGCCGTGTTCATCCAGACCGTTCTCGTGCTCGTCCTGATCGTCGGCTCCCTGATGTATCTGATCGAGACGCCGGAAGCCGGTTTCACCAGCATCCCGCAGAGCATCTACTGGGCCATCGTGACCATGACCACGGTGGGCTACGGAGACATCGCGCCCCAGACCGTGCTGGGGAAGATCCTGGCCTCGCTGGTGATGATCCTGGGCTACGGCATCATCGCCGTACCGACCGGCATCGTCACCGTCGAGCTGTCGCGCAGCCGGCCCTCCACGGTTTCGACCCAGGCCTGTCCCATGTGCGGCGCCGAAGGGCACGATTCCGACGCTTTGTTCTGCAAGCGCTGCGGCTCCCGGTTGTGAGGCCAGACCACAGCCCCCGCCCGAGCCCTCACCTCCCCAGCCCTCCTCTCCCAGGGAGGGGGACGGTGTGGTGGGAGAGGGGCCGGGGGTGAGGGCCGGGCGGGGGTTCCGCTACACTCTTCCACGATGTTTCGAAAACTCTCCCTCCTCCCCACGCTTCTCCTCCTCGCTCTCCCGTCCTTCGCCCAGACTCCTGAATCCTTCCGGGACGACTATCTCCTCCTCCAGCGCTGGCAATACCGCGCTGAGCCCATTTCCGTGCCCGCGGGCGGGCTCCGCTTTGCCTCCGGCGAGGGGAGCTGGTCGCTCGATTCAGGGCGGATCTGGCTCGCCCAGCCCACGTCCGGGGGCGTGGTCACCGGGCTCGTGTTCGAGGGGAAGGGGCGCTTCCGGATGAACGTGCCGGACCCGATCGAGCTTGCCCAGCTCCGGCGTTTTGCGGAAAAGCCTGATCTTTCCGGGATCGACGAGCCGGTCACCGCCCTCGTCCTCCGCACGTCCGGTCCGCTGCCGCTCGAAGGGATCGCGGTTCCGCCAGCCGGGCGGTTCGAGACCCTGAAGCTCGCGAAGGAACGCCACGAGCACTGGCTCACCCAGCGGCTCGAGGACGTGGATTCCCGCGTGATCGCGGCCCTGGCCTCGCCGGGCGACCGCTATTTCCGGGTGGAGGCGCGCACGGAGAAATTCGGCTGGCTCACCTATGACGACGACGCCCAGAGGCTCGAAGAGATCCGCCTGACGAGCTTCAACGCGAAGTTCCCGTACCCGGAAGTCTGGGTGAGCCTCGACCGCGCCGAGGACCGGGACGAGCGCGGGCGGCCCGATCCCAAGGCCTACCGGCCCACGGTGGATCTCCAGCACGTGGACATCGCCGTGGATCTGACCAGGCCGGGGCGGGACAAGGATTGGGTCAAGGGGCAGTTCAAAGTGGGGATGAAGCTCGCTCCCACGGCCGCGGGCGAGGGAGCGCGGGCCGTGCAGCTCTACCTCGAATTCCTGGCGAACGTGAAGTCGGTCAAGGAGGGGGACCGGGAGCTTGCGTTCCTGCGGGACCACGCGGGCGAGCGGTCGAGCGGCCTGGACGACCGGGTGTACGACGATTCGCTCCTCGTGCTCCTCGCCGAGCCGATGGCGGCGGGCCAGCCGCGGACGCTCGAGGTCGTCTACGAGCTGGACCTCCAGAACTACGCCCCGGGCCGCGACTGGTATCCGAGCGCCGAGGGGGCCGGAGTCTTTCTTCTGGATCGCCACACCGCCCGGATGGAGATCACCGCGCGCAAGAAGCTCGAGGTACGGTCCATGGGACGCAAGGAGGAGGGGAGCGGGGAGGCGGCGGACGGCAGCACCTCCACCACGGTCTGGGTGGTGGATCAGCCGGCCAAGATGCTCACGTTTTCCTTCGCGGAGAAGTTCCACGAAGAGCGGGTAGAGCTCGACGGCGTGCCCGAGGTGATCTGTTTCGGCTCCAGGATCGAGGTCTCCGGCAAGGGCAAGTTCCGCGAGGTGGGGGAGGACATCGCCGGGAGCTTCGCCTTCTACCAGCAGCTTTTCGACGCGAAGCTCCCGCCCGAGCCGATCTATGTCACGAGCATCAACGCCTACCACGGCCAGGCGTTCGACGGCTTCATCCATCTGGGCGAAACGAGCTTCGACCTGATGGGGCCGGGGGCTGGCGAGCTGTTCCGGGGCCACGAGGCTGCCCACCAGTGGTGGGGTGTGATGGTGGGAGCCGCTTCCTACCGCGACGCCTGGCTGAACGAAGCCTTCGCCGAGTATTCGGGGATGATGTTCGTCGAGGCCTCGATGAAGAACGGCCCCGCGCTCTTCCAGGAGATCGTGACCGCCTCGGCCGAGGAGGTCACCGGCTCGATCAAGGGAGGCTTCAGCAAGTTCGCCCGCCCGGGCGTGGGCCAGATGAACCGCATGTTCGGCAACCGCATCGGCCCCATCGGCCACGGCTGGCGGGCCAACACGGGCGAGCTGCCCACGGCCTACGGCTCGCAGGTCTATGGCAAGGGAGCCCTCGTCCTCCACATGCTGCGCGGCCTTCTGCGCGACATGACGGGCGAAGACCAGATCTTTACCGCCATCTTCCGCGACTTCATCCAATCTCACCGGGGCGGCGCGGCCTCTACCCGCGACTTCGAGGCCGCGGTCGCCCGCCACGTCCAGTCCGACTGGGACTGGTTTTTCGACCAGTGGGTCTACCGCACCGAGATCCCCACCTACCGCTGGAGCTACACCCTGGCCTCCGCCCC
>DATEIO010000309.1:0-2626 GCA_035278895.1 Thermoanaerobaculia bacterium | reverse complement strand
AGAAGGGGTTGGGCCATGGAGGCTTCGTGGAGCCCGCGCCCCGGCGCCAGCGACCCGCCTCAGCGCCCGTGGCGCTCGAGGTACCCCTTCATCCGGAGCTTCCGGACGGTGCTCTCCGAGCTCATGTACCGCACCGTCCCGAAGATCGGCCGCTCCGGGCCCCACGACCGATCGTAGCGGCCGAACACCCAGAAGATCCCTGAGTACGAGCTCGGATCGCGCCCGTCGATCGCATAGCGATTGTTGAGCTCGATCAGCGCGGCGAGCGCCTCCTCCGGCGTCCGCGACCACTCGAGCACCTTCTTCCCCCACAGCATCCGCAGGTAGTTGTGGATGCGCCCCTCGGCCACGAGCTGTCCCTGGGCCGCGTTCCAGAGCTCGTCGTGCGTGGCGGCGGCCTCGAATTCCTCCATGGAGTAGAGGTGCGGCCGGCGGTCCTTCGCGTGCTTCGCGAGAGTCGCCTGCGCCCACTCGGGGAGCGATTCGTAGCGCTCGAAGTCCTCCCGGTGCGCGGCCATGTTGTAGCCCACCTCGCGCCAGGTGATCACCTCGTCCAGGAACTTCTCGGCGGGCGCGCTCATCCCCCACCACCCTTCCTTGGCGCCCCGCGAGCTCCGAGCCAGGCGCTCCGGGCTCCAGCGCTCCCGGGCGGCCACGGCCGCGAACACCTGGTGCGGGGAGACGTGCCCGAAGTGGAGGTAGGGAGAAAGCCCGCTCGTCACCTCCTCGCCCGGGTCGTTCCTGCCTTCGCCGTAGCGTTCCAGGCGCTCGTCCAGAAACCGTTCGAGCGCCTGCTCGCCTTCGGCCTCCCCGCCGCGGACCGGCACGGGACCGACGGTGTGGTCGATCGCGAGCTTCGCCAGGGCCGCGGTCTTTCCGGCGAGCAGGTCGGGAGAGGCCGCGGGCCAGCGCTTCGCGATCTCCGCGGGCAGGGCCTTCAACCGGCGCGGCAGCGGCTCGGCCAGGGGGTCCTCTTCCGGCGCGTGCTCGAGATGCTCGGGCAGGACCTTCTGGAGGAAGCGCCGGAAGTGGTAGGCGGTCACGAAGTCCTTGTCCGCCGCCCGCAGGGGGAGGAGGCCGTTCGAGTCCACCGCTTCGAAGAGGACGGGCACGCGGGAGGCGGCCGTGGCCACCATGCGGGGGAGGAAGAAGGCCGGGTAGTCGTCCGTCACCACGGCACAGGCCCGCTTGGCGAACGCTTCGAGGAGCCCCTTGCCCGCGCCGGGCTCCGGCTCCACGTAGGGGTGATAGAGGACGTCCGACTTCGCGAGCTTCGCCGCGTGGCCGGCCATGCCGTCCAGCACGAAGCGGTGGATGCGGTCGTTCACCCAACGGTAGCCGGCGCGCAGGGGCTCCAGGATCACCAGGGGCTTGCCCATCTCCCGGGCGTGCGCGGCCGCCCTCTCCAGGGCGAAATTCCAGCCGAGGCGGCGGAAGGCGATCATCCAGTAGAGGACGTAGTCGCCCTCCGGACGGAGCGGGGCGCGGTTGCGAGCCTGGATGCGGATTTCGGGAATCGCTGTCACACGTTCTCCCTGGGGGAAACCGGTTCGATCGGGTAGGATATCAGCGCTGCACGGAAGTCTGTCGAACGTCTGCGTCCTGCGGCGGTTGCGCCGTGGCGCTTTCCCTGGGGAGAGAGAGAACCATGTCCAACGAGAACCTCATCGGCCGGGCCGACATCGAGCGCATCGAGCGCTTCACGGAATCCCAGCTCGACACCCTGCCCTTCGGCGCCATCCGCCTCGACCGCGACGGCAAGATCCTGGCCTTCAACCAGGCCGAGGTCGACCTGTCGGGACGCAGGAAAGAGAACGTGCTCGGAAAGAATTTCTTCACCGACGTCGCGCCCTGCACCAACGTCCAGGAGTTCGCCGGCAAGTTCCGCGAAGGCGTCCAGTCCGGCCAGCTTCATATTGTTTTCCCTTATATATTCGATTACAACATGGACCCTCGCAACGTCTGGGTCACCCTCTTCTACAGCAACGAGACCGGCACCGCCTGGGTGTTCGTGCGCGACGACCGCAGGCTGATGCGTCCGGATTAAAAATTTACAAACCTTACAGAACCTCAGGCGCCGTGCTTCGTACACGTTGACGGCAGGCTTGGCAAAGACTCAGGGATCCGGACCCAGATTGTCCGTCTGTGCCAGGTGTCTGCACGTTCAACCCCTTTGATCTTAGGAGATCAATGCAATGCAGAAGAAGTTGAACGGCAAGTTGATGCTGAGCAAGGAAACCCTGCGCCATCTCGCTCCGCAGGATCTGGCCGACGTGAACGGCGGGGCCACCACCAGCCGCACGGGCACCAGCAACCCGACCGACACCTGCGAATCCTGCGTCGCCTGCACGGCGTCCCAGAGAGCCTCGATTTGCATCTGCTGATCGGCGCGAGCTTCGCCCACGGCCCGGGTGAAATGTTTTTGACCCTGGCTTCATAGACATATACAGGTTGGACGCAGACTCCTGAATCGTTCGAGGGTTTGCGTCCGGCTTGTGGTGGTCAACCCTTTTCTGGAGGTGTCATCATGCAGAAGAAGTTGAATGGCAAGCTGGTCCTGAACCGCGAGACCCTGCGCTCCCTCACCCAGAGCGAGCTCCACGATGTGAACGGCGCTCAGACCGGC
>DATEIO010000308.1:0-2444 GCA_035278895.1 Thermoanaerobaculia bacterium | reverse complement strand
CGCGACCGTCGGCGCCTCGAACAGGGTGCGCAGGGGGAGGTCCACCCCGAGAAGCCCGCGCAGCCGGGAGACCGCGCGCACGGCGAGGAGCGAGTGCCCGCCCAGGGCGAAGAAGTCGTCGTGGACCCCCACGCTCTCCCGGCCGAGGAGGTCCGCCCAAAGGCCGGCGAGCAGCTCCTCGACCGCGGTGCGCGGCTCTCCGGAACCGGCCGCGCTCCCGGCGTCCCCGGGCGCGGGCAGGGCAGCCCGGTCCACCTTGCCGTTGGGGGTCTTCGGCAGCTCCGGCAGAGCTACCCAGGCCGCGGGCACCATGTGGGAGGGGAGGCGGGCCGCGAGCCAGTCCCTGAGCTCCGCGGGATCTGTACCATCCGCCGGGGCCACCCAGGCCACCAGCCGCAGGCCTTCGCCTTCGGGCCGGGCCATCACCACCGCCTCGCTCAGCCCGGGGTGCGCGAGGAGGGCGGCCTCGATCTCTCCGGGCTCGATGCGGAACCCCCGGATCTTCACCTGGTGGTCCAGCCGGCCGATAAAGTCGATCTCGCCCCCTGGCCGCCGCCGCCCCAGGTCGCCCGTGCGATAGAGCCGTCCCCCCGCCCCGGCGAAGGGATCGGGGCGGAAGCGGTCCGCGGTCAGGTCCGGCCGGCCCAGGTAGCCCCGGGCCACCCCGGCGCCGCCGATCCAGATCTCTCCGGGCACGCCCACGGGCACCGGCCGTTGCCGGGCGTCCAGGAGGTAGACCCGGCTGTTGGCGAGCGGCTGCCCGATGGCCGGCGGACGGCCGTCGCGCGCGATCCGGGCGCCGGTCGAGTAGGTCGTGTCCTCGGAGGGGCCGTAAAGGTTCCACAGCTCCACCTCCGCGCCTGCGAGGATGCGGTCCGCCAGCTCGCGGCGCAGCGGCTCGCCGGCCAGGTTGACGGCGCGCACCGAGGCGGGCAGGGCCCGGGCCTCGGCCAGCTCGGCCATCGCGGACGGCACGGTGTTGACGAGGGTCACCTCGCCCGCAGCGGGCAGGTCCGGCAGCTCCAGGGCGTTCTCGGCCAGCACCACGGCGCCCCCGGCGGCCAAGGGGACGAAGATCTCGAACACCGAAAGGTCGAAGCAGACCGACGTCGAGGCGAGGACGCCCGCCAGCCGGTCCGGAGGGTACACCGCGAGGGCCCAGGCCACGCGCGCAACCGCCGCGGCGTGGCGGATGCCCACCCCCTTGGGCCGGCCCGTCGAGCCCGACGTGTAGATGACGTACGCGAGCTGGTCCGGGTGGAGGAAGCCCCGCCACAGCTCCGGTCCGGTCCCGGCATCGGAGCCGAGGACCACGACCTCTCCCGCGTAGGGCGGGAGCTCGCCGAGCAGATCCTCTTCGGCGAGCAGCACGGCCGCGCCGCTGTCCGCCAGGATGAAGGCGATCCGCTCCGCCGGATATTTCGGGTCGAGCGGCACGTAGGCGCCGCCCGCTTCGAGCACCGCGAGGAGCGCCACGACCAGGTCTGGAGCACGCCGGGCGAGGACGCCCACCCGCACCTCGGGCCCGACCCCCAGGCCCGAGAGCCGGCGGGCGAGCCCCGCGGAGCGCTCCCGGAGCGCCGTATAGGTCAGGCGCTCCGTGCCGTGGATCAGGGCCGTGTCCTCCGGCGTGCGCGCCGCTTGCGCGAGGAACAGCTCGTGGAGGCCGGTCTCTCCCGGGAAGGGAGCGGCCGTGGCGTTCCACTCTTCGAGGATCTGGGAGGATTCGGCCGCGGTGAGAAGGGGCAGCTCCGCGACCGGCGCTCCGGGCCGCTCCACGGCCGCCGCGAGCAGCCGCTCGAAGTGGCCGCGGAGCCGCTCGGCCGTGGCCGGATCGAACAGGGCGGAATCCCACTCCAGGGTCCCGGCGAGGCCCTCGCCCGCGGTTTCGAGCGAGAGGGTCAAATCGAACTTGGCCGTGCCCGTGTGCAGGACGTGGGCCGGCAGCGCCTCGACCGCGAGCTCGGGGAGACGGGGCGGCGCCGCGGGCGTGTCCTGGAACGCCAGGAGGACCTGGAACAGCGGGCTGCGGGACAGGTCGCGCCGCGGCTGGAGCTCCTCGACCAAGCGCTCGAACGGGAGCCCCTGGTGAGCGAAGGCGGCCAGGACCGTCGCGCGGACCCGGGCGAGCAGGTCCCGGAACGAGAGGTCTTCTCCCGCGAGCTCCACCCGCAGGGGGAGGGTGTCCACGAAGAGACCCACGAGGTTTTCGGCCCCCGGGTGCTCGCGCCGGTCCACCGGAGAGCCCACGACCACGTCCTCGGCCCCGCTCCAGCGGTGGAGCACCAGGGCGAAGCCGGCCAGGAGGGCCATGAACAGGGTGACCTCCTCGCGCCGCGCGAGCTCGCGCAGACCGCGAGGGAGCGTATCCGGCAGCGCCACCGCCCCGGCCGCGCCGCGGAAGGCCTGGACCGGCGGGCGCGGCCGGTCCGTGGGCAGCTCCA
>DATEIO010000307.1:0-18905 GCA_035278895.1 Thermoanaerobaculia bacterium | reverse complement strand
CGGGGCGGATGCTGGTCCGCGGCGAGCCCCGCGCCCACGTCGCCGTCGTAGTCCACGGTCAGATTCTTCGCCGTGGCGCCGGGAGCGGCGTCCACCACGAAGAGGTCGGTCTGGTTGTGGGAGCGGGTCGGGTTGGCATTGAGCGTGCCCACGAAGGCGATGCGCTTGCCGTCCGGCGACAGGGAGAAGTCTTCGATGCCGCCGTCGATGCTCACGACCCTGCGGATCTCGCCTCCCCCGGCCGCCACCGAATAGAGGTCGGCGTCCGGCGCAACGTAGTAGGGCTCCTTGACGCGGTTCGAGACGAAGTAGAGGAGCGAGCCGTCGGGCGACCAGTCCATGCCGCCCTCGTCGAACTCTCCCTGGGTGATCTGCTTCGGCTCGGAGGCCTTGGCGCCGGGGGCCGGCACCGCGACCGTCCAGATGTGGTTGGGCCGGGTGGGATCGTCATAGCCGCCGCCGTCGAAGCGGTAGGTCGCCTGGGTGATCACGCGGACGTCGCTCTCCCGCTCCTCCTCCCCTTCCTTGGCTTTGGCCTTGTCCTTGTCCTTGTCCTTCTCCCTGGCCTGCTTCGCCAGATCCTTTTCGTTCGCGCCGCTCGTGAAGGCCAGGGTCCTGCCGTCCGGCGACCAGACCGGCCCGCCCGCGCCGCGCGGCAGGTCGGTCACGGCCACGGCCTCGCCGCCCGCGAGCGAGATCACGTAGATCTGCGGCGGCTGGGGCTTGCCGTCCTTCTCGACCGCCCGGGCGAACGCCAGGCGGCTGCCGTCCGGCGACCAGCGGGGCGAGCCGTCGCGAGGGCCGCTGGTGAACTGGCGCGCGGGCTCCTTGCCGTCCGTCCCCACGATCCAGAGGGCGGTGTCGTAACCGTCCTTCTTCTCGTTCACGGTCACGCGGACGAAGACGACGTGCTGGCCGTCCGGCGAGATCTGCGGGCCGGCGATCCACTTGAAGTCGAAGAGGTCGGTCTCGGTGATGAGCCGCTTCTCCGCTGCGGCTGACGCCTGCGGCGCGGAGAGGAGGACGACGGCGAGGAGAGCCGCGGCCAGGGCGCGGGATTTCAGGAAATCAAAGTGCATGGACACACTCCTTCCGGACGATCGAAGCGATCGGTCTGTGTACGCCGAAAAGAAAGCAAGGTTGCGGGACCGGGCCGGCGGTCACCACGGGAGGCTCTGCGTCTCGACTTTCCCCGGTGGCCAGGGCCGGTCCCGGAGAGGCAACACCATGACCTCGACCGGAGATTCCAGGGTGCCGCCCGCCTGCTCGATCCGGATCGGACGGGGGAGGATCCGCCAGCCCAGCCTCTCGTAGAAGGGCACCAGGCGGGGCAGGCAGAAGAGGAACCCGAAGTCGGCGCCGAGCTCGTCCCGCATGAACGCCGTCGCCTCCCCGAGGAGCCTCTGCGCGAACCCCCGCCCCTGAAAGCTGGGCTCCGTAATGACGCCGCCCAGGCCGGCCACCGGAACGGAGGCGCCATCCACGAGCACGTCATGCCGGAGGACCCCCACGTGGCAGACCGGCTCCCCGTCCACGTCGAGGAAGAAGTGCCAGTCCTTCTCTCTCCACGAGAGGGGATGGGCCTGCATGCCGAAAGGGTCGGGGCCGGGACCGAGCTTCTGCTTGATCTCCTGGGAGAGGTCCCTGGAGCGGCGGATCGAGACGGACACGCGTTACCCCCCAGCCAGCAACGCCTGGAGCGCTCCGGGATCGATCGGCTTGACCATGTGGTGGTCGAAGCCGGCTTCGCGGGAGCGGCGGCGGTCCTCTTCCTGGCCGTAGCCGGTCATCGCGACCAGCATCACGCCCGTCATCCACTCCTGCTCGCGGAGCTTGCGGGCGACCTCGAAGCCGTCCATGCCGGGGAGGCCGATGTCCAGGAGGACGACCTCGGGGCGGTAATCGGCGGCGGCGGTCAGGGCGGCCTGGCCGTCGTGGGCCGTGCGCACGTCGTGGCCCCAGAGCTGGGCCATCAGGGCGATGGTCTCGGCGGAGTCCAGGTTGTCGTCGACCACGAGCACGCGCCGGCTTGAGGCTGTGCCGTCGTTTCCTTGCGAGGCGCCTGGCATGGTGGGCCTCCTATTTCTTGAGACCGATCTCTCGCAGCCGCTGCTCCAGGAACTCGCCGGCCGTGATCGGCGGATACTTGGGCGGGTTCTCCGCGGAGGTGAAGCGGTCGAGGATCGTCAGGTCGCACGACGAGTACGGGTGGACGAAGAACGGCATGGAGTAGCGGTCGCGGCCGCTCTCCTCCGGCGGATTGACCACCCGGTGCGTGGTGGCGGGCACGACCTCGTTGGTGAAGCGGGAGAGCATGTCTCCGGCGTCGACCACGATCTGCCCCGGGCCGGTCTCGACCGGCATCCAATTACCTTCGCGGGTGAGGATCTCGAGCCCCGAGTCCGTGGCCTCGCAGAGCAGGGTGATCAGGTTGATGTCCTCGTGCGCCGCGGCGCGCACGGCCGGGTCGTGCTCCGGCTTGACCGGCGGGTAGTGGATGATGCGGAGGATGCTGTTGCCGACCGTCATCATCGAGGCGAAGGTCTCGCGCGGCAGGTCGAAGTAGTCGGCGAGCGCCCGCAGGAGGTTCTCCGCCACCCGCTCCAGGCTCTCATAGAGCTGCCGCGTGGGCTGGCGGATCTCCGGAATCTCCTGGGGCCAGACGTTCCCCGGGTACTCCTTGCGGAAGGGGTGCCCCTCCGGCGGCTCCTGCCCCACGTGCCAGAACTCCTTCAGGTCCGGCAGCGGGTTGTCCTTCGCGTGCTCCACCCCGAACGGCGTGTAGCCCCGGGCCCCGCCCTCGATGCCGGAGTACTTCCTCTTGACCTCGTCCGGCAGCTCGAAGAAGCGCTTCCACAGGTCGTAGGTGCCGCGGATGAGCGACGAGTCGATGCCGTGCCCCTCGACGTTCAGGAAGCCGAACTCCTGAAGCCCGCCGCCGAGCGTCTCCACCATCTTCTCCCGGGTGGCGCCGCTGCCGGACGTGTAGTCGTTCAGGTCGATCGTCGGGATGTTGCGCGCTGGGCTCATGGGGGTCTCCGCTTTTTCGGGTCAACCGTCCGGTCGTGCCGTTCGGTGCCGGATCTTATCAGGCCGGGAACCCCTTGGCACACCCCGTGCTATCGTCTCTCGGCGGGGTGTGGGAGGACCGATGCTGCGACGAATCCTGAACGCAAAGCAGGACGAGCTGCTCGCCGAGAACCGGCGGCTGGTGGGGGACCTGCAGCAGGCGCTGGCGCGGTTCGACGCGTCGGAGGAGGACCAGGCGACCCTGCAGCGGTCGGCCCTCCAGTTGGACGAGCTGTTCCTCCTGGTCGTCGCGGGGGAGTTCAACGCCGGCAAGAGCGCGTTCATCAACGCCCTCTTGGGAGACAAGGTCCTCGAAGAGGGCGTGACGCCCACCACGACGCGCGTCCACATCATCAAGCACGGCCCCGAGGTCTCGCGGACGCCGGTCGAATCGGCGCTCGACGTGATCACGGCCCCGGCCGAGCTGCTTTCCGACATCAACATCGTCGATACGCCCGGCACCAACGCCATCCACCGGGAGCACGAGGCGATCACCCGCACGTTCGTGCCGCGGTCGGACATGGTGCTCTTCGTCACCTCGGCCGACCGGCCGTTCACGGAGAGCGAGCGCGCGTTCCTCCAGGGCATCCGCGAGTGGGGCAAGAAGGTCGTCGTGGTGCTCAACAAGATCGACATCTTCGAGAGCCCCGAGGACGTCGAGCGGGTCCGCTCCTTCATCGCGGACAACGCGCGGGCGCTCCTGGGCTTTACGCCCGACATCTTCCCGGTAGCGGCCCGCCTGGCCCAGAGGGGCAAGGCCACGAACGACCCGGAGCTTCTCGCCCGCAGCCGGTTCGAGGAGCTGGAGCGCTACATCGTCCAGACGCTCGACGAGAAGGAGCGGGTGCGCCTGAAGCTCCTGAATCCGCTGGGGGTGGCCGAGCGGCTCTCCCGGAAGTACCTGGAGGTGACGGACGGGCGCTTGAATCTCCTCAAAGAGGACTTCGCGGCGATCGAGGACATCGAGCGCCAGCTCGCCCTCTACAAGGACGACATGGAGAGGAACTTCCGCTTCCGGCTGTCGGACGTGGACAAGGTGCTCCACGAGTTCGAGAACCGCGGCGTGGCGTTCTTCGATGACACCATGCGGATCACCCGGATCTTCGACCTCGTCAACAAGTCCAAGATGAAGGCGGACTTCGAGTCCAAGGTCGTGGGGGACATGCCGCAGGTGATCGAGCGGCGGGTCTCCGAGGTGATCGACTGGCTGGTCGCCGCGGACCTGCGCCAGTGGGAGGCGGTGATGGAGCATCTCGCCAAGCGCCGCCACGAGCACGCGGACCGCATCGTGGGCCGGGTGGGCGGGAGCTTCGACTACGACCGCACGCGCCTGCTCGACAGCGTGGGCCGCGCCGCGAACCAGTCGATCCAGACCTACGACAAGGACCGGGAATCGACGCGCCTCGCCGAGTCGGTGCAGGTGGCGGTCGCCGGCACGGCCATCGCGGAGATCGGAGCGATCGGCCTGGGCGCCGTCCTCACCCACGTGGCGGTGACCGCGGCGGCGGACTTCACCGGCATTCTCGCAGCTTCGACGGTCGCCGCCCTCGGGCTCTTCATCATCCCCAACCGCCGGCACGAGGCGAAGAAGGATTTGAAAGCGAAGATCGTCGAGCTGCGCGAGCAGCTCATGACGTCCTTGACCGGCCAGTTCGACCGCGAGATCGAGGGGAGCCTGCGGCGGATCGACGAGGCGATCTCCCCCTATACCCGCTTCGTCCGTGCCGAGCGCGACCGGCTGGCCACGGCCCGCGAGGAGCTCTCCGCCGTGGACCAGGGGATTGAGCGCCTGCGGGCGCGGGTCGAAGGGCTGTAAGGTATCCTCCTCCTTTCCGGGAGGAGACCGCGCTTGAGCCGAGCCGAGACCGCGAAACCGAAGAAGCTTTCCACCTGGCAGAGCCTGGGCCAGGCCTTCGTCTCCTGGCGCACGGCCTCGGTGACGCTGATGTCGTTCGCGTCCGGCATGCCTCTGGGGCTCGTGTGGATCGCGATTCCGGACTGGATGCGCAAGTCGGGGATGGACATCCGCGTCGTGGGCCTGATCACGCTGGCCCAGGCGCCGTGGACGTTCAAGTTTCTCTGGTCTCCCCTGATGGACCGCTTCGTGCCGCCGAAGCTCGGGCGGCGGCGGGGTTGGATCGCCATCGCCCAGGTGGTGCTCTTCGCCGCCACCCTGGCGCTCGCGGGCCTGGGGAACCACCCGGATACGCCCTGGGTGCTGGCCGCCCTCTCGCTCGCGCTCGCCTTTGCCGGGGCCACGCAGGACATCGCGATCGACGCCTATGCCGTGGACGTGCTCCGGCCGGAGGAGCAGGCCGTGGCGGTGGGCTCCCGAAACGCCCTGTACCGCGCCGGCATGCAGCTCGCGGGCAGCTTCTCGATCAGCCTGGCCGGCTCGTTCGGCTGGCCGATGGTCAACGTGTTCCTGGCCTGCCTCTACATCCCGATGCTCGTGGTCACGGTCCTGTCTCCGGAGCCTCCGGGCGCGGCCATCGCTCCGAAGACGTTGAAGGAAGCGGTGTGGTATCCCTTCCTCGGCTTCCTCGCCCGGCACCGCGCGCTCGAGATCCTCGCCTTCGTCCTCCTCTACAAGCTGGCGGACAACCTCGTCCAGGCGCTGCAGCGCCCGTTTCTCGTGGACAAGGGCTACAGCGACTTCGACCGCGGGTTCGTGCTGTTCTGGATCGGCCTCGTGGGCAACATCCTGGGGACCTTCGTCGGCGGGTTGATGACGAAGCCGCTGGGCCTGGGCCGGTCGCTCTGGATCTTCGGCTTTTTCCAGATCTTTTCGAACGCGGGCTACGCCCTCCTCGCCGCCCAGGAGGGGGTCAACCGGCCGATGATGTGGGCGGCGTTCAGCTTCGAGACCTTCTCTTCGGGGCTCGGGAGCGGAGCCTTCCTCGTCCTCCTGCTGCGGATGACCCAGAAGCGCTTCTCGGCCACGCAGTACGCGCTCTTCACGAGCCTCTTCGGCCTGCCGCGCATCCTCTCCGGCCCGATCGCGGGCTATGCGGCCTATGAGTTCGGCTGGGAGGCGTTCTTCTGGTCCACGATCCCCCTGGGCATCCCCGGCATGCTCCTCCTCGCCCGCTTCGTGCCGTGGAGCGCCCGGGAGGTGGAGTTCCAGGTGGAGCCTCCGACGGTCAAGCGGCCGCTCACCCGGGGAGAGCTCTTCCTGCGGGGGCTCGCCGGAACGGTCGTGGGGGCGCTGGCGGGAGCCCTCATCCTCGCGGCGCTCTCGGCCTTGAAGGCGTTCAAGGACAAGCCGGAGGAGCCCTTCGGCTTCCTGGCGGCGTTCGCCGCGCTCTTCGAGCCCACGGACAGCGGGGGCTGGCTGACGCTTCTGGGGCTCCTGACCTTCGGGATCGTCTGCGGGCTGTTCACCGCCGCGGTGACGGCGGCGCGGCACGGGGCGGGCCAGGAGCTCGCGCTCGAGGTCCGCCCCGATCTCACGGCGTCAGAGTAGCGGGATCGAGAACGTCTTGACGAGGAAGACCGCCATCTCCGCCCGGGAGGTGGGCGAGGAGGGGCAGAACTTGCCGCCGCCGCAGCCGCCCGTGATGCCGCGGGCGGCCAGGTCCCGGATGTAGCCGCAGTACGGGTGCGAAGCCGCCACGTCCACGAACGGCGACTCGAGACAGGGCACCGGGGTGTAGGAATTCCCTTCGAGAGCCCGCATCAGGAAGATCGCCATCTGGTCCCGGGAGACCACGGCTCCGGGGCAGTACTTGCCCCCGCCGCAGCCCGAGGTCATGCCGCGCAGAGCCAGCTCCTGGATCCACGGGCAGAAGCCGTTCCCCGCGGAGACGTCGCTGAAGGGATTCGTGGTGCAGGGCGGGGGCACGTAGGAGCTGCCCTCCAGGCTGCGCAGGAGGAACACGGCCATCTGTTCCCGGGTCACCGCGCTCCCCGGGCAGTAGTTGCGGGGGTTCGTGGAGCAGCCCGCGGTGATGCCGGCGCGGTAGATCGACTCGACCCACTTCTTCGCCCAGTGCCCCGGGGGGACGTCGGCGAACACGGTGCCGACGAAGTCCAGGGCCGCGGCGGTGACCTCCTTGCGGGCCTGTTCCGTGTCGAAGCTGTTGATGCTCACGGGCAGGAAGACCGTGCGATAGCCCGGCGCGATCTTGCTGACGCCGATCGACACGTTCCCGTAGTAGTAGTTGAGCCCCGTAAACGCGGTCTCGGCCCCGGGAGCCGGCGTGAGGATGTAGGCCCAGGTGTAGAAGTCATAAGGTCCCAGGCCGCTGAACCCCGAGCCCTGGCCCCGGACCGTGTCCATGTACTCGTCGTAGTACGAGACGCCGGCCACCCCCAGGTAGTTGTTCGTGAACGATCCGGGAGACACGGAGCCGATCGCCTCCCAGGAGCTGGCGAAGAGGCCCCCGCCGTTGTTGAGATAGTTGGCCAGGAGCGTCTCGGCGGCCGGGCTCAGGCCGTCATAGCCCGAATCCCAGACGACCTTGGGATAGGAGGCCAGGGTCGCCGCGTCGGGAAGCCCGTTTTCGACCGAAACCTTCCAATCCTGGTAGAGGATTCCGAGCGAATTCAGGACCTGCACGTACCCCGACGTGTAGTAGGAGTCCAAGTCCTCGACCAGGAGCACCGAGGGCACTCCTTCGAGGTAGGTCACGCTCACGGTGTGGCCGCTCGCCGGCATCACCGTGGTGTTCGTCTTCTTGTAGCTCGCGTTGTTGTCCGTTCCGGTCCAGCTCCCCACGCGCCAGCCCGGGGTGGGGCTCGCCGTGAGCTCGATCTCTTCGGCGTAGCGGTACTGGCCCGCCGGGCAGCCGGCGGAGTTGGCGGGCACGGCGACCGGATCGGTGCCCGAGCCGGTGTGCGCCCGCGTGAGGGTGTAGCACTGGGCGACGTACGCGACGGAGACGGAGCGTCCGCCCGCGGTCATCGTGACCGTCTTCGACAGGGACGTGCCCGTGTCGTCGTCGGTCCCGCTCCAGCTTAGGACGTTCCAGCCGGTCGCCGGGGAGGCGGTCAGCTGGATGGCCTCACCCGCCAGGAAGTGCCCGGCGGGGCATCCCGGAGAGCTCGGAGGCGACGCCAGCGGGAACCCACCCGATCCCGTGCGGCTCCGCGTCAGCGGATGGCACGGCTGCTTGTCGATCATCAGGTAGACGGCGTCCGGATAGGGGCTCTCGTCCGCGTCCGTCGAGGTGACTACGATCCGGTGGGAGGAGGCTCCGGCAGGCGCGCGGCCGAAGTCGACCGAGACGGAGACTTCGCGCGATCCTCCCGGCGCGAGGTCGAACGGGGCTTCGGGCGACCACCGGATCCAGGAGACGGGGGTTTCGAGCTCCATGTCGAGGACGGAGAGCACGGCGTTCCCGGTGTTGTGGATCGTGAACGTCTCGGTCTCGAACGGCCCGGCCAGGAGGGCCTTGCCGAGGTTGATCCGGCGCATGTCGCTGACGCCCCACCCGGAGACGGAGACGCTCGTGTTGCGCAGGATGGAAAGGATTTCGGAGACGGTCGCTCCGGGATTGGCCTGGCGAAGGACGGCCCAGGCACCGGCCACGTGGGGGGACGCCATGGAGGTCCCGTCGAAGCTTTCGGTCGCGCCGCCCGGAACGGACGAGGTGATGTCCACGCCGGGGGCGAGGAGGTCCAGGAACGTGGCCACGTTCGCGAAGTAGGGGACGGCGTCCGCGTCGTCGGTGGCGCTGACGCTCACCGCCGAGGAGATGCAGGCCGGGGCCCCGAGGTAGCCGGTGTAGCCGGAGTTGCCGGCCGCGGCCACGGTGGGGATGTCGATCGAGCGCAGGTTGTCGATCACGGCCTTGCGGGCGGCGTTGGCGGCGTCGCAGCTCTCCCGGCTGGAGTACCCCCCGCCCCCCAGGCTCATGTTGACGGCGGCGATGTCGAAGTCGTCCGCCAGCTCGTAGACCCGTTCGAGCCCCCGGATCTGGTCGCTGACCCAGGCCCCGAGGCAGGAGCCGCCGCAGGTCTGGGAGAAGACCTGGATGGCGATGATCCCGGCGTCCCGGGCCACTCCGAAGCCCGGGCCCGTGCCGTCGTTGCCCGCCGCGATCCCGGCCACGTGGGTACCGTGTTCGCACCCGTAGGCTCCGCAATTCACCCCCGAGCCGGAAGCGGTCGATTCGGCGACGCCCCCCGGACACAGGCTGGTGCTGCCGTCGTTGACCGAGGTCGTGGAGTAGCAGGCCTCGGAGACGACCTTGCCGCCCGCGAAGAAGGGGTGGGTCTTGTCGACCCCGGTGTCCAGGACGGCGATCACCTGTCCGCCGCCGGTCAGCCCCTGGGTCACGGCGACGTTGGTGCCGATCACCACGTTGCTGCTGGCGAGAGACGGCTGGTCTGCCACGTCCTCTTCGATCGCGAGGACTCCCGGAAGGTTGGCGAGCCGGTCCAGCGCCGGGGCGTCGACCGAGAGGGCGAGGAAGGGGATGGTCTCGAACCGCGCGTTCACCCGGGCATTGGCGCCGCCGAGCTGGCCCAGGACGGCGTCCTGGGCCGTGTCGATCTCCCGGCGCTGGCTGGCGACCGCCTGGGCGTTGTCCAACTGCCCTTCGGGCGCGAAGGCCGCCGCCACCCGCACCAGGACGCGCAGCGTCCCCTGGCGCTCGGCCTTCTCCTTGAGCGACCGCCAGACAGCGGGCGGCGTCGGCGGGGTGCGCTCGCCGGCCTTCCCGGCCGCGGAGAGCGCCGGCGGCTGAGCGGCGCCGTAGTAGAGCGTCGTGGGAGTGATCTCGATCTCCGGACCCGCTCCGAACGCGGCGGAAGCGCCCGCCTGAAGGAGCAGAGCCCCCAGGACCATCCATCTCCCCCACTCCCGAGCTCTCGATCTTGTAGACTCCGGTTGGCTCGCAGAAACGTCTTTCACAGGCAGACTCCTCCGTCGTGAAGGGATACGGTTGGATTCGAAAACACAACAGGACGTCGACATCCCGGGATGACGGGAGCAGAGAAACCATTTCGTAGAATCTTTCGTATGGGTGCAAGAGGCCGCGGCCGCGCGGCCGGGTGGAAGAAAGAAAGGAAGGAACCGAAATGCCGCTCTATCGCTCTCGCAGACACAAGACGATCGCCGGGGTCTGCGGCGGGATTGCCGAATGGCTGGGCTGGGACCCGACGGTCGTCCGCATCGCCTACGTCGTGCTTTCGATCGCCTCGGTCGGGTTTCCCGGAACGATCGCCTACATCATTCTCTGGATCGTGATGCCCAAGGAGCCGGTGTAGGATGAGGCATGCACCTCCCGCACCTGCTCGCGGTCGCCCGGGGCGATGAGCCCGCGGACCTCCTGCTCACCAACGCGCGGCTGGTCAACGTCCTCTCCGGCGAGGTGTACAGGACCGGAATCGCCATCGCGGGCGGCCGGTTCGCCGGGCTGGGCGAGGACCGGCCCGCCCGGCGGACGATCGATCTCGACAAGCGGTTCGTCGCGCCGGGCCTGATCGACGCCCACGTCCATATCGAAAGCTCACTCGTGACGCCGCCCGAATTCGCCCGGGCGGTCGTCCCCCGGGGCGTGACCACGGCCATCACCGATCCGCACGAGATCGGCAACGTCCTGGGCCTCCCCGGTATCCGCTTTATGCTTTCGAGCTCCGAGGGTCTTCCCCTGGACGTGCTGGTGAACGCCCCCTCCTGTGTGCCGGCCACCCGCCTCGAAACCTCCGGAGCGCGGCTCGAGGCCGAAGACCTGCGGACGCTCCTCGACCACCCGCGCGTCCTGGGGCTGGCCGAGGTGATGAACTACCCCGGAGTGATCCAGGGGGACCCGGAAGTGCTCGCCAAGCTCCGGGCCTTCGCCGGCCGGCCGATCGACGGCCACGGCCCCGGCCTCAACGGGCGTGAGCTGGACGCCTACGCCGCGGCCGGGATCGGCTCGGACCACGAGTGCGTGACGGCCGGCGAGGCCCGGGACAAGCTGCGGGCGGGGCTCACCGTGTTCCTGCGCGAGGCGAGCGCCGCGAAAAACCTCCTGGACCTCCTCCCCGCCGTCTCTCTGGCGACCGAGCGGCGGATCTGCCTGTGCACGGACGACCGCCTGCCCGAGGACCTCCTGGACGAAGGATCGATCGACCACCTCGTCCGCTTCGCCATCCGCGGCGGGGTGGATCCGGTGACGGCCTTCCGCATGGCGACCTTGAATCCGGCCGAGCACTACGGCCTCCACGACCGCGGCGCCGTGGCTCCGGGCCGCAGGGCGGACCTGATGGTTTTTTCGAACCTTTCGGCTCCGCGCGCGGAGATGGTCTTCCGCGCGGGCGAGCTGGTCGCGGAGGACGGCGCGCTCACCGTGCCCCTCCCCCCACAATCCGCCTCCGGCCTGCCCGGAACGGTACGGATCGACGCCTCCCGCCTGGATTTCGCGATCCCCGCCACCGGGAGCAAGGTCCGGGTGATCGGCGTCATTCCCGACCAGCTCGTGACCGAGAGCCTGGTCCTCCCCGCCACGGTGCGGGACGGCTTCGCCGTGGCGGACCCCGCCCGCGACCTCCTGAAGATGGCCGTGATCGAGCGGCACCACGCCTCGGGCGACCTCGGCCTGGGCTTCATCCGCGGCGTGGGCCTGGAGCGCGGTGCGATCGCCGGCACGGTGGCCCACGACCACCACAACCTCGTGGTGATCGGCGCCGACGACCTTTCCATGCGTACGGCCGCTCTCGCCGTGGCCGAGGCCGGCGGCGGCCAGGCCGTGGCCGTGGGCGGCGAGGTGGTGTCCCTTCTCCCCCTCCCCATCGCCGGGCTCCTGTCGGACCGCCCGATCGAGGAGGTGGCCCGCCGCGCCCGCGAGCTGCGCGACGCCGCCCACCAACTCGGCTCCCGCCTGCGCGAGCCCTTCATGGCGATGAGCTTCTTCGCCCTGGAGGTGATCCCCGCGCTGAAGCTGACCGATCAAGGCCTGGTCGACGTGGAGCGCTTCCGGGTGGTGGGGTTGTTCACGGACTGACACGGACGGGCACGGAAGAACACGGACAGCGGGATTGCCCTGTCCGTGGCAACCCCCTCCCCGCCCTCGCGTAGAGTAGAGCTGAGATGGCCCGCAACCCCCAGCTCAGGAGAGGCCCTCTTCTGCTCGGGATTCTCCTGGGCCTTTTGGGCTTTGCGGCGGGCGCCGTGCCGGCGGGGATCTTTCTGCCGGAGTGGCAGGCCGGGCCGCCGCCCGCGCGGGAGCTGTTCCGCGACCGCTTCGTGGTGCTGGCGGACCGGGCGGGCCTGGAGCTCGTCCCCGGCGAGCCCCGGGTGCGCCTGGTCACCCGCGATCCCGCGCTCTACGGGCCCTTCTACGGATCTGCCGGCCGCGGCGGCAAGCCTCCCGTTCGCGTCGAGGTTTTCCATGAGGTGCAGGGGCCGGAGCCCGGCCGGCGGGGGCGGCTCGGCATCGACTTCTCCCTGAGCGGCGCTCCGCTCTCCCTCGCCTGGTGGAGCCCCGGAATGGCCAGCGTCTTTACGCGCCGCGACTCGGAGGCGGACGTCCGCTTCGGCGAGCGCCTGGGCTCCCTGCTCCTCGCGCCCGGCGAGTCGCTCGGGCCGGGCCGCTCGGAGAGCATCGGCACCTTCTTCCAGCGGCTCTACCCGGTCCGCGGGAGCCGCGCTCCGGAGCACCTGTTCGTCGCCCTCTCAGGCAACGTGATCGCCGGGCGCCACCCGGGCCGGCTCGGCGAGGTGCGGCTGGCCGGGGTGCGGGCCTTTGCGGACCGCTCCTTGCGGCTGTTCGGCCGTGTCGTTCTCTCCGCTCTGGGGATTTCGGCTCTCTTCCTCCTCCTGCTCCTCACGTCCCGGCTGAGCATGAGGAACGGCGCGGTCCTGGCGCTCCTGGCGCTCGTCACCCTGAGCCCGGCGCCCACGGAGGTGCTCGGCTGGACCTCCTGGTGCGCGGCGGCCGTGGCGTTCACCGCCCTCTGGATCTTTCTTCTCTGGTCGGTCGCCGAGTCGCTCCTCCGGTCGGCCTCCCCGGAGTTCACGACGAGCCTGGACGCCCTGCGGGCCGGGCGCCTGGGACCGCGCGGCGGGCGGGCCCTGCTCCTGGGATTCGCCTACGGAGCGGCGCTCGCGGGGCTGCGCCTCGGCCTTCTGGCGCTCGCGGCCGTGCTGCCGGGGACCCGTGCCGCGGGGTTGAGCCTCCACCTGCCGATCTCCCAGGTCTGGAGCAGCCCGGTGGCGGACGGCATCGGCCTCGCGGCGGGCGTGGCGCTGGCTCTGGCGCTCGCGCTGCGCACCCTGCCGGTCCGCTGGGCTCCGCCGGCCGCGGCGCTCGCCGCCGCGGCGGTCCTCTCCCCGCTCGCGATCGAGCCCTGGCCCGCGGCCCTGGCCGCCAACCTCGCGGTCGTAGGCCTCCTGGTCCTGGTGGTCCGGCGCCACGGCCTGACGGCTCTGCTCACGGCCTCGGTCGTCTCGCTCCTCCTGCCGCCGGCCACGTTCGCCGCCTTCCACCTCGCCTGGCTTCCCGGTACGTTCGCGGTCACGACCGGGCTCGGGGCCGCGATCGTGGCCCTGGGATTCTTGGGGCTGCCGCGCTCCGCCCAGGCCGAGGTGCAGCGGCTGGCGCCCCCCGCGTTCGCCCGCCGGCTGGAAGAGGAGAAGCGCCTGAAGCACGAGATGGGGCTCCTCGTCCGCATGCAGCGCGGGCTCCTCCCCAAGACCCTGCCGAAGATCGAAGGGTGGGAGATCGCCGCGCGCTCGATCCTCGCCCACGAGGCCGGAGGCGATCTCTACGACATGCTGCCGGACGGCAACGGCCGCCTCTGGATCGCGGCGGGCGACGTGGCCGGCCACGGCTACTCCTGCGCCGTGGCCCAGGCCATGACCAAGGCGGCGCTCGCGAGCCTCATCGGCCGCGGCGAGCGCACCCCGGCCGAGGTGCTCTCCCGGGCCGACCGCGTGCTCCGCGCCGCCGGCCCTACACGCCATTTCACCACCCTGGCGCTCCTGCGCCTCGACCCGCGGACCGGCGAGGCGCTCCTCGCCAACGCCGGCCACCCGTACCCGCTCCTCGCCGCCGGAGGCCAGGTCGCGGAGATCCCCCTGCCGGGTCTCCCGCTGGGGCACGGCCCCCGGCGCCAGTACGCGGACCAGGCGCTCGAGATTCCGCCCGGCGGCGTCCTCGTCTTCTCCTCGGATGGCCTGTTCGAGGCGATGGACCGGGGCGGCGCCGTCTACGGGTTCGAGCGCGCCGGGGCGGTGCTCCAAAACGCTGCCGACCGGACGGCCGAGAAGATCCTGGAGGCCTTTCTCGACGACTGGCGGGGCCACCTGCGCGGCCAGCGGCCGATGGACGACACGACCCTCGTGGTGATCCGGCGTTCCGGCGGAGGCTCCGGGCGATGACCCGCGGTGCTCCTCTTTCGCGGGCCCGCCTGCTCGGAGCCATGGCCCTGGGCCTCCTCTTTTCTGTGGCCGGGGCGGCGCTCGCGCTCCTCCTCCTTCCCGAATGGCGGGCCGGTCTGCCTTCGGAAGGGCCGGAAGCCTTCGCGGCCCGGGCCCGCCAGCTCGCCTCCCGGACGGGTCTCCAGCCGGCCGGCGGCATCCGGATCTCGCTCACGACTCCGGAGCTCTACCAGGTCTACCGGGCCCTGGAGGAAAAAGCGCCCGCCCGGCTCGCGGAGACGCGCACCGGCCTCGTGGTCGAGACCTCGCAAGACCTCGCGGGATCGGAGGCCCGTCTGATCGCCGACTTCTCCCTCTCCGGCCAGCCCCGGGGCCTCGCCTGGGAAGACCTGGACCTCTCCTTCTCCGCAGGGGTGGACCGGGAGCGCTACGAGAGCCTCGCCCGGACCTTCGGCCGCCTGCTCGTCGCGCCGGGCGAATCCCTGGGGAGCGAGCGCGCGGCGAGCCCGTCTCCCACCGCGACGGCCTGGTGGATGATCGACCTCGAGGGGAGCCGGCCGGGCGAGCACCTGGGCTTGATCGCCAATCCTCCGACCACGGTCACCGCGGAGCGCCAGCCCCTGCGCCTGTCCGAGCGGCCCGGCAATCCCAACCAGGAGATCTGGAAGCTCCTCTCCGCGCGCCTTCTCTCGTTTCCCGTACTCCTGGCCGCGGTGGGGGTGTTCTTCGTTCTCCTCCTGCGCGGCCGGATCGGCCCGGCGAACGGCGCGGTTCTGGCGCTCGCCGCTCTGCTCTCGGCGCATCCGGCCTGGCTCTCCCACCTGCCGGGGAACGCCTTTTTCGGCGCCGTCCTCCTGCTGACCCAGGCCCCGGGCGTGGCGCTGTGGATCTTCTTCGTGTGGTCCGCGGGCGAGTCGCTGCTGCGCGCCACCAACCCCGATTTCACGACGAGCCTCGACACCCTGCGGACGGGCCGGATCGGCCCCCGCGTGGGGCGGGCGCTCTCGCTCGGATTCGCCTTCGGGGGCGCCCTGGCCGGCCTGCGGCTCGCGGTCTACGCGGCGGCCGTGGCCCTGCCGGGGATCTCTCCGGCGGGCGCGAGCCTCGCTCTCCCCGTGTTTTCGAGGTCCGGCAGCCCGGTTTCGAGCGGCATCGTGCTCGCCGCGGGAGTGGCCCTGGCGCTCGCGCTCGCCCTGCGCTTCCTGCCCGCGCGCTGGGCCGTGGCGGCCTCGGCGCTCCTCGCGGGCTGGGCCCTCTCGCCGCTCGAGCTCCACCCGTTCCCGGCCGACCTCGCTGCGAACGTGGCCTTCGCCGGCCTCCTTGCCTGGATCTGCCGCCGCTTCGGCCTGACGGCCCTCCTCGCGGCCTCGGTCGTCTCGCTCCTTCTGCCGGCCCTCCTGTTTTCCGGGCTCCACCTCTCGTGGATGCCCGGCTCGTTCGGAGTTTCCACGGTCCTGACAGCGGGGATCGCCCTTCTGGGGATCGCCGGGCTCTCGCGGCCGGAGGAGGCGGAGAGCGGGCCGGTCGATCCGCCGGCCTTCATCCGCCGCATCGAGGAAGAGAGACGGCTGCAGAACGAGGTGGATCTCCTGGCGCGCATGCAGGTCGGCCTCCTCCCCCGCGAAATGCCGCGGGTGAACGGCTACGACGTCGCGGCCCGGTCGGTCCTCGCGAGCGAAGCGGGAGGCGACCTCTACGACTTCCTGCGCGACGAGAAGGACGCCCTCTGGATCGCGGCCGGCGACGTGGCCGGCCATGGCTATTCGTGCGCCATCGCCCAGGCCATGGTGAAGGCCGGGCTCGTGAGCCTGATCGCGCCCGAAGAATCGCCTTCCGGCGTGCTCCGGGAGCTCGACCGGGTGCTCCGGGGCGCGAGCGAGGACCACAGCTTCACGAGCCTCGCCCTGGTCCGCCTCGACCCGGCGACCGGCGAGGCCGTGCTCGGCAACGCGGGCCATCCCTACCCTCTTCTTTTCGCGGCGGGACGGGTCTCGGAGATCGAGCTTCCCGGCCTGCCGCTGGGCCGCGGCCCGGCGCGGGATTACGACGACCGCGCCTTCACCCTGCCGTCCGGAGGCGTGCTCGTCTTCTGCTCGGACGGCCTGTTCGAAACCCTGGACAAAAACGGCAACGCCTACGGCTTTGAGCGTGCCCGCGAAGTGCTGGGCGTGATGGGCCACCGCCCGGCGGTCGAGATCGTGGACGCCCTCCAGAACGACTGCCGCCGCCACCAGGGCGGTGAAGAGCTGCCCGACGACGTCACGGTCGTCGCGATCAAGCGGCTCTGAGTGGCACGCCTCTTGCGGTTTCAATTCGGTCCGCCGGACCGTTTTGACCGGTCCTTTCTGCAGTCCTCCAAGGAGGCCCGCCAACCGACATCTTCTCGATCAAGGAGGCCCCACCGTGCGAGATGACGTAACTTTCGATCCAGTCCAACAGAGCACGGGATCCCCGGGGACGTATCCCCGAACCACCGATTTCGAATCCGATCCGGAAGACTCCGGCATCGCCGCCCGCCTCGGCCAGGCGCTGATGATCGTGAGCGGCGCGGCGCTGGTCGCCCTGGCCGCCCGGCAGGGGACCCGGCGCTTCCGCTCCGGCTCCGAAGACCTGGACCACGGCTGGACCGACGAGCACTCCGGCGCCTTGCGGGCGCACAGCGAGGCTGAAACGGCCGCGGCGCCGGTCCAGACCGCCGTCACCATCGGGCGCCCCGCCTCCGAGATCTACGCCTTCTGGCGGCGCCTCGAAAACCTCCCCCGCTTCATGAACAACGTCGAGTCGGTCACCGAGATCGACGACCGCCGCTCCCACTGGGTGGCCAAGAGCCCGCTCGGGTTCCGCGCCGAATGGGACGCCGAGATCGTCGAGGACCAGGAAGGCCGGCTTCTGTCCTGGCGGTCGCTGCCGGGCGCCACGGTGCACAACGCGGGCACGGTCCACTTCGAAGAAGCCCCCGCCGGCCGCGGCACGGTGGTGCGCGTCAACCTCGAATACAGGTCGGAGAGCGGCCTCGTCCAGATGGTCGGCAAGGTGTTGAAACCGATCACCAAGCAGGAGGTGCGGGAGGATCTGAGGCGCTTGAAGGAGCTCCTGGAGGCGGGAGAGATCCCGACCATCGACGGACAGACCCACGGGACCCGATCCCTGATCGGAAAGATTCACAACCCACTCTAGAAAAATCATCTGAGCCCTGTGGGCCGGGAGAAGCAACATGAAAGCACTCTGCTGGAACGGAATCAACGACGTCCGGGTCGAGAACGTGCCCGATCCCGAGATCCTGAACCCTCGGGACGCCATCGTCCGAATCACCTCCGCGGCGATCTGCGGCTCGGACCTCCACCTCTACGACGGCTACATCCCCACCATGAAAAAAGGGGACATCATGGGCCACGAGTTCATGGGCGAGATCGTAGAGACAGGCCCGGGGATCAAGAACCTCCAGGTGGGCGAGCGCGTGGTCGTCCCCTTCAACATCTCGTGCGGCCAGTGCTACTTCTGCCAGAAGGAGATGTTCTCGCTCTGCGACAACTCGAACCCCAACGCCGTGATCGCGGAGAAGATGATGGGGCATTCCCCCGCGGGCCTCTTCGGCTACTCCCACATGACGGGCGGCTACGCCGGAGGGCAGGCGGAGTACGTGCGGGTCCCCTACGCCGACGTGGGCGCCTTGAAAGTCCCCGACGGCATCCCGGATGAGCAGGCCCTCTTCCTGGGTGACATCTTCCCCACCGGCTACATGGCGGCCGAGAACGCCAATATCCAGCCCGGGGACACGGTCGCCGTCTGGGGCTGCGGCCCGGTAGCCCAGTTCGCCATCCAGAGCGCCTGGATGCTGGGCGCGGAAAGGGTGATCGCGATCGACCGCGAGCCCGAGCGGCTCCTGATGGCCCAGAGCTGGGGCAAGGCCGAGGTGATCAACTTCGAGGAGGTCGACAACATCATCGAGACGCTCTCCGACATGACGGGCGGCGCCGGGCCGGACTCCTGCATCGAAGCGGTCGGCATGGAGGCCCACGGCGGCACCTTCCAGCTCTACGACAAGGCCAAGCAGACGCTGCGCCTGCAGACCGACCGGCCGCAGGCGCTGCGCGAGGCGATCCTGGCCTGCCGCAAGGGTGGAACCGTGTCCATCCCCGGCGTCTATGGCGGGTTCGTCGACAAGTTCCCCATCGGCGCCGCGTTCAACAAGGGCCTGACCTTCAAGATGGGGCAGACGCACACGCACCGCTACATGCGCCCGCTTCTGGAGCGCATCGAAGCCGGCGAGATCGATCCGTCCCGGGTCATCACCCACCGCATGAGCCTGGAGGAGGCTCCGGACGGCTACGAGATCTTCAAGCACAAGCAGGACGAGTGCATCAAGGTCGTGCTGAAGCCGGGAGGCAACGGCAACGGCCACTCCCACCGTCACCACCATCACGGGCCGAACGGCGGCAACGGCGGAGCGCATCTCGTATGAGGCCGCCGGCACGGGAGGACCTCGAGCGGTTTGCCCGGCCGGCGCTGTTCCTGCTGGCAGGAG
>DATEIO010000306.1:0-5629 GCA_035278895.1 Thermoanaerobaculia bacterium | reverse complement strand
GGTGGAGCGGCCAGAATCCGCCGCCCGGGGCGGTCGTCTATTACTGGCTCGAAAAAGAGCCGGAGGGGGACGTCACCCTGGAGGTGCTGGACCCGGAGGGGAAGGTCGTCTCCAGGCTGTCGAGCAAGCCCCTGGAGCCGTCCGGGAGCTCCGAGTACGTCAAGGAGGAGACGGAGGGGCTGGCCGAGCTCGCCCTGGCGAAAAAGAAGGGAGTGCAGAAGGCCGTCTGGGGCTTCGACTGGGAGGGAGCCGAGATGATCCAGGGAGGCGTTCTCGACGCGGGCTATCCGCGGTTCGGCCCCCAGGCCCTGCCGGGTACCTACACGCTCAAGCTCACGGCGGACGGCAAGACGGTGACGGCCCCGCTCACCGTGCGCCCCGATCCGCGGGCAGGCGTCTCTCCGGAGGACCAGGCCGCGCAGCTCCAATTCGCCCTCGAAGTGCGCGACGCCATCACCCGCCTGACCCGCGCGGTCGAGCGGCTCCGCTCGGTGCGCAAGCAGCTCACGGACCGGAACGCCGTGATCGCGAAGGACGAGAAGGCCAAGCCGCTCGCCGAGTCCGCGAAAGCGCTGATCGCGAAGCTCGACGACCTCGAAGCGCGGATCCACAACCCCAAGGCCGTGATCTCCTACGACGTCCTGGCCCTGAAAGGAGGGGCCCAGCTCTACTCCCGCCTCTCCCCCTTCTTCGGGTGGGTGACGGACGGCTCGGGAGCCCCCACGCAAGGCATGAAGGAGGTTTTCGCGGAGCAGGAGAAGGAGCTGGCCGGCTACGAAAAGGAGCTCGATCAGCTCTTGGGAAGCGATCTGGCGGCGGTGAACGCCCAGGCCGGCCAGCTCGGAATGGGGTGGGTGGTGATGCCGTAGGGTCCGTGCTGGCCCGTGTCCGTCCGTGTTGCGTCCGTGTTCTTCCTACCCCCGCGGCAGCTCGATCCTCCGCTTTTCGGGATCGGCCTGCCGCCGGTACAGAATCAACACATGCCCGATCAACCCGACGAGCGTAGCCCCGAGCTCAGCCTCGAGGCGGCGGGCCACCTCTTCTTTTTCTTCGCGGGGGGCGGGGTATTGCACCTTGATCAGCTCGTGCGAGTCGAGGGCCAGGTCCACCTCGCGCAATACGCCCTCGGTCAACCCCTTCTGGCCCGCGCGCACGACCGGCTCGAGCGGGTGGGCCTGTCCGCGCAGCCATTTCCGTTGAGAATTCGTGAGCTTTGCCATCCGTCGCCTCCCGGCGGCGTACGTTAGCAGAAAAAAAGAGGGCCGCCCGAAGGCGGCCCTTGAAAGGTGACGAGGTCTGGTGCCACCGAGCTAGAAGGAAATCCCCAGGTCGAGGCGGAACACCTGACCGTCATAGTCATAGTTGTTGCCGTTGATGAGCAGCGCACCGGGCAGGTAGAACTGAAGGTCCTGCACGATGAAGCTGTCGATCGTGTAGTCCTCCCACAGGTAGGAGAAGCCCACCGAGAACCTCTTGTTGAGCTGGTATCCCAGCTTGGCGAGGACCGAGGTCAGCTCGATGTCCTCGTAGTTGTCGAAGTCCTGGGCCGCGGTGCGGGGCGGAGAGGCCAGCGGCGCGCCGCCCGGGAAGGCGGTGAAGTCCGCGAAGCCGTCCGACTCGGTCTGGCGGGCCTGGACGTCCAGGGTGAAGCGCTCGGCGAACTTCGTGGTGAAGCCGGCGCCGAGGAGGTAGTTGTCCTCGTCGAAGTCCACGAACCAGGTATCGAGCGGGTTGGTCGAGGGCGTGGCACCGCTCTGGCGGGACCTCTGGAAGACCTCGCGGTCCGCCCACTGCCCGAACACGTACAGGTTCAGGTTCTCGCCCGGCGTGTAGGCGACCTCGGCGTTGTACTGCAGGATCTCGTCGGAGATCAGGCCGAACTCGCTCTCGTCGTAGTCTTCCTTGCGGCCGGTCACGCCGGCGGTCACGTTCCAGGTGTCGGTGGCGAACCACTGGGCCTGGAGGTTGTAGTCGTCGTACTCGCGGGCCGCCTGGCTGTACTGGCGTAGCCCGGGGAGTTGGGTCCCCGCTTCGGGGTGGAGGAAGGTGTCTTCTCCGGCTTCCACATCGTAGCCGTCGATCGAGCGGTCGCCGGTTTCATAGCGCGCCCGCAGGGTCAGGCGGTCGAGGGGACGGGTGTCGAAGGAGAGCCGGAGGATGTCCTCGTCCGAGCTTTCCACCTCGCGGAACTCGCGGTCCCAGAGCTGGAGGCCGTAGGAGAGGGCGAGCCGGCTCCGGGTTCCGATGTCCCAACCGAATTCGGCGCTGGCGTCCTGCCGCGTGTACGCGTACGGCACGGTGATGCGCGCGATCTCTTCCCAGACTCCGTGGTAGCGCACGTAGCCGGGGAACTCGATGCGGCGCGACTTGTTGTCGTAGTCGTAATAGCGGTAGCGGAACGTCAGATCGAAATTCTCCCCGAGGTCCGTGCCGGCTTGGCCGTTGAGCGTGGTGACGTCCACCTCGGTGTCGGCGTTGCGCGCCGGCAGGTTGGCCGGGTTGGTCGGGTCGAAGGTCGAGCCGTCGAAGTTGATCCCCCGGATCGCGGTGTTGAGCGTATAGGGGAGCAGCGGGTCGTCCTGGGTCATGTTGATCATCGCCGCGCCGCCGTTGAAGAACCAGGTTCCGGCCCGGGCGCGCCCGGAGAGGAAGAGCTGGTTGGCCTCGTTGTCGGGAGCGAGGTCGGCGAAGCCCAGGGCTGCGCCACCGATCGACGAAGTGCTCGGCGCCTGGTAGGCACCGGGATCGGTCGAGTCGGTGATCCGCCACGGGTTGTCGAAGTAGAGCGTGTCGACGTCGTTGTCGAACGTGGACATCCGGTAGCCGAAGCGGACTCCGGCGTTTTTCCCGTTCCACTCGCCCGCGAATTCAGCATCGCGGGTGGTGTACTCGACGGGCTCCGGAAGCTCGGTGACGTTGTTGAAGCCGAAGCTGCCGCCGAACTGCCGGGTGCCGTCCCGCTCTTCCTGGAAGTACTCGAGGCCCCAGCTCCAGGCGGACGTCCTTCCGAGGTCGAGGCGGGCGAGCAGCCGGTCTCTCGTCAAGCCCACGTCGATGCTGTGGGCGTTGGCGATGTACGGCTGGATCAGGCCGTTCAGGAACGCGAAGTTGAGCCGGCTCTGGTTCGCGGTGATCTGCGTCTGCAGATCCCTCTGGAGCTCGTCCGGAAGGAAGTACCGGTTGCCGCTCCGGGTCCACAGCAGGCGGCCGTTGTTGGCGAAGTTGTGAACGATCTGGTTGTAGTCGATCCCCAGGCTGTACCGGCCGACCACGCCGTAGCCGAAGGTGTAGCGGCCATCGTCGCGGCCGATCCTGGAGGCGTTGAAATCGAGGAACCGATCGTCGCCGCCGCGGCCGGAAATGTCCAGGAATCCCAGGGCTCCGTCGTCGAAGTCCCGGTACTCGAAGAACTTCGCGGAGTCGGTGTCGTTGTCGACGTTCTCGTAGCTCAGGACGAAGGAATCCACCCGGAAGGAGAATCCCTTTTCCTCGGTCGGGGTCTGTTCTGCCTCCTGGCCTTCGGGCGGCTCCTGAGGCTCCTGGGCCGCGAGCGGCGCCAAGCCCGTCCAGAGGAGCGCTCCGGCCACCAGGGCGAAAAGCTTATGGTTGCGCATGGCGTCCTCCTAATGACCCAGGTACGGGGCCGACGGATGGTTGCTGCCGTGGATCAGGTTGTGGCAGTCCGCACAGGCCCGGTTGAACAGCCGGTTGCTTGACGTCGACGGGTTTTCGAGCGTAGGAGCCCGGAGCCCGTCGTACAGCGTGCCGGGGTGACGGGTGTTGGCGTGGCACTGCTGGCACAGGAACGGCACGGACGTCTTCTGCAGCTTGATGTGGTTGGAGCCGTGCGGCACGTGGCAGGAGAGGCAGTTCTCGCGCACCGGCGGGTGCTCCCAGAGGAACGGTCCCCGTTTTTCGGTGTGGCAGGTGTAGCACTGCTCGTTGACCGAGGCGGCCTTGATCATCTTCGCCGTCTGGGCACCGTGCGGGTTGTGGCAGTCGGAGCAGGACATCTCCCCCTCCCGGATCGGGTGGTGGGAGTTCTTCCACATCTCCGCCCGAACGTCCTTGTGGCAGGTCAGGCACGCTTCGGTCTTGTTGACGGCCTTGAGCTGGCTGTCCTTGGACTTGAAGTTGTGGACGCTGTGGCAGCTCTGGCAGGACAGGCCCCGCTTCTGGTGCATGCTGCCGTGCCAGAAGAACTGGTTCTTTCCGTCGTGGCAGCTCTGGCAGATCGCCGTCTGCTGCTTGGCGGAGAGCTTGTCGATCCGGGGCCGCAGCGCCGGGTTGTCGGGATCTTCGACGTGCGCGCTCGCGGGCCCGTGGCAGCTTTCACAGCCATGGGGCGAGAGGCGGGCGAAGGCTTTCATGCCGTGCGGTGTTTCTTTGAGGTGTTCCGCGACCTCGCTGTGGCAGGCCTCGCAGGTATCGCTACCCACATAGGTCTGCGGGATTGCCGCGGCCGCAGTCTGCTGCGGAGGCAGGGCCTGGGGCGGCTCCTGCGGCGCGGTCCACCCGCCCGTCAGGAGAGCGATCAGGATCGCCCCTGCGAGGAGTGGAAGTGGAAGGCGACTCGGTTTCATGGCGAACCCCTCCGGTTCATTCGGCCCTTCCGGGCCATCGGGCTTCGTTGAAGCTGATCGAATTGGAACGCGAACGGCCAAGGGGCCACCACCGCCCCTCGGACGGTTATCTTGATCTACAAAGGTGGGACGATCCCCACCCTTTCGGGTAGGGGGGTGGGGGTCTGCCGATTGGAGCAAAACCACCCCTTGAGATATGGTCGGAGCGTGTCTGATCATGGTCAGATTCGACCCGACGAAAGGAGAAAGTCATGAAGCAGACGGTCGGTTTCACCCTGTCAGTCCTCGCCACGGTCACGCTGCTCGCGATCCTCTACTCGGGCGCCGGGATTCCGGCCGCCGAAGCCCAGGCCAAGACGCTGGATGGCAAAGCCATTTTCATGGCCCAGAAGTGCAACATGTGCCACTCGGTCTCCTCGGCCGGCATCGAGGCCACGACCAAGTCCGAGAAGATGAAGGGCCCGGACATCACCAACAACGCCGCCAAGGAAGACGCCACGGTGCTCGCCAAGTTCCTGCGCAAGCAAGGCGATTTGAACGGCAAGAAGCATACCAAGGCGTTCACCGGCAGCGATGAAGAGCTCGGCGCCCTGATCGCCTGGATGCAGAAGCAGAAGAAGTAAGGCGGTCCTTCCTGATTTGAGATCCGGGAGCCCGCCTTGGGCTCCCGGCCGTTCGATTCGACTGGAGAGGCGGAAACCGTGAAGAGCTTCTTTGTCGCCCTGACGCGCAATCCGATCAGCCTGCTGGGGACGGCGATCGTGACCGCCTCGGGCATTCTGATCGTCACTCTCTTCACCCTGGAGATGATGGGCCTCCGGGGAAGCCCCTACATCGGCATCCTGGCCTACCTCATCCTGCCGGCGATCTTCATCCTCGGTCTGCTGCTGATTCCCATCGGCATCGCCCGCCAGAAGCGGCGCGACCGGCAGGCCCGGGAACGGGGAGAGGACCCCGGGGCCCTGCCCGTGATCGATCTCAACAATCCGCGGATGAGAAACCGCGTGGTGGTCTTCGCCGTGCTGACCGCGATCAACGTCGTGATC
>DATEIO010000305.1:0-2071 GCA_035278895.1 Thermoanaerobaculia bacterium | reverse complement strand
TCCCAGCCTCCCGTCCATCCCCCGGGAGAGGAGGGAGAGGGCTGGATTGAGAGGGTGGGGCGCCCTCTCCCGGCGGCGGGCGGGAGACTGGGAGAGGGTCGGGGTGAGGGTTTCGGGGAGGGGGGGGCCGTCAGACCGCCTCACCCGCCGCCACCGACCGCTCGAGCGCCTTCGGGCTCGCGAGGAACGCCTCGCCCATCTGCCGGCCCGCGGGGTCCGGGAAGATCTCCTCCGCGCCGGCTTCGACGCCGTCGAGAATCGCTTCCGCCGCCTCGGCGGGTGAGGTCTTCTCGAACGGTAGCTCGCGCGCCATGTCCGTATCGATGGGCCCCGGATAGACACCAAAAACCTCTGTGCCCTGCGCCTTCAAAGACTGACGTGTGGCCTGCGTGAGCGAGTGCACCGCCGCCTTGGACGCGCTGTAGGACGCGAGCGCCGGAAACGCCGCGAACGAGGCCACGGACGCGAGGTTCACCACGGCGCCGCCGCCGTTTCGCGCCAGCACCGGGGCGAACGCCTGCGTCACCGCGAGCGTGCCCACCACGTTCACCTCGAACTCGTGGCGCGCGGCGTCGATCCACGCCGGGTCCGTGAGCTCCTGGCCCATATAGCCCACCACCCCGGCGTTGTTGATGACGAGCGTGGCGTCCGGAGCCGCCTCGGCCGCGGCCCGCACCTCGTCGAGGCTGCGGACGTCGAGCCGCAGCGCCACCACCCGGTCGCCCGAGGAAGCGACGAGCCCCTCCAGGGTTTCAGGATTGCGGGCGGCGGCGTAGACCTTCGCGGCGCCGCGGGAGAGCAGCGCGTCCACCAGAGCACGGCCGATGCCGCGGTTGGCACCGGTGACGAGAGCGATCGAGCCGGAAATCGGGAAAGACATGTCAGGCCTCCTTGCCAATGAACAGACCGGTCGGTCTGTTTCTTTACACTAGACCGATCGGTCTGTTACAGTCAAGGGGTATGGCGAAGAAGCGCACCGCAACCCGCGAGCCCGTGCCGGACCGGCTCTTGGACACGGCCTCCGAGCTCTTCTACCGGGAAGGAATTCAATCGGTGGGCATCCAGCGCGTCATCGACGAGGCGGGGATCGCGAAGGCATCGCTCTACGCGCACTTCCCGTCGAAAGACGATCTTGTGGCTGCCTGCCTCGAGCGCCGCGGCGCCGCCTGGCGCGAGATCGCCCAGCGCGAGATCCTCGACGCCCCCCTCGACGCGCGCGCCAAGATCCTGACCTTGTTCGATCGGGTCGCCGACTGGGTGGCGAGCGACGACTTCCGCGGCTGTCCCTTCCAGAAGGCCGGCAGCGAGCTCGCCGACCCCGCGCACCCTGCGCGAGCCGTGGTCGAGCGCCAGCGAGCCTGGCTGCAAGGCCTCCTGCGCGGCTTGGTCGAGGAGGCCGGCCTCCAACCCGTAGACGGCGTAACCGGAGCGCTCCTCCTCCTCTACGAAGGCGCCGCCGCCGCCGCCCTGCTGGACAAGAGCCCTCAACCCGGCCAGCACGCCCGCTGGGCCGCGGAGGCGATCCTCAACACCGCAGCGAGGGTCTAGGTTTTTTGAAGCCGAAATTACCGCTTCGGCTTGGCTCCCCGCCCAACCTCCACGGTCGCGTCCAGGAGACCAGTTTCCTGAAGGGAGTTGGCGGTGATGAGACGACGGGCGATCGTCCTCAGCTCCGAGGAGGAGAGATCCTTGACGCGCTGACGGACTGCCTGGGGGATCGGGCCGAAGCGATCTCGGAGCATTCCCAGGAGCATCTTCTGCTCCTCCCGGCGCTCCTGCTGCAGGAGCTTCTGCGTCTCCCGACGCGCCTCCCGTTCGGCCTCCCGGCGTCCCTGCTGCCGCATCTTCCGTTCCCACTCTTTGAAGGTCTCATCAAGCATGGTAGCGCTTCCCAGATTGATCTTTCCTGAAGGAATTATAGCGCCAAAAGGGTACTTCCGGAACCGGCTGTCAAGCCAGATGTCGATGATCCTCCTCAGCCCATCGTCGGCCGGGACCAGCACGCTGAGCTCCTTGACCAGCAACGCCGCCTTCTGAGCCTCCGCGGTCTCCAGCCGAAGCAGAGCCGCCA
>DATEIO010000304.1:0-3237 GCA_035278895.1 Thermoanaerobaculia bacterium | reverse complement strand
TCGCCCAGGTCTTCCCAGCGGACGTTCTCGAGCTTGATGCCCAGGTCCTCGGTGATCACGCGGCCGCCGGTCAGCGTCGCGATGTCCTCGAGCATGGCCTTCCGGCGGTCGCCGAAGCCCGGCGCCTTGACGGAGGCCACGTGCAGCGTGCCGCGGAGCTTGTTGACCACGAGGGTGGCGAGCGCCTCGCCCTCGACGTCCTCGGCGATGATGAGCAGCGGCCGGCCCTGCTTGGCGACCTGCTCCAACGTCGGGAGGAGGTCCTTCATCGAGCTGATCTTCTTCTCGTGGAGAAGGATCTTGGCGTTTTCGAGGACCGTCTCCATCCGCTCGGCGTCGGTCACGAAGTAGGGGGAGAGATAGCCGCGGTCGAACTGCATGCCCTCGACCACCTCGAGGGTGGTTTCGAGGCCCCGGGCCTCCTCGACGGTGATCACGCCGTCCTTGCCGACCTTCTCCATGGCCTCGGAGATGATGCGGCCGATCTCCTCGTCGTTGTTGGCGGAGATGGTGCCGACGTGAGCGATGTCCTTGCCCTCGACGGGCTTGGCGAGCTTGTCGATCGACTCGACGGCGGCCCGGACGGCGAGCTCGATGCCCCGCTTGATCTCCATCGGGTTGGCGCCCGCGGTGACGTTCTTCGAGCCTTCGCGGTAGATCGCCTGGGCGAGAACGGTCGCGGTGGTGGTGCCGTCACCGGCCACGTCCGAGGTCTTCGAGGCGACCTCGCGCACCATCTGCGCGCCCATGTTCTCGAGCGGATCGGAGAGCTCGATCTCCTTGGCCACGGTCACGCCGTCCTTGGTGATGGTCGGCGAGCCGAACTTCTTCTCGATGACGACGTTCCGGCCCTTGGGGCCGAGGGTCACCTTGACCGCGTCGGCGAGCTTGTTGACGCCCCGGAGGATCGCGGCGCGCGCGTCTCCGGAGTAGGTGATCTGCTTAGCCATGTCTTCTCTGCCTCCTGAAGATGGATTCCTGAAAGCGGGCGAATATCTGGAAGACCGCGAGGCGCGGCCCGTTCCTTACTTGTTGCCGTTGCTGCCGACGACCGCGAGGATCTCGTCCTCGCGGAGAATGACGTAGTCGTTGCCGTCGATCTTGATCTCGCTCCCCGAATACTTGCCCATCAGAACGCGGTCGCCTTCCTTGACGTCCATGGGCGAGCGCTTCCCATCGTCGGAGAGCTTGCCGGGCCCGACGGCGATCACCTCGGCCTCCTGCGGCTTCTCCTTGGCGGTGTCCGGAATGATGATCCCACCCCGGATCTGCTCCTCCTGCTCGACACGCTTGACCAGCACCCGATCGTGCAGCGGACGAATGTTCACGGCATCTACCTCCTTGATTCAGTTGGGAAAAGTCAGGACCTACGGGTTCATCTCGCCGCCGGGGTTTAGCACTCAGCGGCGGCGACTGCTAACAGTGTAGGCAGGGGGGAAACGGGTGTCAAGGGGCGTTGTGTTCGTCCCTGCCGGTCCCTGTTCGTCCGTGTTCGTCCTGTCCCCCCACCCCTCATTGTAAAAACCGCTTCAATTTGGGGCTCCGCATTGACCCTGCTCACTCCGGGAGCACCCCTGCTCAACTCGTGCGCACTCCCTATGCCAATCCCCACATAAATCTTTCAATTCGCAGGACTTTCAAGTCGCCATTTGCATCGAAAGCCCGTCCTGTATAGGCTCCGCCGCGTTCCTCGAAAACAGAGAGGCAGCACCGATCAGGGAAGAAAGTTGTAGGAAGTATTTCCCGAAACGATTGACAGCGGCAGTTCTTACCTGCTATTGTCGATTCACGATCAAAGTAACAGCGTGAGCATTGGGCTCACCAATTCGCCGACGTGCCGACCTCCGGCCGGCCCGTCACCGCATCGGAGCGGATAAGTCCACTACCCGACTCCGCGCGGCTTATCAACAACCTGGGAGCGCAGGGCCTGTGGTGGACCGCTTCATATAGGAATTTGTACATATGTCAAGAGAGGGAGCTCGGTTCGTCTTCTTCGTTCTTCTCCTATCCCTTCTCACGGCTCTCGTCGACCCGGGAGCTTCTTTTGCCGCTCGAAGCCGTATCGCAGCATCCTCCACCGTCCCTATCCCCTCCCAACTGATCGTCAACGTCCGTGAGACCGCGGGGGTCGCCCGCGCGGGTGAGGTCGTGCGCTCGGGCGTGCCGCTCGCTCGCAGCCTGGACGTCAAGAGCGTGTCGGGCCTTGCCATCGTCGACGCCTCCGGCCAGGCGGTGCCCGCCGAGTTCAAGGTCACGGCGCGCTGGAACGGCTCGAAAAACGACGCCACGCTCCCCATCCAGTGGCTGCTCGTCGGCTTTCCGGCCACGGTGGACGCCAATTCCACGGCGGCCTACCGGCTGGTGACCGATGGCTCGGTCGCAAACCCGGCGCCCGCGCGGCCGGTAACGGTCACCCGGAACGGCAATGCCGTGACCGTGGATACCGGCGCCGCGATCTTCCGCCTGGGCGCGGGCTCCGGAGCGCTGTTCGACGAGGTGGTTTTAGACAACGGCACCCGCCTGATCGGCGGCAGCAAGCTGGCAATGAAATCCGGCGGCGCCGAGTGGGCCCACTCGACCACGCGCAAGGTCACGATCGAGCACCAGGGTCCGCTCTCGGCCGTGGTCGTGGTGCAGGGCACCTACGACATGCCGGCCGTGGGTGGCGGGCAGATGAGCACGCGGCGGCGCTACGTGTTCACGGCCGGCTCCCCCACCGCGGTGGTGCGCCACGTGGCGAACTGGGAGGGGAACCTCTGCACCGCCTGCGTAACCACGAGCACGGGCGCGGTCAACGGAGTGTTGATCGAGCGCCTGCGCGATGAGCTGGCCGTCGAGCTCGGCGGCACCCCCACCGTCACCGCGGTGGGCAACTTCGGGGCTCCGGCCGTGACCGGGAGCGTCGGCGCCACGGAGAGCGCCTGGGTGCGCCAGCAACTCCGCGGAAGCCGCAAGGCGCCTCTCGCCTTCGACGTCAACGTGGCTGGGGCCGCGACAGGGGGCGTCAAGGCCGACGGCGGCCTCCTCGCCGCGAGCGGCCCCGCGGGCACGGTTGCGATCTCGCTCAACCACATGCATCGCTACGAGCCCCAGGCGCTGCGCCTGCTGCCCGGCGGCAACCTGGCGATCGACGCCGTGGACGACAAGACGTGGCTCTCCAGCCGCCAGGGACTCTTCGCGACGCTCGCGGTCACCGCGGCTCCGGGGACCCTTTCGCGGGCGGAGCTCAACCGGCTG
>DATEIO010000303.1:0-23591 GCA_035278895.1 Thermoanaerobaculia bacterium | reverse complement strand
GGCGGTGGCCATCTTGTTCACGGAGAGCTTCTTGCCCGTATAGACGGCGATGGTCTTGGGCCGGGGGGCGACGCGGTCGGCCAGGTCCGCGGCTTCGGCGGCGCTCGCCCGGAAGGCTTCCAGGCTGCGGGTCAGCCGCTCCACCTCGGCCGCGTGCGCGGACCGTTGCTCGCGGTGGATCGCCTCCTGGCTGGCGTGGAACGCCTCTTTCTCCCGATGGGAGGCGAGCTGCGCCTCCAGGCGGGCCACGATGTCGGCGACGGACAATCCTGCGCTCATGACTCTCGCTCCTCTCGATTTGCAGCATTCCGGGGATTACGGCGCTCCCACGCCGGTCTATTTGCAGCACTCCCCTTGATTTCTGCTGCAAGTCCCGAATCGCGGGGAGGGCGCTTCCCGGATTTTGTTACCAAATCCGGCTTCCGAGGGTCCCGCCCCGAAAGGCGGGAGCCCCGCCCCACGAGGTATGCAGCATGCCTCTCGAAGAATGCTGCAAGTCCACCCTTGTTCGCAGCAAAACTCTTCTGGATTGTAGCAAAACTCTGGAGACTTGCAGCAGAATTTGAGAGGCGGCGCTCCTGGATCTGTTGATTTGCAGCATTTCAAGCGGGGCGGGAAGTGTGGAAGCCCGGATTTGCATCAGGGATTCCGGAAGGCGCTGCAAATTGACGAGAATTGGCAGCAGATTCAGGGGAAGTTGCAGCAGTCCAAGAAGGGAATGCTGCAAATGAATTGGGACGAGCGCCTCCTACTGGCAGATTTGCAGCACTTTTGCTGGTCAGCGCTCGCCAATGAAGCCGATCTCCGGCTCCAGGCGGTAGCCGGTCTGCTTCTCGACGACGTCCTGCACGTGGGCGATGAGGGCGTGCACGTCGGCGGCGGTGGCGCCTCCGGCGTTGATGAAGATGTTGGCGTGGCGGGGCGTGACCAGGGCGCCGCCGATCCGTGTGCCTTTCAGGCCGCACTGGTCGATCAGCCGGCCGGCGCCGATCCCCTCGATCTTCTTGAAGATGGAGCCCGCGGACGGCTCGGTGTCGAGCGGCGGGTGACGCTCGCGCCGCCACTCGAGGTTTTCTTCGACGATCCGGCGCATCGTCTCGGGGTCTTCGGGCGTCAATTCGAAGGTGGCGGAGAGGACGACGTCCGGGCGGTGGTGGAGGATCGAGTCGTCGTAGCCGAACTCGAAGTAGTCGACGCCGACGGTCTTCCTTTCTCCCTCGATGGTAAGGATCTCGGCCTCGCGGGTGACCTCGGCGATGAACATGGTCCGCTCGCGGGCCGGAGCGGGGGAGAGGAAGTGGAGGTTCTGCCAGAGGGCGCCGCCCACGGTCGAGGGAATGCCCGGGTAGTGCTCGAGCCCGGAGAGACCGTGCGCGATCGCGGTCTCGATCAGGTCGGGCCACACGACGGCCCCGCTCTCGGCGCGGATGCGCCTCTCTTCCGGGAAGACCTCGATCCGCCGGGCGAGGTTGCGGATCACGAGGCCGCGGTACCCCTTGTCCCCGATCAGGATGTTGGCGCCGAGCCCAAGGAGGAAATAGGGGACGCCGTGCTCCCGGGCGGCCAGGAGCGAGGCCGCGAGCTCGTCCGCGCTCCGTGCCTCGTAGTAGAGGTCGGCAGGCCCACCGATCTGGAACGTGGTGTAGGGGGCGAGGATCTCGCCCATCCGTACCCGGTCGGGCCCCAACGCCTGGCGGAGAGAGTCGTAGCTCACGAAGCGGGCTCGTCGATCATCCGGATGCGGCGGACGTGGCGGCCCCCTTCGAAGGGGGTTTCGAGGAAGATGCGGACGAGCTCCAGGGCGGTCTCGACGGTCATCATGCGCTGCCCGAGCGAGATCACGTTGGCGTCGTTGTGCTCGCGGCCGAGCCGGGCCGAGTCGGCGTTCCAGCACAGGGCGCACCGCACGCCCCGCACGCGGTTGGCCACCATGGCCTCGCCGTTGCCCGAGCCGCCGAGAACGATCCCGCGCTCGACCTCGCCCTTGGCGACCGCCTCGGCCACGGGACGGATGAAGGCGGGGTAGTCGACGGTCATCTCGGACTTGGTGCCGAAGTCCTGAACCTCATGGCCTTCCTTCTTCAACCAGCGCTTGATCTCTTCCTTATAGCGGTATCCGGCGTGGTCGGAGCCAATGCCGATCTTCATGGATCCCCTCCAGTGGGCAGAGCTGCGATGTTCGGCGGATTCTACACCGGGAGACCTCACCCCCTGTCCCCTCTCCCATCGCCCCCCACTGGCCGGGAGAGGGGAACGCCTGCGGGCGGCCTTGCCGTAGGGTGCGCTGTGCGCACGTTTGGGGTGGTGGAAACAACACGTGCGCACAGCGCACCCTACAAGCACCACGGCTTCAGCTCCGCTCCCCTCTCCCAGGGCTCCGCCGCCGCACCTCGAATAACACCAGCGCCGCCGCCACCGTTGCGTTGAGCGACTCGACCCCCGCCTCCATCGAGATGGTCAGCCGCAGGACAGCCCTTTCCAGGAGATCCGCTGACAACCCCGGCCCTTCGGCCCCCACGGCGAGCACGAGCGTGCCTTCGAGAGGCGCGCGCCAGAGGTCTTCGCCGTTCCGGGGGACGAGGGCGGCCCAACGGGGGGAGGTGGGGGAGAGGTGGCGGTCGAGGGCTTCGGGGGTGGCGGCGACGGCGACGGGGAGGCGGAGGAGGCTTCCGGCGGAGGCGCGGAGAGCGCGGGGGTGGTTGGGGTGGACGGAGCCGGAGGAGAGGGCGAGGCCGGCAGCTCCGGCGGCTTCGGCCACGCGGGCCAGGGCTCCGAGGTTGCCGGGATCCTGAAGGCCATCCAGATAAAGGTAGGGACGGCCGGGGCGGACGGGGAGGGCCTCGACTCCGGCGCGGGGGAGGTAGGCTACGGCCAGGGCACCGCGGGGGGAGTCGGCGTCGGCCAGATCCTCCAGGATCTCCGGCGCTGCTTCGAGGGGCGGACGGGAGAGCCGGGAGACGACGGACCGGCCTTCGGCCGAGGCGAGCCAGGCCGGCGTGGCGAGGACGGTCTCCAGGGGGAGACCGGCCGCCGCGGCCTCGGCCACCAGGTGGGGGCCTTCGAGGATCGCGTGGTCTCCTTTACTTCGCCGGAGCCGCCGAATATCCTTGACCGCCTGATTTTGGCGACTGGTGATCATGACCATGGATCTTAAGAACTTCTGGCAACGGCTCCAAACGGGCGTGGAGGTGGCGGTGGCCGGTCAGACGCCGGACAAGCTCCTCGGCGTCCGCGACGCGTTTCTCCGCTTCTTCCACGACGGCCTGGACCGCACCGTCTCCGTGGCCGTGGTGCCGCAACCTGTGGACGACGACCCCGTGGGCCTCCTGGTGACCGACGCGGAGGTCCTCCGCCACGCGCGCAGGAAGGTGCTCGAGCTCGAGCAGAAACTCGGGGACAACTACCACTTCTACATCGCGACCGAGGGCGGCATCGAGGCGCTGGACGTCGATGGCGAGCACCGCTACCTCGTCCGCAACTGGACGGTGGTGAGGAGCCCCCTGGGCGAGACGTGGGGCTCGTCGGGCGCGGTGCAGCTCCCGGAGCGCATCGTGGCCGGGCTCGACCACGCCCAGGTCTCCTATGCCGTGCCGGGCACGCGCCGGAGCGGCGGCATGATCAGCTCGCTCACGGGCGGGCTCGAAACCCGGCGCAAGACGATCGCGCTGTCCACTCTGCACGCCATCTCGGCACTCTTCTACGGGACCCTGGAGAGCCGCCCGATCCGCTAGAGGGCCGGCTCTCCGGGCGTTCCGGGGAGGGGACGGCTCCGCGTTGACCGATTTTTGACCGGTTTGGTAGCATACTCCGGCCAAGTCGAACCGGGAGACCTCGACTCTTCCCCTGCTCGGCTCCCGAGCCCCGGCATTCAATTGGGCAGTACCCGAATCCAAACGCTAGAGGTACGAACGATGAACGAACGAGAAGCCCACCTGTTTACGTCGGAGTCCGTGACCGAAGGTCACCCCGACAAGGTGGCGGACCAGATTTCCGACGCCATTCTGGACGAGGTCCTGCGCCAGGACCCCACGGGTCGCGTGGCCTGCGAGACGACCGTCACCACCGGCATGGCGTTTTTGGCCGGGGAGATCACGACCAAGGCCTACGTCGATTTCGCGGGCGTGGCCCGCCGGGTTATCCGCGAGATCGGCTACATCAAGGCCGAGTTCGGGTTCGACTCGACCACCTGCGCGGTCCTCTCCGCCATCGACCCGCAATCGCCGGACATCGCCCAGGGCGTGGACACCGGCGGCGCCGGCGACCAGGGGCTGATGTTCGGCTTCGCCTGCCGCGAGACGCCGGAGCTGATGCCGCTGCCGATCATGCTGGCCCACCAACTGGCCCAGCGCCTGGCCGCGGCGCGCCGCTCGGGCGACCTCCCCTGGCTAAGGCCGGATGGCAAGAGCCAGGTCACGGTCGAGTACGGCGGCGACGGCCGGCCGTCGCGGGTCCACACCGTGGTGGTCTCGACCCAGCACGAGCCCGACGTGACCCAGGAGCAGATCCGCGATGGCGTCATCGAGAAGGTGATCAAGACGGTGATCCCGGCGGAGCTTCTGGACGAGCGCACGGTCTTCCACGTCAACCCCACCGGGCGCTTCGTCATCGGCGGCCCGCAGGGAGACTGCGGCCTGACCGGCCGCAAGATCATCGTCGACACCTACGGCGGCTACGGCCGGCACGGCGGCGGCGCCTTCTCGGGCAAGGATCCGACGAAGGTGGACCGCTCGGCCTGCTACATGGCGCGCCACGTGGCCAAGAACATCGTGGCCGCGGGTATCGCCGAGCGGGCCGAGGTGCAGGTGGCTTACGCGATCGGCGTAGCCGAGCCCGTGTCCGTGCGGGTCGACACCTTCGGCACCGGCGCGATCTCCGACCGCGCGATCGAGCGCTTGGTGCGCGACCACTTCCCGCTCTCCCCCAAGGGCATCATCGACTACCTCGACCTCCGGCGCCCCATCTACCGCCAGACCGCGGCCTACGGCCACTTCGGCCGCAACGAGCCGGAGCTCACCTGGGAGCAGACCCACCGCGCCCCGGAGCTGCGCGCCGCGGCCGGGCTCGAGGCGCCGGTGACGGTTTAAACCTTCTCTCTGCGGGATTGAAAACGGCCGGCGGGTTGCCGGCCGTTTTTGTTTTCGGTGAGGACCTCCCCCTCTCCCCACCGTTCCTTCTTACAGACGTCCTACTCGTTCGGCTCCCAGCTCTTTCCATACTTGAGGACGTCGTGCTTGAGGAGGTCGAACTCCCCCTGGCGAGGGCCGGGGCGGGCGTCGCGGTAGACGGTGTCGCACTTGTAGCAGACGACGGCCTCCTTCAAACGGCGGTAGAGCCAGAGGTCGACGAGGCCGAAGGCGATCAGGGAGAGGCCGAAGGTCCAGGGGACGAAGGCGGCGCCGATCGCGACGAGAGCGCAGCCCAGGGCGCGGTTGACGTCCTTCTGGCCGTAGAAGTGACGGCAGGCGCAGAGGGGGCAGACGTCGATCCTGGCTTCGGGCCCGTCGGTCCAGCCCTCGGCGGAGACGGGGCGCGCCACGCCACAGCTCGGGCAGGGGAGCTCCCCCGCCTCGGGGGTGAGGGTGGCGCTCCAGGGGTAGCCGCAGGCGCGGCACTGGGTGCGGATACGCATCCGGACGGTCAGACCGGAACGCCGGTCGTGACGGAGAGATAGTAGCCCGTGATCTCTCCGATGAAGGTGCCGACCACCAGGACGTAGAGGATTCCGGTGGCGGACTGGTTCGACCGCTGCCGCGCGCAGTGGAGGGCCATGACGGCGAGGAGCAGCGGGATCGCGAGCCCCCAGAGGACGCGGAACCAGAAGAAGATCCCCTGCCCGCCGAAGCTGACCAGGACACGAAGGGGATGCGGCTCGACCAGCTCGTCCACGGACGCGGCCACCGCGAGGCTCGCCCCAACCGTGGCGAGACGTAACAGGACCGTCACCAGGAGGACCCAGCAGAAGACGGTCAGATGCCGGAAAGTGAGCTTCGGAGCCACCAGATACCAGTGGCCGAGCAGCATGGCGATGAGCGACCAGCCGAGGAGCAGGGCGGAGGAGAGGAGCCCGGCTTCGAGCAGGGGCTCCCGGTGGGGGAGCGGAGTGAGCGGAGCGACGAGGTTCGGTCCCGCGAGGAGGAGGGCGGCGAGCGTGCCGGCCAGAGCGAGGGTCAGAGGAAGGCGGCACCACCGCCATCTCTCGCGCCAGATCGCGGCGTAATAGAGGAAAGAGCCCAAGAGAGCGAGGCCCAGGGCCGTGCCGCCCAGGACGGCCCGCTCCCCGAAAGGACGGATCGGATGAAGCACGACCACCGCAGCCGCAAGGCCCAGAAGGCCAAGAACCACGAGGGCGTTCATCTGGAAGTAGCCACGCCCCATGTCCTCTTCCGGGATGAAGTACAGCGTCGAAAGACACCCCAGGGTCGATGCCAGGAGAAAGAGAAGAAAGACGCCCATGAGGCGGGCATCTTACCAGCCGGGGTCCCGGAGCGGGCGTCCCAGGCACCTCAAGCGAATGCTTCCAGACTGAACAATGGGGCCTCCGGAAAGGCGCCGGAGCCTTTCATCTGGACAGGGGGCGAACGGGGTGTTAGCCTAGCGGCTGTCGACGGTAGACATCTTGCTATGGCAACGCTCGATCATCCTGAACTGCGGGAATCGCTCAACAGTCTCCTGAAGAACGCCCGGCCACGTCTGGAGCGGGTCCTCAGGAACTTCGAAGTCCCTCCGGAGGACGCGGAGGACATCCTGCAGGACGCGCAGCTCACCCTGCTCTACAAGTGGGACAAGATCCGCAGCCCCGAGAACTGGTTGATCGGGACTGTCAAGAAGAAGTGCATCATGTACTGGCGCAAGCGGCGGGGGAGCCTCTGCGAGGCCGTGGACACGGCCATCCTGGACCTGATCGCGGTCCCGCAGGCTCCCGACCAGGAGAAGACGGAGCTCTCCGCCGACCTGAACCGGGTGCTCGCCCGGCTGTCCAACCGCTGCCGGTCTCTCTTGAAGCTCCGTTATGGGCTGGGATACGGGCCGACCGAGGTCGCGGAGCAGATGGGCTACCGCACTTCGAGCATCCGCAAGGTCACCAACCGCTGCCTGGCCGCGCTGACGCGCCAGCTCCTGGCGGTGGGATTCCAGCAACCGGCTGAAGGCGAGCCCGAGCCCCAGGATGGATAACCACTTGGAACCCGCGAAGCTCCTGCGCTTCGGCCAGGGACGGCTCTCCCGCTGGGAGAACCGCGATGTGGTCCAACATCTCCTCATGGGATGCGAGACCTGCGCAGCGGTGACCTCCGGGTTCCTGCCCGCGGGGCTCGCCGACGCCCGGTCCTACGACTACGGCGACGCGTTCGCCGGGTCGGGTCTGAGGATCTCGGAGCGCCTCGCCTCGATCGTCCTCGAGAGACACGAGGCCACGGTCCTCCTGCCCCTCTTCCTGGAGCTTTCGTGGGAGCGGCAGATGAGCCTCGTGGCCGAGGACTCCCGGTACCGCACCTGGGCGCTGTGCGAGCAGCTCCTGGACGCGGCCCGCGAGCGCGGATTCCAGGACCCGGCGCGGGCCCTGGAGCTCGCACGGCTGGGCGTCGAAATGGCGGACCGGTTGGACCGCGGCGTCTACGGGGAGGAGAGGGTCCACGACCTTACGGCCCGGGCCTGGGTCGTCCTCGCCAACGCCGAGCGGATCCGCTCGGACTTCCGGGCGGCGGAGAAGAGCTTCGCCCGCGCCGAGCGCCTGCTCAAGACGGGCACCGGCGATCCGATCGAGCTCGCCCAGTTCTTCCTGGTCAAGGCGTCGCTCCGGGGCAACCAGCAGCGGTTCCGCGAGGCCTTCCGCCTCCTGGACCGTACGGTAGCCATCGCCCGCAGGAACGGCGACCGCGAGCTCTGGGGCAAGGCGCTGATCACCCGCGGCTTCCTCCTGGGTGTCGCGAACGACCTCGAAGCGGCGATCCGTCTGCTGTCCGAAGGCATCGGCCTGATCGACAGGAAGACCGATCCCCGCCTCCTGGTGGCGGCCCATCACAACCTCACCCTGTACCTGGCCGAGAGCGGCCGGTACGAAGAGGCGATGCGGCTCTTGGAGCAGACGCGTCCTCTCTACCAGGAGCTCGGCGACCGCATGAACCTGCTGCGCCTGCAGTGGCTTGAGGGGAAGATCGCCACGGCCCTGGGCAATCTGGGGGAGGCCGAGACCCTGCTCCAGGAAGTCCGGCAGGAGCTGATCGAGCGCGAGATCGGGCTCGACTCCGCCCTCCTTTCGCTGGATCTCGCGCGCATCTACGCCCGCCAGCGCCGGGGGGCCGAGATGCGCAAGCTGGCGGAGGAGATGCTCCCTATCTTCCAGTCCAGGGACGTCCACCGCGAGGCGATCGCCGCCCTGCTCGTGTTCCAGAAGGCGGCGGAGATGGAGAGGGTCACTCTCGGCCTGGTCCAAGAGCTCTCCGAGTACCTGAAGGAGTGCCGGGTCCCTTCCGGCTTCCGCTTCCGCGAGTCCGCCTGACCTCCCCCTTCGCCCCGACCCGTGCTACCTTAAAGCGTGGCAGGCGTGTGTCTGGACAAAGGTCAGGAGTCTTGATAAGCTGATTTCCTAGAAAGATTTAGCGATTGCAATGGACTCTCCGGTCCCCTCCAACTGGGCCGAGACCTCCCTCGAAGAAACCCTGATCCGGGTGGAGCCGAGGCTTAAGAGGATTCTCACCCGCTACAGGATTCCCGCCCAGGATGCGGAGGATCTCCTGCAGGAGACTTTCCTGATCATGGTCTCCAAGGTGGAGACCATCCGCAATCCCGAAGCCTGGCTCCTGGGCACCCTCGCCAACCGCTGCATCCTGTACTGGCGCAAGTACCGGAGCCGTCTCTGGGACCTGGTGGACGTCACCATCCTCGAGATGCTGGCCGACGCGGAAGCTCCGACCCAGGAGCGGTGGGATCTCCGCTTCGACCTGGACACCCTCCTCTCTCATCTTCCGGACCGCTGCCGGTCCGTCCTCCGCCTGCGCTACGGCCTTGGATGCAGCACGGCCGAGGCTGCCGAGCGGATGGGCTACTGCCAGTCCAGTATCCGCAAAGTCACCCGCCGGTGTCTCGCGGCCTTGACCGAGCAGCTCCTGGGGTCCGGCTTCCAGCCGGAAGCTCTGGAAGACTAAACACAGCCTCTTTAAGCGGGAGCGGTGCTCCCGTCCTCCTCCGGATCCGGGGGAACCGAACGGCCCTCTGCGCCTTCCAGGAAGGAAGAGGCGACTTGATGTCCTTCTATGTCTTCGGGAGAGATCCTGCGGTAACTCTACTTAGGAGATTTCAAATTCTCCCCCCGGGTCCCGGCCACGGGGGGCTCATTCAGGAAGGAGACCGATCCATGGCCCAGCAGAACCTCCGCCGCTCCCTCGCCGTCTTCACCTTCGCCACCTTCGCCGCGCTTTCGCCCCTGGCCGACCTCCACGCCGCGCCGGTCCGGCAGAGCCGCAAGGAGAGCGGAGACGAGGCCCGGTCCGAGTGGCGCTTGAATTTTCCGATGTGGAAATCGATGCAGCGGTTCTTCGAGAAGATCGGTGCCCGCATCGACGGCAACGGCCTGACGTTCGCCGCCCCCGTCGACAACGGAACCGGCACGGAGAAGATCGGCGCCCGCATCGACGGCAACGGCTGATCCCGTCCCGAATCCGCGCCGGGCCGGCAACGGTCCGCGTCTTCTCTCTTCCCCCGGAAAGAGCAGGGGAGACGTGTGTACGGCAGACGGCTGGACAGTGGGGGGGTGATGGTGGTAGTGTGTCAGCAAGTTTAGAAGAGAGTTGCCCGGGGAAGATGAGTGCACTGGACCACCCTCAAGTCGAAGCCTCTCTGGAAGATTTCCTGAAGAAGGTCCGGCCTCGCCTCAGGGCGCTGTTCGCACGCTACCGGATCCCCCCTCAGGACACCGAGGACATCCTGCAGCAGGCGCTTCTGGCCCTGGTCTACCAGCGCCAGATCATTCGGGATCCAGAGGCGTGGCTGATCGGAACCCTGCGCAACAAGTGCCTGCTGTACTGGCGCGACCACCGGCGCAAGCTGTACGAGTCGGTCGACGCTGCCGTCCTGGAGTGCATGGCCGAGCCCATGGCCCCGGCCCAGGAGGGGACCGATCTGCAGCGCGATCTGGCCAGCGTGCTCGAGACGCTGCCGGAACGGTGCCGTTCGCTGCTGTCGCTGCGCTATCGCCAGGGATACGAGCCTCCGGAGCTCGCCCGAGAGCTCGGCTACAGCCAGTCGAGCATCAGCAAGATCACGACGAGATGCCTCGCCGCCCTGACCCGGCAACTGGTGGCGACGGGGCTTTGCAAGAAAAAGACAGACCATGGTTGAAGACCACCCCACACAGGACGCTTTGGAGCGGTTCATCCTCGGCCGGCTGCCTGCCGCCGAGCGGAGGAGCGTGTTGCGGCATCTCCTCACCGGCTGTTCCCTCTGCCAGGAAGCGACCGGCGGCCTCTGGACGCCGGCGGAAGACGACCTGGAGAGCCTCCTGCCATTCGTGGACCTGGACGAGGAAGGCCTGGGAGAGCCCTCCGACGAATACGACCAGGTTTTCGACCGGGTCTTCCACCAGCTGGCCGCCCAGGAAGCGACGGCAGCCCGGGAGCGCACGCTCGGCCGCGAGCTCTTCGACGAGCTGATGCAGCACCCCGCGGCCCGCCAGCACCTCCTGGTAGGCAACAGTCTCCGTTTCCGCAGCCGGACGCTGTGCGAGATCCTCCTCCAGGAGAGCTTCGAGGCCGGGTTCCGCGACGTGGTCCGGTCCCTGGACCTCGCCCGCCTGGCCGTCGCCCTGGTCGGCTTCCTGGGAGAGGAGAGCTGCGGCAGCACCGAGATCCTGGACAGCCTGAAGGCGCGGGCGTGGGCCCAGCTCGGCAATGCCTTCCGCGTCAACCAGGACCACCAGAGCGCGGAATCCACCTTCACCCACACCGAGCCTTATCTCTCCGTCCCCGGCCGCATCGGCCTGATCGACAAGGCCCGGGTGCTCGACCTCCTCGCCTCCCTGCGCAAGGACCAGCGCCGGTTCGCCGAAGCCGGCCAGATCCTGGACCGGGTCGGGTCGATCTACCGCCGCCTCGGGCAGTGGCACCTGCTCGGCCGCACCCTGCACCAGAAGGCCGTAGTCATGGGCGATGCGGGCGACAACGAGACCGAGATGAACCTCCTGAGGCGCGCCCTGGACCTCCTCGATCCCCAGGAGGATCCCCGCATCTTCCTCGCCGCGCGGCACAACCTGATCATCGCCCTGAACGACAGCGGACGCTCCCGCGAGGCCTTCGCCCTCCTCTTCCACACCCGGCCGCTCTATCTGAAGATGGGCGACCGCATGAACCTTCTCCGCCTGCGCTGGACCGAGGGGCTGGTGGCCCGGGGCCTGCAGCGCAACGACCAGGCCGAGGCCGCCTTCCGCGAGGTGCGCGACGCCTTCCTCGACCTGGGGCTCTCCTACGACGCCGCGGTGGCCGCCCTGGACCTCGCCAGCATCTACGTCCTTCAGGGAAAGAACCAGGAGGTTTGCCAGATCGCCGAAGAGACCCTCGGCATCTTCCAGGCGAACGACCTCCACCGCGAGGCCATCATGGCCCTCATGATGTTCTTGAGCGCGGCCCGGCAGGAGCAGGCCGGAGTCGAGTTGGTGCAGCAGGTTTCGAACTTTCTCAAACAGTCGCGAAACGACCCCGAGATGCGCTTCGCCGTCTCTTAGCTCTCGGCTTCGGGTAAAATCGTCTGAGCTTTCAAGCTCCTTTCTCCCGGCTCTCCGGGCACGCGGCCTCTGCAGCCGCGAAGGAGCTGCTTGGTGGTTTTTTCAGGGGACCCGAGAGGAGAGCAGCCCATGACCGTCAGCCACGTGGATCCTGCCGAGCTGGCGAAGTTCGCCCGCGGCAACCTCAACTCCCGTGACAACCGCCGGATCGTGCGAGGCCTGCTCGCGACCTGGCGGGGCAGCCGCAACGAGATCGAGCCTGCCTTGAGTGGGGGAGAGGAGGCGGTTCCGGGGTCGGAGCTCGCCCCGGGCCTGGCCGGGCTCCTCGAGCGGGCCCGCCGGCTCGCCCGCGACCGCGAAAGGGTGCCGGAGCTGTGGGGCCGGCTCGACGCCGTGCCCCGGCCGGAGCGGCGGAGCGCCCTGCGCTCCGACCCCTCGTTCCGGAGCTGGGCCTTCGGCGAATGGCTGATCGAAGAGTGCCACCGGCTCCTCGAAAGCGACACGGTCCGGGCGGAGGACTTGGCCGACTTCGCCGTGGCCGTGGCCGAGGGGCTCGACTCCCGGGATCATGGAGAGCCCCTGATCAACGATCTCAAAGCGCGGGCCTGGTGCGCGGTGGGGGAGGTCCTGCGGGTCCTCTCCGACCTGCGGAGCTCGGACGAGGCCTTCGAGATCGCGGAGAGCTTCATTGGGGAAGGCACGGGAGACGCCCTGGAAGAGGCTCGCCTCCTGGAGCTCAAGGCGGCGCTGCGGCGCGACCAGCAGCGTCTTCGCGAAGCCCACCGGCTCCTGGACGAGGTGATCGCCATCTACCGCCAGTACCGCGACTTCCACCTGGTCGGCCGCGGCTTCCTCCAGAAGGGGAGGCTCTGCGCGGCCGGCAACGATCTGGAGTCGGCGGTCCGCTGGCTCCGGAAGGGCCTGGGGCTCCTCGATCCCGCCCGCGAGCGCCACCTGGAGCTCGCCGCCCGCCACAGCCTCATGCTCTACCTCCACGAGAGCGGCCATCTCCAGGAGGCCTGGTTCCTCCTCAAAGCTTCCCGCCCCGAATTCCGCGATCACGGAGGGGAGCTCCTGGGCCTGCGGTTGCGCTGGCTCGAAGGCAAGATCCAGCACGCGCAGGGAGACCTCGCCGAAGCCGAAAAGGCCCTGGTCGAAGCCCGCGCCGGCTTCATCGCCCAGGGGATCGGCTGGAGCGCCGCTTCGGTGTCGCTCGACCTGGCGGGCCTCTACGCGGACCAGCGGCGGCCGGCCGAGATGCGGAAGCTGGCCGAAGAGATGCTCCCGATCTTCCAGTCGCGGGACCTCCACCGCGAGGCCATCGCGGCGCTCCTCGTGTTCCAGCAGGCCGTGCGGATGGAGAAGCTCTCCGCCGGCCTGCTCGAGGAGATCCGCTCCTATCTGAAACGGGCCCGCAGGGACTACAAGCTCCGGTTCGAATCCTCCCTCGATGGCTGAGGGATTGCATGCTTCATCGACGCCGGCCGGAGCGCCGGCGTCGATGACGACACCTCCGACGGATTCTCCCCGACTGGTCGTTCTGGGTTGTGGCTTCGGCGGGTACTCCCTGCTGTACAGCCTCCGCCGCAAACGCTGGAACGCGACCCTGATCACCCCCAGGAACTACTTCCTGTTCACGCCGCTTCTGCCTTCGGCGACCGCCGGGAGCGTCGAGTTCCGGAGCATCCTGGAGCCGGCCCGGCGCCGGCTTCAGGGCGTGCGGGTGATCGAGGGCTTTGCCGAGTCGGTCGACTGGGAGAGGCGCGAGGTGGCCTGCGTGGGCGCGGTCTCGGGAGAGCGGTTCGCCGTCCCCTTCGATCTCCTGGTCATCTCCGTGGGCGCAGCGGTGGCGGACTTCGGGATTCCCGGTGTCAAGGAGCACACCCTGAAGCTCGCGAGCGTCGAGGACGCCCGGGCCGTCCGCCGGGGCATCCTCGAGCAGTTCGCCCGCGCCGAGATCCCGGGGCTCACCCCCGAACAGATCCGGGAGCGGCTCACCTTCGTCGTCTGCGGCGGCGGTCCCACCGGGGTCGAGGCCGCGGCTGAGATCCACGATCTGATCCATGAGGAGATCGATGAGAGCTACCCGGAGCTCGCTCCCCTCGCCCGGGTCGTCCTCGTCGAGGCTCTGGACCGGCTCCTGACCAGCTTCGACGAGGCGCTCGCCGAGTACACCCTGGCCCACTTCGGCCGCGAAGGGATCGAGGTGCGCACCTCGTTCAAGGTCCGGTCCGTCGAGCCCGGGCTCGTGCATTTCATGGACGGGCCGTCGCTCCCCTGCGGGCTGGTCCTGTGGGCCACGGGCAACGCGCCCGTTCCGTTCGTCGAAAAGCTCGGAGCTCCGCTCTCGCCCCGCGGGCGCCGCATCCTCGTCGACGAGCTCCTCCGCGTCCCCGGCCGGGAGGGGGTGTACGCCCTGGGCGACTGTGCGGCCCTGGGAGATCCCCCTCTGCCGGCCACGGCCCAGGTAGCCCAGCAGCAGGGCAAGTACCTGGCCCAGGCCCTGGAGCGGGGGAGGGAAGGGAAGGCCGTCCTCCCCTTCCGGTTCAAGGCCTCGGGGATGCTCGCCTACATCGGCGGCGGGCAAGCCCTGGCCGACCTCCCCCAGGTCAAGTGGAGCGGGCGGGGAGCCTGGCTGTTCTGGCGCTCGGTCTACCTGACCAAGCTGGTGAGCCCGGCCAACAAGGTCAAGGTGCTGTTCGACTGGTGGAAGGCCCGGCTGTTCGGCCGGGACCTGAGCCGCTTCTAGGTTTTCACCCCGAGGAAGAGGTAGACGGAGAGGAAGGCGAACACCGCCCCCGGGCTCCACACGGCCACGGCGGGCGGGAGCGCTCCGGCCTCGCCCAGGGTGGTGAAGAAGACGTAGACCCCGAAGAAGACCATCCCCAGGACAACCGAAACCCCGATCCCGTAGAGCGCTCCCTGCTTGCCGATCCGGAAGGCGAAGGGGAGGGCCACCAGGGCCATGACGAGGGAGACCACGGGGAAGGCGATCTTGTTGTACAACTCCACCTTGAGCTCGGGCACGTCCTGGCCGCTCTCCTGGATCTCCCGGATGTAGCGGTCGAGCTCCCGGTAGCGCATCTGCTCCGGCAGCCGGATCTCGGAGTCGAAGTAGTCCGGGGTCTCCGGATAGCGCACGACCTTGGGCGCCTCGAAGCGCGTGTAGCTCTTCACCTCGACCTCATCGAACGACCGGGCCCAGCCGTTCTCGAAGATCCAGGCGCCGTCGCCGATGTAGCGCGCGTTGTCGGAGAAGAGGCGGCGGCTCAGCCGGTGGCGCTCGTCGAAGTCGAAGACCTGGAGGCGCTGCAGGGTCTGCCGCTTCTCGTCGAAGTGGATGTAGTTGTAGATGTAGCGGCCCTGCCCGAAGAGCCACTGCCGGTCGGCCCGCCGGTAGGTCCGCGCCGTCTCCCGGCCGCGGATGCGGTCCTTGAGCTGGGCCACCTTCTCGTTCGAGGCCGGCAGGATCGAGCTCTCGAGGTACCCGGAAAACAGGGTGATCAGGAGCGCCGCCGCAACCGCGGGGAGCGCCAGCCGGTAGAGGCTCAGGCCCAGCGCCTTGCACGCGGTCACCTCGTTGGTGCGCGCGAGCAGGCTGAAGGTCATGAGCGTCGTCACCAGCACGATGATCGGGGCGATCTCGTAGAACAGCTGGAGCGACAGGTACTTGTAGTAGTTGAGGACGATCCCGCTCGGCACCTTGTTCTTGAGGATCTCGTCCACGGTCTCGACCAGGTCGAAGACGACCATCAGCGACAGCCCGGAGAGCGCGACGAGGAAGAACACCATCGCGAACAGCCGGACCACGTAGCGGTCGAGGAGGTTGGGGAAGGCGAGCCGCGGGCGGGGGAGGAGGACCACCACCCGCGGACCGCGCTTGGCCCGCCGCTCCCGCCGCTCCTCCCGGCGGGCCTGGCGCTCCTTGCGCTTCTGCCGGCGAATGCCCCTGAGCAGGAGGAGGCCGCTCCAGACGTCCTCCCGGATCCAGCGGTCGATGCGCGACAGGAGCAGGCCCTTGTCCCGGTTGCGCCGCGCGAGCAGGAAGATGCCCCCGGCCGCGAGCAGGAGGTTCGGAGCCCACATGCCCACCCACGCGGGGATCTTGCCGTACCGCGCCGCCTCCTCGCCGTTTGAGAGGAGGATGTAGTAGATCACGATCACGGCGATCGACAGGGCGAAGCCCGAGGCCTTGCCGCCGCGGCGGTTGTTGATCCCCAAAGGCAGGGCGAACAGGCCGAAGACCAGGCAGGCGGTGGGGATCGAGAACTTCTTGTGGATCTCGACCAGAGCCAGGTTCCTCTGCTCGTCGCTCGCCGTGGGGTCCTTCCTCATCTCATCGAGCTCTTCGAGCGTCAGCTCCCGGATCCCCTTGGAAACCGAGACCTTGGCCTTCTGCTCGGTCATGAACTGGTCTTCGAGAATGATGTCCAGCCGCTTGTGCCGGCTGATCTCGTAGCGGTCCGGAGCGTTCAGGTCCACCTTGTGGCGGATCGCGTTGAACAGGCGCAGCACCACCTGCTCGCCGCCCGGCTCGACCCGGACCTCGCCCCAGTCCGCGATGGTGACCTCGTTGTCCCCGCTCGAAGGGATCGACTCGGCGAGGAACACGCCCTTCCAGCGCTTGCCGTCCGGAGGCACCTCGAACACGTAGACCACCTTGCCCGGCCATTCCTCGTAGAAGACCCGCGGCTGCACCTGCTGCGCCAGCGTCTGGGTTGCGATCTCCAGCCGCAGCCGTTGGAGCGAGCTGTTGCCCCACGGCAGGGCGTAGACCATGAGGAGCGTGTTCAGGACCGTGAAGAACGCCGACAGGAGCAGGATGGGCCGGTAGAGCGTCAGCAGGCTCACCCCGCAGGAGCGCATGGCAATCAGCTCGCTGTCCGACGACAGGCGGCCCACGGCGATCAGGATGCCGAACAGCAGAGACATCGGCAGGGTCAGCACCACGATGTTCGGGAGCGTCACCACCAGGAGCTCGCCGACGACCGAGAACGGGAGGCCCCGGCGGATGATCATCTCCGCGGACTGGAACAGGAACCGGAGCAGGAGGATGAAGGTATAGACTAGGAAACCCAGCCCGAGCGGGCCCAGGATCTCCGTCATCATGTAGCGGTCCAGACGTCTCCCCACGGCGGGCATTATATGAATCCAGACCCTCAGATGAAACTTTCCCTCGAACGGCGTTACCGGTTCAGCGCCAGCCATCTCTACCGCCGTCCCGACTGGAGCGAGGAGGAGAACCGCGCCCGCTTCGGCAAGTGCGCCAACCTGCCGGGCCACGGTCACAACTACCGCCTCTTCGTGACGGTCCGGGGGACGGTCGACCCGGCCACCGGCTTTGTCGTGGATCTGGGCGGGCTGGACGCCCTGGTCGCCAACCGCGTGATCGAGCGCCTCGACCACCAGCACCTGAACGCGGCCCTCCCGGAGTTCGCGGCCGGCGCCGCCATCCCGTCGAGCGAGAACCTCATCCGCTGGATCCACGGCCAGCTCGCGAGAGCCCTCCCGGAAGGAGTGGAGCTCGCGAAGCTGCGGCTGGAAGAGGACGAGGATCTGGCGGCCGAGTGGGAGCCGGAGCCGTAGCCGCCCACGGCAGTGCGTTTACATAATGCGCCTTAACAGACGATCTGGATGGGAGGGTAAACGGCATCCTGTAGGGGCGGCCCTATGTGGCCGCCCTGCTTGCTTCGGCGTTTTCCTTTATCCAGGGCGGCCACATAGGGCCGCCCCTACAGATCAGACCTGCCTTTACAGCCCACTAGCGCCCTGCTGCGGCTCGGGGTCCCTTGACCGCCTATACTTTGTACCGTAAAGTACTCTACGTCTCTGCGAGCTGGCTCCGGAGATCAGGGAGGCACGATGCGAGTCAAGATGATCCTGCCCGCGCTGACCGAAGCGAAAAGCCCCTTCTTCCGCCCCATCAAGTACTCGCTCTTTCCTCCCCTGGGACTGGCTACCCTGGCGGGCTACCTGGACGAATCGGATGAGGTCCGCCTTCAGGATGAGCACGTGGAGACGCTCGATTTCGACGACGAGCCGGAGCTCGTGGTCATCCAGGTCTACATCACCTCGGCGTTTCGCGCCTACCAGATCGCGGACCGTTACCGCCGGAAGGGCGCCTACGTCGTCCTGGGCGGGCTGCACGTGACCTCCCTCCCCGAGGAAGCGGCCCGACACGCCGATACGATCTGCCTGGGACCGGGGGAAGACATCTGGCCCGCGTTCCTCGCCGATTACCGCGCGGGCCGCCCGGCTCCCGTCTACCGGTCGAGCGTCCGCACCCTGGCAGAGCTCCCGCCGATCCGCCGCGACCTCATCCAACGCCATCTCTACCTGGTACCGAACTCCATCGTGGTTTCCCGCGGCTGCCCGCACGTGTGCGACTTCTGCTACAAGGAGGCCTTCTTCCAAGGCGGCAAGGGGTTCTACACCCAGACCGTCGATGCCGCGCTGGCGGAGATCGAACGGCTCCCCGGCCGGCACCTCTACTTCCTGGACGATCACCTGTTCGGCAACGTGCCCTTCGCCACGGCGCTGTTCGACGGGATGCGCGGCATGAACCGGCTCTGGCAGGCCGCCGGCACGGTGGCCTCCGTGCTCCGCCCGGGGCTGCTCGAAAAGGCGAAGGAATGCGGCCTGCGCAGCCTCTTCGTCGGCTTCGAAACACTCAGCGAGGAGAACCTTCGAGAGCAGCGCAAGCCCCAGAACCTCCACCGGGACTACGGCGCGGCCATCCGCCGGCTGCACGACCTCGGAATCATGGTCAACGGAAGTTTCGTCTTCGGGATGGACGGCGACGACCCCACGGTCTTCGCGAGAACGGTCGAGTGGGCGATCCAACAAGGGATCGAAACGGCCACCTTCCACATCCTGACCCCCTATCCCGGGACGGCGCTCTACGACCGCATGCAGAAGGCCGGCCGCCTGCTCCACTCCAACTGGGATCTCTACGACACGCGGCACGTGGTCTACCAACCGGCCCGCCTCAGCGCGGACCAGTTGGAGGCGGGCTACTGGCAGGCCTACCGCGAGTTCTACCGCTGGAGCTCGATCGTGCGCGGAGCCGCGAGCAAGCCCACTCTCGTCGACGCGGCCCGCCACGTCGCTTACGCAGGAGGCTGGAAAAAGCTGGAGCCCTTCTGGGATCTGGTGATCCGCGCCCGCCACGTCTCGAGGCTGCGCCCCGTGCTGGAATCCGTGCTCACGGGATTCGGCAGGCACGCAGCGGCCCGGCGGGTGGAGCCGGCTCCTTACCGTTCGGAAACAGCAACAGCCTGAAGGATCGTCATGCCTTCCAATCGGGAAGGATTCTTCTCCTTGTCATTTTTGACGTCACGAATCCTGATTTCCTGCACCTGGCGAGGAAACAGGGTCTTGATTTCCCGGTAGACATCGGGATCCTTCTCGCCCGAGTCGCCGATCAGGATGAACTTTCTATCCGGAAAGTTTTTCATGATCTCGCTGATATGTTCCACCTTCAAGTCGAAGGTGTGGTTTTCATTGGCGACGAGCTGCTCGAGATCCTCCCAGGTATTCAGGCTCCAGAGATTCTTCCTGACGTTCTTCATGTGAAAAGAGCCTTCGGGGAATCCCCCCTCTTCGCTGAAAAGAAACTCGGAGAGTGGCCCGTATAATTGCCAAGGACCTCCCGAAACGTAATGAAATGAGGCTCCCTCCCACTGCTTGTACATCGTCGCCATCTCAGGCGCGCCTGCAAACTTGCGGAAGAATGTGTTTCGGACAACGGTCTTGGGACCTGCAAGGATCTCGGTGACCTTGATCGTGTCGTCGATATCCGAAATGACGGACAATCCCGTCGGCCCCACCAACCGGACCCGGCCCGTGCCCGTGTGCCCCTTGGACGTGGCGCGATAGGTCAGCCAGCCATTCTCTGAGCCTTGCCGCCTCAACAGCTCCTTGGCTCGCGCCCTGGAGATCTCGATCTTCCCCTCGATGAGACCATTCAGATCCGTTTCGGGGAAGCGTCCACCGGCGCCCTGAACCCGGTATTCCTGATCCTCCGGGTCTTTGTCGAACTTCAAGGTGACTTCCTTGCCGGATTCGCTGTCCACCACAAAATACTCGATCCGCGACCTGAAATGATCGGCTTCCCCAGGGAATAGAGTGCCCATGCTGGCCGAGACCTTTTTGACCGCAGCATCCGCCAAGATGTGACGTCCATGGACCCAGACCCGCATCGGGATCACCCAGTTGTCACCCTCTTCAAATCCATAGGTGGAGTAAAAGGTCGCTTGGTAAGGAGTGACTGGCTCCTCATCGGCCGAACATGCCATGCTCAAAGACATCGCAATCATGACCAGCGGCATGGCGCTCCTGAACAGGAAAGATGCCTTCGATTGCATGGTAAACCTCCTTAGCAGCCGCTCTCTACCTCCATTACCTACCTGAAGATACCCTTCGGGCGCTGCTGCTGTTGTTGTGTATTTTCCATGAGTCGCCCATTGAGTTCTTTGATGCGATCCATAAGTTTGTCAATTTTCTCCATTGCCTCTGCTCGCAGCCTACTATAATCCGCTTTTAACCCGTTGATTATCTCAACTTGTTCGTCAACCTTTTGTTGAAGTTCCACGCACTTCTCTTCTGCTGACGAAGCACGCTTAGCCGCTCCTTGTACCGCGTGCTCCAGCCTTTCATCAAAGTCCTCTCGCTCAACCCTCAAGATCTCAACTTCTTGCTGCAGACGCCGGTACTCATCTTCTAGTGCAGTGTACTCGTTCTGCAAGAACTCCACCGTCTTCTCTTGAACAGCGAGCAATGCATAAGGGTCGCCTCCCCTGTCAACACCACCCGCCCGATCGCGATCAATCCTTTCCTGCTGGACTCGGCGAATACGATCGAGTACACCTCCAGCAGACAAGCCTCTGAAAGCAAGAAGTTCAAGCACTGCTCCTCTGATTCCTTGGGCGATATTGAGTAGTGCCTCATCTCTATCTTCCCACTTGGTGACCGGACGGGCATCTTTAGGCAGCATCTGCAGCTTACGAAATGGAGCACCCTCCCAATCAACTGGTCGAAGAATAATAGGAATAACTCGCGCTTCTCCAGCTTCATGGCGAGAAAGAGCCTTCTTCATCTCGACGTTGTAGCAGTATTCAGACGCTAAGAACGACGGGCTGATGAGCAGAACCACTATGTCTGATTTGTTGAGCTGCTCATGAATCGCCTCTTCCCACTCAGCCCCCGGCCGGATCTCGCCGTCATACCAACTTCGAATAAGCTTGCTATGCTTTAGAATGCTGAGGTGACCATCAAGGTGCCTTCGAAGGTCGTCATCCTCATGGGCATAGCAGAAAAAGACATGAACCGATGAACTGTCTTCTTGCTCTTTGGTGATTTCGCTCATATCGCCGTGCTCTCTAGGTCTTGGAGAAGCTCTTGCCGCCACTACCGCTTTGGGTCTCAACGGTGCGAGAAAAAACTATACTCGTCTCCTTGGCGCCGAAACTTGTTTTCAGCTTACACCGCTGTCGTATCGACGTCAAAGCAATAGCTCTTGGCGTATAAGTCACCGACGGAGGGCCTCGCCCAGAAAGCACCCTCTTATACACATCTTTTGGAGGGAGCCCAGAGGGCGGCATTTGAATAGCCCGGCGCGTGAGCGCCGGGGACGCGTCCTCCAGACCTTCACGAGCCCCAAGGGGGCGACACTCCACGTTCAGCGTTGGGTACCGCCCTCTTCGAGGGCTTCCTCTTCGTTGGCGCTCCCTACCCGGCGCTCACGCGCCGGGCTATTCAAATGTCGCCCTTTGGGCTACTGCGTCGAGATGTGTATAAGAGGGTGCCCAGAAAGGCAGGCTGGCGCCTGAATGCCATCAGGAAGAAGACGGAAACGGCGCCCGCGCCGCCGGAGCATTCCAGTGCCGCAGGACATAGGCGCGGAACGTATCCATCAGGTCCGGATCGAGCTGCCGCTGCTCGACCCGGCGGAGCAGATCGCGCCACACGGCCCTCATCTGCTCGTGTGCAATGCCGAGCTTCTCCATCGCGGCCACGGCCTCCCGGCAGGTTTCGGCCGCTTTATCCATCCTCTCCCGCCGGATGTAGAAGTCCAGTAAAGCCAGCCGTCCAGTAAAAGACTCCTTGTACAACTCGGCCTCAAAGCAGGAAAGCGCGAACCCGGAGTAAAGCCTTTCCGCCTCCCGGATGCACTCGCCGGCATCCAGAAGCCTTGCCTCAATGAACTGCACTCGTAGCTGAATTCGGGGCTCGGGGAATTGCGCGTATAAGGGTCGGGTTTCCTCGAAGTTTCTAAGGGCCTCTGGAATTCTTCGAAGTGTGATCAGGGCTTCGGTGACAATGCTCATGGCGTACATGGTGAGACGGGCGTCTGAATCTCTGAGCAGACGCAACGCCTCGGACGCTTGCCTCAAGGCCTCTTCCGGAAAGAGCTCTCGAAGGGCGCTCGCCTCCTTCACCAGGACTCGCGCCGCGCCGTCCCAATCCTCCTCTTGTATGTATAACTGGCGCGCTCGCCCCAGGAGGCCGCGGGTCAGCTCGACTCTCCCCGTATCGGTGGCCAGGGAAGCCTGGATGGAGAGGAGGCGCGCCTCCGCCTGGGCGTCGCCGGTGCCCGCGGACAGGAGATTCCGGGCCGCCACGATCGCCGCTCCGGCGCCTTTCCAATCCGTCCCCAGGCGGCGGCAATTCGCGATCACCGTCCAGGCTTCCCCCCGAAAATCGTTCTTCAGCTCTTCGGCATACCGCGCTCCGAGATGATCGACGAGAGTCAGCGCCAGGTTCGTGACGTGCTCCGCCGAGTGGGGATCGGCCGCCGCCTGCCGGGCCGCCTCCTCCAGAAGGGTCGAGAACAGTCCCCAGGTCTGAAGGGACTTCCTGGAGCGGAGGGCCTCGATCTGCTCGGCCGCCGTCTTCTCCTTCAAGCCGGCCCACTGGGCCCGCGCTCTCAGCGTCTCGTACAGGCTCTCGTCCTCTTTCCGGACGCGCTCGAGGATGGCCGAGCCGCTGTTGCCGGCCGCGGCCAGTTTCCCCTGGGCGCTCAGGCTGGCGACGACCCTGGCCGCGAGGCGAAGACAGGAACGGCAGCCCCGCAGGTGGGATTCCGCGCGGTCGACCTCGGCTTCACTGGCCGTACCGCCCAGGACGCGGCCCAGAAGAATCTGGGAAAGGTGGCTCATTCAGCCCTCCAGGTTTTCAGTACAGGGAATAATAACAGGGGAGGGCGCGAAGACGCCACCCTCCCCTTTCCGCCTTCCGATGCCGGCGCGCCTACCCGTTGGGGTCCCAGCCGAGGCTCACGTCGGCCGTGGAGCCGCCTCCGTCCTCAGCGTTAAGGCCATCCGGGTCCCAGCCGGGTCCCACGTCGGTTGTGGAGCCGGCGCTGAGGCCGTTCGGGTCCCAGCCGGGACTGACCTTGTCGAGCAGACCTTCCGCGACCGGCAGCCAGCCAGCGAGCAGCACCAGAGCGAGAAGCAGACGGGACATAGAACCTGCCTTTCCGGGGATCTCCCACGCGGGTCAACCATTGACCCGAGACGAAAAAAACTCCCCGCGGTGCAGTGTGCGGCCTTGCCAGAGTCGGGAACAAGCGCGCTCCGGGCGGGCGGGCCGATTCCGGCTCGGGAGAGCGAAAGGAAAGGGGCGGATGAGCTGCGACATTCCCATTCTGGAGACGGAACGCCTGCGGCTGCGGCCACCGCGCGAAAGCGATCTCGACGACTACGCCGCCCTGTACGCGGACCGCGAGGTCCTGCGCTACCTGGGCGGGGGGCCGGAGCCGTGGGACCAGGGGCGGTGCTGGCGGCACATGGCCTTCCTCCTGGGACACTGGCGGCTCTCCGGCTGCGGGCCGTGGGCCGTCGAGCAGAGGGAGACCGGCGCGTTCCTCGGAGTCATC
>DATEIO010000302.1:0-11480 GCA_035278895.1 Thermoanaerobaculia bacterium | reverse complement strand
CTCCGCGCCTCCAGCCCTTCGCGGATCTCCCCCGCCTTGTCGCTGCGCACCAGGAGGAAGTTCGCCTCGGACGGGAACACCTCCAGGCCGGCCTCCGCGAGCATCTCCGCCCACTGGGGCCGCCGGGCCGTCAGGATCCGCACCCTCCGGTTGGACTCCTCTTCCGCCGCCAGCACCACCCGGCCCGTGACGATCGCCGCGTGTCCCAGGTTGTAGGGAAGCTTCACCTTGATCAGCTCCGCGACCAGCCGGGGATCGGCCAGGAGATACCCGAGCCGCATCCCCGCGAGAGACCACGCCTTCGAAAACGTGCGGAACAGGACCAGATGGGGATACCGGCCGAGGAGAGGCCTGTAGTCATACCGGCAGAACTCTCCATAGGCGTTATCCAGAAGCAGCGGTGCCTCCAGCTTTTCGAGCAGCCGCTCCACCCGCTCCGGGGAGACCGCGTCGCCCGTGGGATTGTTCGGCGAGCAGAGGAGGACCGGCCGGCGCGGGTCGCGCTCCACCTCGGCTTCCAGCTCGTCGATGGGCAGGCGGAGGTCCGGACGCGGCGGCAGGAACCGGGGGACGCCGCCGGCCTTCAGCACAAAGCTCCGGTAGAGCCCGAAGGAAGGCTCGGCGCCCAGAACCTCGCCGCCCAGGGAGACCAGGGCCGTCATCACGACCGACAGCAGCTCGTTCGAGCCGTTCCCCACGAGCACCCCCTCCCACGGATGGCCGTGAAGGCGCGCGAGGTCGTGGCGCAGGGCGTCCGCATGGAAATCCGGGTAGCGGGCCCAGTCGGCCGCGAGGAGGCGCTCCGCCACCTCTCGCTTCAGGCGGAGCGGCAGGTCCCAGGGGACCTCGTTCTGGTCCAGCTTGTGCCGGCAGGGGGTCAGATCCAGATGGTAGACCCCGAGCTTGCGAAGCTCCGGCCGGACGAATTCGACGGGGTTCTTCATCCGAGCCTCCTCCGCGCCGCGGCCGCGTGGGCCGGGAGACCCTCGGCCTCGGCGAGCGCGGCTGCCGCCGCAGCCTTACGGGCCGCCGCGGCCGGCGTGAAGCGCAGAGTGTGGCTCCGGCGCAGGAAGTCCTCGACTCCGAGCGACGAGGCGAAGCGGGCGCTGCCACAGGTGGGGAGCACGTGGCTCGGGCCCGCCACGTAGTCGCCGAACACCTCGGGGGTCGCGGAGCCGATGAAGATCGCTCCGGCCGCGCGGACGTAGGGAGCGAGCGTCTCCGCCTCGGGCCCCACGAGCTGGAGGTGCTCCGGGGCGATCCGCTCGACGACTGCCAAGGCCTCTTCCAGGTTGGCCACGACCAGGGCCACGCCGAAGTTGTCGAGAGAGGCCCGGGCCGTCTCGGCCGTGGCGAGGTCCGCGAGTTGGCGGTCGATCTCGGCGGAGACCCGCTTGCCGAGCTTCGCGTCCGTCGTCACGAGCACCGCCGCGGCGAGCGGATCGTGCTCGGCCTGGGCGAGGAGGTCCGCGGCCACGTCGCCGGGATCGGCCGTGGCGTCCGCCACGATGACGACCTCGGAGGGGCCGGCCAGGCCATCGATCGCCACGTCGCCGGCCACCAGCTTCTTGGCCGCCGTAACCCAGGCGTTGCCAGGGCCCACGATCTTGTCCACCCGAGGGATCGTCTCCGTGCCGTAGGCGAGCGCTGCGACCGCGTGGGCACCGCCGATCCCCCAGATCTCCTTCACCCCTAGCCGCGAGAGCGCGTAGCGGATCGCCGGGTTCGCGCGGTACCCGCCCGGCGGAGTCACGGCGACGATCTCCTGAACTCCCGCGAGGCGGGCGGGAACGACCGTCATCACCACCGTCGAGGGGTAGCTCGCCCGGCCGCCGGGCACGTAGACGCCCACGCGCCGGAGCGGCGTCACCCGCTCTTCCAGCTCCACCCCCTCTTCCTCCAGGCGGTAGCCGGTCCGCACCTGCGGCTCGTGAAAGCGCTCGACCGCCGCGATCGCCCGCTCCAGGGCCTCGACGAACCCGGCGGGCAGGCCGTCCGGATCGGCGTCCGCAGGCGGAGGGGAGAGCGCGAGGGCGGCCACGGAGCCCGCCTCGACACCGTCGAAACGGCGGGCGCTGTCCAGAAGGGCCCGGTCGCCGCGCTTCCGGATCTCGCGGACGATCTTCTCCGCCCGGGAGAGGGTCTTCGCGTCCAGCACGGCCTCGCCGCGGCGGGTGAGGCGGTCGAGCGCGCGGCGCCCGCTGCGGGAGTCGGCCGGGGCAACGGTCAAAGGGCTCACGAGACCACCTCCGCCGCCTCGAGGCGGCCGATCCAGTCATTCAAAAGCGTTCTGTGGCGCTGGAAGGACGCGCGGTTCACCACCAGGCAGGCGGCCACCTCGGCCACGGTCTCGATCTCCACCAAGTGGTTCTCGGCGAGCGTGCGGCCGGTCTGGACGATGTCCATCGCCAGCTCGGCCAGGTGGAGCACCGGCGCCAGCTCGATCGAGCCCGAGAGCTTCACGATCTCGGCCCCCCAGGGGCGCTCCGCCACCACCCGGCGCGCCGTGTTCGGATACTTGGTCGCGAGGCGCACCTGACCCCCGGCCCTGGGGAGCGAGCCCATCGACCGGCCGATCAGCGACATCCGGCTCCTCCCCTGGCGGAGGCGGACCGGCACCAGAAGGTCGCCGTCGACCTCTTCCAGCACGTCGCTTCCCACGATTCCGCAGTCGGCCACTCCATGGCTCACGTACAGGGGGAGGTCCCAGTCCTTCAGAGAAAGCACCTCGATCCCCTCCTCAGAAAGAGTGGTGCGCAGGCTCCGGCCGGCCGCGTCGAGACCGGAAAGACCGATCCCGGCGGCGCGGAACGCGGCCAGGGCAGCGTCCAGGTTCCTCCCCTTGGGGAGAGCCAGACGGATCACGAGCCCGCCTCCAGCAGTCTCTCGAGACTGACCGAGAACCCGACCGCAGCCACCTCGGCGCCCAGGGCGCGGAACAGACGGTCGTAGCGCCCGCCGCCCCCCACCGGCACGGCGGCCGGCCCGGCGTAGGCCCGGAACATGATCCCGTCGTAATAGGAACGCTCTCCTTCCTCAAGGAGAAGGTCCGGATCAAGGCTGTAATGAGCGAACTCAGCCAGATCGACCGTGAGCAGCATGCCGGGAAAACGGGCGGCCAGCTCGTCCCGCAAGGCGAGGAGCCCCCGGAGACGCGCGGCAGCCTCGTCCCCCAGGTCCTCGGGCCGGTCCGGCAGACCGTTCTCGACAACCTGAAGAAGCGTTTGCGAGGCCCGCCGCACCTCGCTTCGCTCGCGCCGCGCTACGGCCGTAGCGAGCCGGACGGGATCTGCCGTGTCTGCTTCGCGGAGCAGCCGGTCGAGCGCCCCGGCAAAGCCGAGCACCACCTGAAGCGAGCCCCTTCCCACGGAGGTGGCCGAATCGAGGAACAGGCGCAAAACCTCCCGCTCCCCCTCCTCGCCGGGCACTCCCAGAAGCTCGGCGCCCATCTGGTAGAACTCCCGCTGGCGGCCCGCCCTCTCCTCCTCGAAGCGGATCACGTCGCCGCGGTAGAAGAGGCGTAGCGGCAGGTCGAGACCGGAAAGCCGCGGAGCGATCAGGCGGGCGAGCATGGGCGTGAAGTCGGCACGGAGAGCGAGAAGCTCGCCGTCGCGATCGATGAACCGGTAGAGCTCCCCCCGGGTGGCAGGCGTGAGCAGCGACTCGTAGGGCTCCAGATAATCGAGGATCGGCAGGATCACCTCGGCGTAGCCGGCCTCCCGGAGAAGACCTCCCAGCCTCTCCTCGGCCTCGCGACGGCGGCGGGCGCTCTCGAACAGCAGGGCGGCGACCCCGGTCGGCAGGGCGGCGGAGACTCTCATCCGGCATCCTCCAGGCCCGTCATCCGGCGGGCGAGGTCCAGGGGAAGCTCCTGCCCCGTCATCATGCGGAACTGCCCGCGGGCCTGATCGATCAGCACCTCCCGGCCATCCACGGCGACCACCCCACGCGCCGCAGCCTCCCGGAGGAGGGGCGTCGGCCGGTCCAGGAGATAGACCAGGTCGATCACCACCGCGCCGGAGCGCAGGCGCGAGACGTCGAACGGCAGCGGCTCTCCCTCCTCTCCGCGTCCGAGAGAGGTGGCGTTGACGAGCAGGTCGAAGCGGGAGGGGTCGAGGTCGGTCAGCGGGACGAAGGGGAGGTCCAGGCGGTCGGCAGCGCTCTGCCCTCGCTCGGCGCTGCGGTTGAACACCGTCACCCGCGCGCCGGCCCGGGCGAGCCCGGCCGCGGCCGAGCGTCCCGCCCCGCCAGCCCCGATCACCGCGGCCTCCATGCCGGCGATGTCCAGCCCGCGGTCCTTCAAAGGAAGGACCACGCCGTCCGGGTCCGTCGCCTCGGCCTCCCACACCCCATGGTTCCAGACGAGCGTGTTGGCCGCGCCGATGAGCCCGGCGAGCGGGCTCTCCGCTCCCGCCACCGCGAGGGCCGCCTCCTTGAAGGGCGAGGTCACCGAGAGCCCGCGGATGGGCAGCCCGATCGATTCGAGCACCGGCCCCTCCACGACCTCCAGCCAGAGCTCGCCGAAGAAGTCAGTGTGAAACGGCAGGTACAAGGCCGGGATGCCCAGGGCGCGGTAGGCGGCGTTGTGGATGCGGGGCGAGAGCGAGTGGGTGACCGGATTGCCGGCCAGGCCGAACAGCACCCGGGCGGGCCGGAGCTCAGGGAGGCCGTAGTCCCGGCGCAGGCGCTCGATCGAGAGCTGGCCCGGCGCGCCGGGCACCTCGCCGTGCGCCCCATACACCACCGGCGCGCCCAGGCGCGGCGCCACGAACCGGGTCCAGGCCCCGGACGGCCCGGCCGCGAAGGCGGCCACGTCCCGCCGGCCGAGCCCGTGGAGCAATTGCAGGACCTGCAACTCCTCGCCCGGCTGGGTTGCCGTGGGCACCAGCTTGTAGAGGAAGGCGTCCGTGGCGGACATCCGCCCGAAGGTGGCTTTCAAGCCGTCCAGCCCCGGGGCCGGGCCGTGCCAGGAGAGGATCCGCTTCTCGGGAGGAACGGCCTTCAGGACTTCCGGCGAGAGGTCGCGCGCCGCTTCGAGGTCGACCAGGTCGTAGCGGTCCACCGCGTCGAGGATGCGGCGTTTCCGGCGCTCCGGCGAGCCCTCGAACCCACCCCCCTCGGCGCGGCTGCGCAGGGTGTAGAGGATCTTGCCGGGGAAGACCCGGCGCAGGCGGGCGGCGTCCAGATCCCCCACCAGATCGGCCCGCACCTCCAGCCAGTCCACCCCTTCCAGGCCTTCCACCACCGGCACGAGGCTTCCCTCGGGAACCGTCGTCACGGTCGCCACCAGCGTGGCGCGGGTCGGATCTTCCGCGAATCTCTCCAAAACGAAAACCTCCTTCCGGACCCGGAAGGAGGAGGCGTTGGCGGCAGGCGGTCTCGTCCCGGGTCCGTGCGGCCGGGACTTACCCCGGCTAGATCACGGCGTGATGATGCGCGTGGCCCCACCAACCGAGTCCGGGCTCGGCGTCAACTTCGAAGCGGCGGGTCGTCTGAGAGCGCATCGTCAAATCCCGATTCGCTGGGGAGCTTACCGCAAGGACGTGCCAGAATGGAACCCCATGGAAGAGCTCGTCGCCCATCTGATCCAGTACGGCCTGCTCGTCGTCTTCGCCAACGTGTTCCTGGAGCAGATCGGCGCCCCCATCCCGGCGCTGCCGACCCTCCTCGTGGCCGGCGCGCTGGTCGCCCGGGGGAGGATGGACCTCGCCCCTCTCCTCGCGGTGGCCCTCCTGGGCTCGGTGCTCGCGGACGTGGTCTGGTTCCTGATCGGCCGCTGGCAGGGGCACCGGGTGCTCAAAACCGTCTGCCGGATCTCGCTCTCGCCCGACTCCTGCGTGCGCGGCACCGAGGCCCTCTTCGAGAAGGCGGGGCTCCCGTCGCTCCTCTACGCCAAGTTCATCCCCGGCTACAACACCGTGGCCCCGCCGCTCGCGGGCGCCATGGGAGCCTCCCTCGGCGCTTTCCTGGCCTGGGACGCCTTCGGCAGCCTGCTCTGGATCGGCTCCGGCGTCGTCGTGGGGCTCCTCTTCCACAGGACCGTGGACCGGGCGATCGACTATCTGGAAACCCTGGGTTTCTGGGCGCTGGCGGTGCTGGGAGTGGGCCTTATCCTGGTGATTGCGGTGAAGTGGTGGCAGCGGTGGCGGGTGATGAAGATCCTGCGCCTCGCCCGCATCACGGTCGACGAGCTCAAGGCCCTGCTCGACTCGGGCGAGCCGCCGGTCATCGTCGACGTCCGCACCAGGGGGGCCCACCGCTACGACCCGCGCCGCATCCCCGGTGCCCTCCACATGACGCTCGACGAGCTCGACGAAAAGGTTGCCAACCTGCCGCGCGACCGGGAGATCGTCCTCTACTGCACGTGACCAAACGAAGCCTCCGCAGCCCGTGTGGCTCGCGCCCTGATGGAAAAAGGTTTCAAGAAGGTCCGCCCTTTGGAAGGCGGCTTGGACGCCTGGATGCAGGCGGGGCATTTCGTCGAGGACGTGACGATCGTGGCGATAAGGCGGCGGAGTTAAAAGCCACCCTCGATCCCCGCCCGCACCGCCCGGATGTCCCCATCGAGCGTGCGGTCCGTCAGCATCGGCGGCGCCAGCTCCCGCACCTGGAGATAGGCGCGCCGGGTCCCCTCCCCAAGCTTCTCCGCGATCTGTGGGCGCCGCTCCGGACGGGTGCGCTCCGCGAATTCCTCAGCCTCGCGCCGCGACTGCTCCCAGTCGGAAGAGGCTTGATTCGACGGTCCGCGCGGGTCGATCTCCATCGCGACCCGCCACTCGACGGCCTGGGCGGCGACGAGGAGCTCGATCGCGAGGACGGCCTGGACGTTGCGGAGCACCGTCCGGAGCTTGCGGGCGGCGATCGTGGACATGGCGTTGTGGTCTTCCGAGTTGGCGGAGGTGGGGATCGAGTCGACCGAGGCGGGGTGGGTGAGGACTTTGTTTTCCGAGACGAGGCTCGCAGCCGTGTACTGGGCGAGCATCCAGCCGGAGTTCACGCCCCGGCAGGGGATGAGGTTGCCGGGCAGGTTCCGGCTCTGGCGGGAGTCCAGAAGCATCTGGATGCGCCGTTCGGAGATGTTCGCGAGCTCGGCCACGCCGATCGCCAGGAAGTCGGCGGCCATGCCGACCGGCTCGCCGTGGAAGTTGCCGGCCGAGTAGCCGGTCCGCTGATCCCCCCGGTAGCCCTCGGGCCAGTTGGCCCGGAACTCCAGGTCCCAGGGCGGCGTCTCGTCCGCCGGGAAGAACAGGGGATTGTCCACCGCGGCGTTGATCTCGATCTCGGCCACCCGGCGGGCGTAGGCGACGGTGTCCCGGGCCGCCCCGTGCACCGTCGGGGCGCAGCGGAGCGAGTAGACGTCCTGGACGGCTCCGGCCGCCTCGATCAGCCGGCTGCCACGCAGAAGCTCCCGGAAGGCGGCGGCGCTCGCGATCTGCCCGGCGTGGCCCCGGGCTTCGTGGACCCGGGCATCGAACGCGCGGGCGCAGCCGCAGACGGCTTCCAGAGAGAGGGCGCAGGCCGTGTCGGCGATCCGCGCCGCGCTCTCGGCGTCCCAGGCTGCCAGCGCCAGGAGGGCGGCCGAGAAGGTGGTGCCATTGATCAGGGCGAGCGCCTCCTTGTAGGAAGGCTCGGCCGGAGCCATCCCCAGGTCTTCCCGGAGCTGCTCCATCCCCCGCCGGATCTCCCGCGGCCCGTGCGCGAGATCGCCCGGCCCGCGGACCACGAACCAGCTCCCCTCCCCCAGCAGCACGACCGAGAGGTGGGCGAGCGGGCAGAGGTCGCCGGAAGAGCCGACCGAGCCGTGGATCGGCACCCGCGGCACGATCCCGCGGTTGAGCAGGGCCCGGAGGGTCTCGACCAGCTCGGGGCGCACGCCCGAGTGCCCCTTCAGGAACGCGTTCAGGCGGATTGCGAGGACGGCGCGGATCACGTCCGGCTCGTAGTAGCTCGCCGGGTTTTCGGGATCGGCGGTGGCTCCCGCGCCCGCGGCGTGGCTCAACAGGAGGTTTTTCTGGAGCTGCTCAAGCTCGTCCGGCGCCACGGGGATGTTCTTGAACTCTCCGAAGCCGGTGGTGACACCGTACTCGAGGACCGGGCGCGCCTCCTCCCCCCGCGCGAGCTTTTCGAAGTCCTCCCGGTACTTCGCCGCCAGCCGCTCGATGGGCTCGCGGCTCGCGCGGACCCGCTCCAGCGCCTCTTGCGAGCACTCGACGCGGACGCCCGGGTCGCGGGCGATCCGGGCCAGGTCTTCGAGGGAAAGCGAGCCGCCGTCCAGGACGATCACCGTCCCGGTCCCTCGGCCTGGGCCAGCATCTCGCGGACCGTGGACACGAGGCCGGCGCGGGGGACCTCGCGCTGGCCCGGACGCTCCTCCAGCCATTCCTGGCGGTTGGCCAGAGCCTCGGCGCGCTTCCTCCCCACCTCCATGTCCTTGATCGTGACGACCCCCTTCTCCTTCTCGTTCGAGCCATAGAGAACCGCGAGGGGGACACCCCAGGCATCCGCGTACTTGAGCTGCTTGCCCGGCCCCTTGGCGGTGCCGAGGTAGAGCTCGGCCGGGATGCCCGCCCGGCGCAGCTCCCAGGTCATGGCGATGTAGTCGTCCGCGAGCCCGGGGTCCATGTTGGTGATCAGCACCTTGGCCGTGGACTTCTGCCGGCCGGCCCGGCCGAGGTGCGTCAGCGCGGCGAGCAGCCGGTCGACCCCGATCGAGGCGCCCACGGCGGGGACGCGCTCGCCCAGGAAACGCATCACGAGGCCGTCGTAGCGCCCTCCCGCGCAGACGGAGCCGAACTGCGGAGCGTCCAGGAGGACCGCTTCGAAGACGGGGCCCGTGTAGTAGGCGAGGCCGCGGGCGATCGACAGGTCGAGGGTGGCCTGGTCGTCCCCGTATCCCAGGGCGTAGAGGTGGTTCGAGATCCGCTCGACGAGCCCGATCTCGCGCTCCTCCCCCTCGACTCCGGCGAAGAGGTCGCGAAGCTGCCGGATCACCTCGCGGCGGTCGTCGGCGCGGATGGCCAGGAACCGCTCGATCTTGTCCACCTGCTCTCCGGCCAGGCCGACGCCGGGGATGGGATCGCCCGAGGAGTCGACGTAGCCGGCCGTGAGCTCGAGACGCACCTTCTGGGGACCGATCTTGTCCAGCTTGTCCAAAACCCGGAAGACGTCTGCTCCGAGGTCCGCCGAAATTCCCGCGTAGGCCAGGAGGGTGTTCAGGATTCCCCGGGAGGAGAAGCGCACCCGGAAGGGCCCGACCTCGAGCGCCTTCAGGGTGTCGCAGATCCCGGCGATGATCTCGGTGTCGGCGATCTCGGACTCGACGCCGACGGAGTCGAGGTCGAACTGGGTGAACTCGCGGTAGCGCCCCTTGTCCGGCTTGTCGGCCCGCCAGACCGGCGAGACCTGGTAGCGGCGGAAGGGCCGGGGCAGGTCGCGGTACTGGGCGACCACGCGGGCCAGGGGGACCGTCAGGTCGAAACGGAGGGCCAGGGCCTCTTTTTCCGGGTTCTGGACAGTGAAGATCGACTGCTGGGCCTCGGAGCCGGCCGAGGAGCCGCGCAGCACGTCCAGGTACTCGATCGCGGGGGTGCCGAGCGGCACGAACCCATAGGATTCGTAGACGCCGCGGATGGTGTCGATCATCCACTGCCGCGCCAGCATCTGGTCGGGCAACAGGTCGCGCAGGCCGCGCGAGACGCGCGGTTCGACAGTCTCTGTCATGGGATGACGTCCTCCGGCGAACAGCTATCTAAGGGGGTATGGTACCGACGTCCGGATTTGAACCGGAGACCTCCTGATCCACAGTCAGGCGCTCTAGCCAACTGAGCTACGCCGGCCCGGACGCGAGATCCTACGTGCCGGAGGGGCTTCTTGTCAAAGGCCAGCCTCGGGAGCGCCTGCCAATCCGCAGAATTGTAGTATTCTTCAATCTATCAAGATTGTTCTCGATGACCCGGATCCGCCGTCGACCGGCCGGCATCGACCCCGAGTTCTTTTCTCGATTCTGAAAGGAGCCGCTGATGACCAAGTCCCTCATGCACATTGCCGCCATTGTCCTTCTCTGCCTGGTCGCCGTTTACGCGCCGGCCAGTGGGCAGGTGCAGCAACAGAACCCTCCCACGAGCGGGGGGAGCTTCTCGGGCGTTGCAAACCTTGCCTCCTGCCAGTCTCTCGCGGCGACCGCCTGCAGCCCGGGAGTCGTGACAAGCCTCAGCTATAACGAAACCACTAAGCAGTGCACGTTCCGTTGCGGTCCGAAGCCCGCCGACTCCACCGATCCCGTCGGTACGAACTGAGATTTGGAGCCCCTGAACCGCCGGTCGACGGCAACCCACCTCCCGGGAGCGTGGAGCTTATCGCGCCGCCAGCAGGTTGGAGGCGAACCGCCCCCCGGAGTCTGTCCAGGTCTTCACCAGCTCGAAACCCGCCCCGGCGGCCAGCTCGGCGATCTGCTCTAAGGTGAACTTGTAGGAGCTCTCCGTGTGGATCGTCTCCCCCTGGACGAAGGGGACGTCGATCCCCAAGGCACGGACCGGCACCGTCTGCGTGCGGCGGCTTTCGAGGTGCATCTCGATCCGCCCCTCCTGCCGGTTGTAGACCGCCCGGTGGCGGAAGGCCGCCAGGTCGAACCCGCCGCCGAGCTCGCGGTTGATCCGCACGAGAAGGTTCAGATTGAACGCGGCCGTAACCCCGAGGGGGTCGTCGTAGGCCGGGAGGAGCACGCCCTCGCACTTCCGGAGGTCGACCCCGAGCAGGAAAGCGTCGCCCGGGCGGAGGACTTGGCGGACGTCCCGAAGGAGCGCGAGCCGGCCGGCCGGCTCCAGGTTGCCCAGGGTCGAACCGAGGAAGAGCGCCAGGGTGCGGCCGGTCCCGGCCTCGTCCCGGAGGGCCTGGAGCGCCGGGTGGTACTCGCCGACCCACGCGGAGATCCGGAGATCCGGGTAGGCGAGGAGGAGGGCGCGGCTGCTCGCCTCGACCGCAGAGGCGGAGATGTCGACCGGCAGGTATTCGAGCGTTCCCTGGCGGGCGAGGAGAGCCTCGATCAGGAGCCGCGTCTTCTGCCCGTCGCCGCTCCCCAGCTCCAGGAGGCGCACCGGCCCGGAAACCGCGGCCGCGATCTCTCCGGCGTGGGCCGTGAGGATCTCGGCCTCGGCCCGGGTCAGGTAGTACTCGGGGAGCGCCGTGATCGCCTCGAACAGGCGCGAGCCCAGCTCGTCGTAGAAGTACTTGGGATAGAGGACCTTGGGCTCCGCGGTCAGCCCCCGGCGCACGTCCTCGGCGAAGGTCGGGAGCACGCGTCCGCTGTCCAGCGACCGCAGGGAAAAGCGGTCCGGCGGCCGGTGCCCGGGCACGGTTTCTAGAGCCTCGATCTCGTGGTCGCAGGTAGCTGTGGCCTCCATCCTCTCCCTCTCTGGTGATGGCCAGCGACGGCGCCATGGTAGCATCCTGCGCCGAAGTCAACCCGAAAGTTGATCTGGGAG
>DATEIO010000301.1:0-8471 GCA_035278895.1 Thermoanaerobaculia bacterium | reverse complement strand
GCGGGCGGGGAGACGAGATCCTCCTCGACTCGAACCTCGACTGGGGCCAGGGCCTGAAGCGCGTCCGCGCCTACATGGACCGCGAGGGGATCGACCGGATCGGCCTCGCCTACTTCGGCCACGTGGACCCGGCGATCTACGGCATCGAATGGGATTTTCCGCGCCCCGAGGCCCAGGGCCCCGTGGCCGTCTCCGCCAACTTCCTCCACGGCTATCCCTACATGACCTACGACGGGAGGCGGATGGTGCCGGTCCGTGCGGACGCTTTTACCTGGATCGCCCGGTATCCCAGAGTCGAGGACCTGGGCGGCGGGATTTTCATTTACAGGATCGGACCGCCGGGTCCCTGATTCCCTGCGGTATCATTCAGCCGTCACCTTTTCGTTTCTTTGCCAGGAGACCCGCCATGAGCGAGCCTTCGTTCCAGTCCGTGATCCACATGTTCCAGCATCGGGTTTCGTCCCAGCCGGATTCCGAGGCCATGTCCGGCCGCCGGAACGGACAGTGGTACAGCCTCAAATGGGGCGAGGTGGGCCGACGGGTGCGCGCCGTGGGGTGCGGCCTCCTTTCGCTCGGCCTCGCCAAGGGGGACCGCGCGGCCATCCTCGCCACGAGCAGCCCCGACTGGGTGATCGCGGATCTCGGCATCCTCGCGGCCGGCGGAGCGACGTCGACCATCTACACGTCGAATACGGCCGAGGAGAGCGCCTACATCCTGGAGAACTCCGGAGCGCGGCTCTGCTTCGTCGAAAACGACGTGCAGGCGGCCAAGGTCCGGGAGGTCCGGGAGCGCGTTCCCGGGGTGGCGAAGCTGATCCTGATGAACGGGACCGTCCCCGCCGGAGACGACTGGACGATCTCGATGGCGGATCTCGAAAAGCGCGGCGCCGAGTGGGACGCGGCCAACCCCGGCGCCTACGAGCGCTCCGTCGAGGCGCTCCAGCCCACGGACCTCGCGACCCTCATCTACACCTCGGGGACCACGGGCAGCCCCAAGGGGGTGATGCTCACCCACGACAACTGGATCTTCGAGGGCGAGTCGATCGCCGACCTGGGCGTCCTGGGGCCTGACGACAAGCAGATGCTCTTCCTGCCGCTCGCCCACTCCTTCGCCAAGGTGCTCGAGGTCGCGTTCATCCGCACCGGCACCGCGACGGCCATCGACGGCGTCATCGAGGACGTCGCGGCCAACCTCGCGGTCGTCAAGCCGACGGTGATGGCGGGCGTCCCCCGCGTCTACGAAAAGCTCTACAACCGGGTCATCGCGAACGCCCGCGAAGGCGGAGGCCTGAAGTACAAGATCTTCCAGTGGGCCCTGGGAGTCGGAGGCGAGGTCTCGAAGCTCCGCCAGCAGGGCAAGGAGCCCACGGGCTTCCTCGCCACCAAGCACCGGCTGGCGGACAAGCTGGTCTTCTTGAAGATCAAGGCCCGCCTGGGCGGCCGGCTCCGCTTCCTCATCTCGGGCGGCGCCCCGCTCTCGCGCGCCATCGCCGAGTTCTTCCACTCGGCCGACATCCTCATCCTCGAAGCCTACGGCCTGACCGAGACCTCGGCCGGCAGCACGGGCAACCGCCTGGAGCGCTACAAGTTCGGCACCGTGGGTAAGCCCTTGAAGGGGGTCGAGGTCAAGATCGCCGAGGATGGCGAGATCCTGATCCGCGGGCGGAACATCATGCAGGGCTACTACAACCTCCCCGAAGCCACCGCCGAGGCGCTCGAGCCGAACGGCTGGTTCCACACCGGCGACGTCGGCCAACAGGACGCGGACGGCTACATCACGATCACCGACCGGAAGAAGGACATCATCGTCACGGCCGGCGGCAAGAACATCGCGCCCCAGAACGTCGAAAACATGCTGAAGGCGAGCTGCCCCTACGTCTCCCAGGCCGTCATGCTGGGCGACAAGCGCCCCTTCTGCGTGGCGTTGATCACCGTCAACGAAGAGCCGACGGCCAAGTGGGCGAAGGAAAACGGCATCGCCTACACCAGCTACGCCGACCTGGTGTCCCGCCCCGAGGTCAAAAAGCTCATCGGGGATGCCGTCGAGGCCGTCAACGCCAAGCTCGCCTCCTACGAGAGGATCAAGGACTTCGCCCTCCTGGACCACGACTTCTCCCAGGAGACCGGCGAGATGACCCCCAAGATGAGCATCAAGAGGAAGGTGGTCGAAAACCGCCACCGGGACGTCCTGGAAGGGTTCTACGGGAAGACGGTGGAGAGGATGTAGATGGAAGGAAGCCTCTCCCGCCGCGACCTCCTTCGCTTCGGCCTCGCCGCCGGAGCCGCCCTTCCGTGGGGCTTTGCCTCCGCCGCGGGGGAAGAGCCTCCGAAGGTGGCCGAGGGATATCTCGACGCCGCCGTTCGCGCGGGCCGGTTCATCCGGTCGACCCGGGTGGAGACGCCTCGGGGCCTTCTGTGGCTTCAAGGGCCGGAGCGGCCGGAGGGGATGTCTGCGAGCCCGGACCTGTACAGCGGGACGCCGGGGGTGGTGCTCTTTCTGCTGGAGTTGGCTCGCGCGACGGGGGACAAGACGTGGCGCGAGGAGGCGGAAGCCGGGGCGGACTATCTGATCGAGACGTTGCCAGCGGCGCTCGATCCCGCCCGGGAGGAAGCCGGTCTGTATACCGGCGTGGCCGGGACCGGCTTCGTGCTCCAGCGGGTCTATCGGGACACGGGGAACCCGGCCTACCGCACGGGGGCGGCGCGGTGCCGGGACCTGATCCACGCGGCGGCGCAGAAGGTGGGCGCCGGGGTCGGCTGGGGGGAGGGGACGGACATCATCGCCGGTGCAGCCGGGACGGGCCTCGCTCTCCTCGCGAGGGCCCGCGAGACGGACGATCCCGCGTCCCGGGAGCTCGCGGTCAAGGCGGGGCTCCGTCTGATCGAGCTGGGGATTCCCGAGGCCGGGGGCTTGAAGTGGCGGTTCCGGATGCCCCCGGCAGACGAGTCGGAGCGGCTGATGCCCAACTTCTCCCATGGCACGGCCGGCATCGCCTACTTCCTCGCGACCCTCGCCCGGGAGACCGGCGGCAAGGAGCTCCTGGACGCGGCCCTGGCCGGCGCGCGCTATCTCCAGGCCGTGGCGAATACGGCGGGGGACGGCTGCGTCATCTTCCACCATGAGCCCGAGGCGGACGGCAAGGACCTCTACTACCTCGGCTGGTGCCACGGCCCCGCCGGCACCTCGCGCCTGTTCGTCCAGCTCCGGGAAGCGACCGGGGACGAGCGCTGGCTGGAATGGGTGAAGAAAGGCGCGCGGTCGATCCTCGCGAGCGGCATCCCCGAAAGCCAGACTCCCGGCTTCTGGAACAATGCCGGAATGTGCTGTGGCGTGGCCGGAGTGGCCGACTTCTTCCTGGACCTCCACCGCCGGACCGGCGAAGAGCCCTACCTCGCCTTCGCCCGCCGCCTGGCCCGGAACCTCCTCGCCCGGGCGACTCCCACGGCGGGCGGGGATGGCTTGAAGTGGGTCCACGCCGAGCACCGCGTCCGCCCGGACTACGCCTACGCTCAGACCGGCTACATGCAGGGCGCGGCGGGCATCGGCCTGCTCCTTCTCCGGATGGACGCCTTGGAAAAAGGCCGAGACTGGACGCTCCGGCTGCCCGACGCCCCCTCGTTGTAGGATGCCCATTCGATGGGCCACCGCATCGCGCTCCTCGTCTCCGGCGCTTCCGGGATGCTGCTGCCCCGCCATGTGCTGGGGCGGCTCGCGGCGGACCCCGCCATCGAGCGGATCCACCTCGTGGTCTCGGCCGGGGCGAGCCAGGTGCTCCGCCACGAGCTGGGGCCGGACAAGACCGGCGCGGCCGACCTGGCCGACGCGGCGGGGCTCGATGCCACGGCGCGGGAGAAGGTGACCGTCCACCGGGACAACGAGCTCGACGCGCCGATCGCCTCGGGCTCCTACCGGCTGACGGGCACGGCCGTCCTCCCCTGCAGCGCGGGCACGCTGGGCGCGCTCGCCACCGGCTCGGCGCGCACCCTCGTCCACCGGGCCGGAGCCGTGGCCTTGAAGGAGAACATCCCGCTCGTCCTCGGGTTCCGGGAGACGCCCTACAGCCTCGTCCACGTGGAGAACATGCGGCGGCTCCTCTACGCCGGAGCCACGATCCTCCCGCCCGTTCCCGCCTTCTATATCGGCGGCGAGGACCTCAGCCGCTTTCTGGACCACTACACCCTGCGCCTCCTCGACCGCTTCGGCATCCGCGAATTGGGCGAGCCGGGGCTGCGGTGGGGCGAGCCGGCCGGCTGAAACGTCCTCGCCAGAGGACGCGGTGGCCTCTCGCGAGAGATCCCACGTTCCTGTAAGTCCTTTGTTTCCCGTGCTTCTCTCCTGGCATCCCCTTTGCCCATGCATATTGGCGCATCGACAAAGGAGAAACACGATGAGAAGTACTACGTTGATCGCAACCGCCGCCCTCGCCCTGACCCTGACCTCGACCGCCGCCCACGCGCAGTGGTCGAATCGTTATCCGGACCGCGGCCGCTCGGGCAGCGTCTCCGAGCTGGCCTATGAGATCGAAGCCACCGCGACCTCCATCTACCGGGAGGCCGCGCGCAACAACCGCCGGCCGGACCGCGAGGAGGCCCGCGTCCTGTCCAACCTGCGCGCGCTCGAAGACCGGGCCCGGGAGTTCCGCCAGGAGGTCCGGGATGGCCGCTGGGACGACCGCCGCGATGGCCGCTACGACCGGTACGACCGCCGGGATGACCGCCGCGACTACCGGGACGATTCGCGCGACTACGACCGGCTGGCCGACGCCTTCTACGCCACCGCGGACTCGCTCCGCTACATCAACCGGCGCCCGTACATCGACCGCGGCATGGACCGGATCTATACCCTCCTGGGCGAGGTCTCCCGGTACTACGGCGGCAACGACCGCTGGGGCTGGTCCGACCGCCGGGGCTGGCGCGACTACGACTACCGCGGACGCGACGGACGCGGACGTAATGACCGCTGGCGCAACTAGCTTTTCCAGGTAACCCTCGGGGGGCTGGACGGGTACAATTCCCTTCCATGCCCCCCCTCCGCACCCTCCGGACGGTGCTCGAAATGATCAAGTTCGAGCACACCCTCTTCGCCCTCCCCTTCGCCTTTCTGGGGATGCTCCTCGCCGCCGACGGCTGGCCATCCTGGCGTTCCGTCTTCTGGATCGTGATCGCGATGATCGGCGCGCGCAGCGCCGCCATGGGGTGGAACCGGCTGGTGGACCGCAAGATCGACGCCGCCAACCCGCGGACGGTCAACCGGGCCCTGCCCGCGGGGCTCGTCTCCCCCGGGGCCGTCTCCGTGTTCATCGCCGCGAGCGCCGCCCTCCTCGTGCTCGCGGCCTGGCAGCTCAACCCGCTGGCGCTGGCGCTCTCGCCGGTAGCCCTGGGCGTCCTCTTCCTCTACTCCTACACCAAGCGGTTCACCTGGGCCTCGCACCTCGTCCTCGGCCTCTCGCTCGCGGGCGCTCCGCTGGGCGCGTGGATCGCGATCCGGGGCGACGTCCAGGCGACGCCGCTGCTCCTCGCCGGGGCCGTGCTCCTCTGGGTCGCGGGGTTCGACATCCTCTACGCTCTGCAGGACGTGGAGTTCGACCGCCGGACGGGCCTGTTCTCGATTCCCGCCCGCTTCGGCGTGGTGGGCTCGCTCTGGATCTCGGCCGCCCTCCACGCCCTGATGCTCGCTCTCCTCGCGCTCCTCCCGCGGGTCTACCCCCCGGGGCTCGGCTCCTGGTACTGGGCCGGCTGGATCGGGTGCCTCGCGCTCGTCTCCTACCAGCACTGGGTGGTCCGTCCGGGCGACCTCTCGCGCCTGAACGCCGCCTTCTTCACCGCCAACGGGGTGCTCTCCTGCTGGCTTTTCGCCACGACCGCCCTTGATATACTGCTCCCGTGATCAGCGAGACCCCCACCCCGATCCGCCCCGAGACCTTCCCCGCGCAGCTCCAGGAGATCGCGGCCAAGGTGCGCGACGGCGTCCGCCTGGACGAGGCCGACGCGCTCACCTGCTTCACCACCCCGCATATCCTCCCCCTGGGGAAGCTGGCCGATACCGTGCGCCGCCGGCTTCACGGCAACCTGACCTTCTACAACGTCAATCGGCACATCAACCCGACGAACGTCTGCGTCTACACCTACAACTGCAAGTTCTGCAGCTTCGCGGCCCTGCCGGGCGAAAGCCACGCCTGGGAGATGAGCCACGAGGACGTCTACGCCCACGCGGCGAACCAGGGCGGCCACCGGGCCACCGAGTTCCACATCGTGGGCGGCCTCCACCCGGACCTCTCCCTCGACTGGTACCTGGAGATGCTCCGGGGTTTGAAGCAGCGCTTCCCGAACGCCCACTTGAAGGCTTTCACCGCCATCGAAATCGGCTGGTTCGCCAAGCTCGAAAAGATCTCGATCGAAGAGGTGCTCCGGCGGATGCGCGACGCGGGCCTGGGGTCGCTCCCCGGCGGTGGCGCCGAGATCTTCCACCCCGAGGTGCGGGAGATCATCTGCGACGGCAAGCTGGATGCCGGCGAGTGGATCGAGGTCCACCGGACCGCCCACAAGATGGGCATCAAGAGCAACTGCACCATGCTCTACGGCCACGTCGAGCGGCCCGAGCACAAGGTGGACCACCTCTTCCGCCTGCGCGACCTCCAGGACGAGACAGGCGGCTTCAATGCCTTCATCCCACTCGCCTACCACCCCGAGAACAACTACATGGGGCTCAAGTACCACACGACGGGCGGCGAAGACCTGCGCCACATCGCGACCGCCCGGCTGGTGCTCGACAACATCCCGCACGTCAAGGCCTATTGGGTGATGATCACGCCCAAGCTGGCCCAGATCGCCCTGCGCTTCGGCGCCGACGACATGGACGGCACGATCGTGGAAGAGCACATCTACCACATGGCCGGAGCCGGCACCTCGCAGCAGCTCTCCCGCTCGGAGCTCGAGCGGATCGTGCGCCTGGCCGGATTCGTCCCGGTCGAGCGCGACACGCTCTACAACCCGATCGCCCCGGCTCCCTCGCCCGAAGCGGCCCTCGCGAGTTGAAGCCCGATCCGCTCCCTTTCCACTACCTGTCGGTCGACGGCCCCATCGGCGTCGGCAAGACGACCCTGGTGGAAATGCTGACCCGCCGCTACGAGGGGGTGAAGATCCTCGAGGACGTGGACAACCCCTTCCTCGCCGACTTCTACCAGGACCGGCCGGGCGCCGCCTTCCAGACCGAGCTCTACTTCCTGCTCTCCCGCTACAAGCAGCAGCAGGACATCACCCAGCGCGAGCTCTTCGACCGCCTCCTCGTCTCCGACTACACCTTCCAGAAGAACCGGATCTTCGCCTACCTGAACCTGTCGGACGACGAGCTGATGCTCTTCGACAAGCTCTACGCGCTCCTGGAGCCCCAGATTCCGGTGCCCGACCTCGTCATCCACCTGGTGGCGGACGTCGACACCTGCATGGAGCGGATCCGGAAGCGCAACCGCAGCTTCGAGAAGACGATTTCGCAGGAATACATGGCAGAGTTGATTGACGCCTACAATCACTACTATCATTACTACAGCCGGTCCCCGCTGCTGGTGGTGGATACGAGGCATCTCAACTTCCCCCAGCGGCCCGAGGACTTCGACGAGCTGATCCACCGGCTGTCGAAGCCCATCAAGGGGACCGAATACTTCCAGCCGCTTGGATCCCGCTAAAAGCGGGACCGAGACGGGACCATCAGCGCCCCCTCCGGCGCGGCCGCGAGAGGCGAGGACCTGATCCTCTGGAAGAGGACAGTCACCTCGCAGGATCTCTGCGAACCGTGAAACCGAGGCCAGCCCCAGGCCCTTCCGTCTCTATCCGAGCGGAGGGGCTTTTGGTTTTCGACACGAAAGGAGCACGTCGATGGCCGGAGAGGCGAAGAGCGTCACGGTCCCCTGGGTGGCCGCCGCGCCGGAACGGGGCGAACGTCTGGTCATGGTCACCGCCTACGACTATCCCCAAGGGCGGACGGCCGACGCGGCCGGGGCCGACATCATCCTGGTGGGCGACTCGCTCGCCATGGTGGTGCTCGGGTACCCCGACACGCTGTCGGTCACCATGGACGAAATGATCCACCACACCCGCGCCGTGCGGCGCGGAGTCAAACGGGCCCTCCTGGTGGCCGACATGCCCTACGGCTCGTTCCACCTGGGAACGGACCAGGCGGTCGGCAACGCCATCCGCTTCGCCAAGGAAGCGGGGGCCCAGGCCGTCAAGATCGAAGGAGCCCGGCCCGAGCTGGTCGCCGCCATGGCCGCGGCCGAAGTGCCGGTCATGGCCCACCTGGGCCTCACCCCCCAATCCCTCCACCGCCTCGGAGGCTTCAAGGTCCAGGGGCGGGACGACAAGGCCCGCCAGCTCATCCTGGACGCGGCCGTGGAGGTCGAAGAGGCCGGGGCCTTCTCCCTGGTCCTGGAGTGCGTGCCGATCGACCTCGCGGCCGAGATCTCCGAGCGCCTGAC
>DATEIO010000300.1:0-8056 GCA_035278895.1 Thermoanaerobaculia bacterium | reverse complement strand
CTATGGGCCGAGCAGCAGCGGGGGGCGGCTGATCCGGAAGGCGCTGGAGACGTTCGGTCTTCTGGAGGGGGAGAGCCGGGTCCGGATCACGGACCGGGCGGTCCGGCTGTTGGTGGACGAAGGCGGCCCGGAGCGGGACCGACTGATCCGGGAGACCGCCCTCCTCCCCCCGCTCCACGCGAAGCTCTGGGAGCGGTACGGCGCGAATCCTCCTTCGCCGCGGGAGCTGCGCCTGAAGCTCATCCTGGATGACGGCTTCAACGAGAACTCGGTGGACGGGTTCATCCGGACCTATCTCGAAACGCTGGACTTCGCCGGCCTGCGGGGAGGGCGCCCGGAGACCGCGCCCCCCTCCCCGCCTCCTCTCCTGCCTTTGAAATCGCTCCCTCCACCCCGCCCCACGGCCGAGGTTGACCCCGCGGTCTTCCCGCTCCTGGACGGCAACGCGGTCGAATTCCGCATCCGCCGGAAGATCTCACCCGAAGAGGCCGAGGACCTCCGGGCCATGTTCGAGATCTGGCTGCGCAAGATCGTGGAGCGCTGAGCGGACCTTCACGACCTCTCCCACGACCACCGTGGCCGGCGCTTTGAGCCCGGCCCGGGCGGCATCCCGGGCAATGGTTCCGAGGGTTCCGGTCACCACCCGCTCGCCGGGGAGGGTCCCCTGCTCGATCACGGCGGCCGGGGTGTCCGCGGGCCGGCCGTGCCAGAGGAGGCGGGCGGCGATCTCGGGGAGGCGGGAGAGGCCCATCAGGATGACCAGAGTGTCGACCCGGGCGAGGTTCTCCCAGTCCTGCCGGTCTCCTTCCAGGCAGTGGCCGGTGACCACGGCGAAGCCTCCCGAGATCTCCCGGTGGGTCACGGGGATGCCGGCGCGGGCGGGAACGCCCAGCGCGCTCGTCACGCCGGGCACGACCTCCCAGGGGACTCCCGCCTCGGCGCAGGCGAGCGCCTCTTCCCCGCCGCGGCCGAACACGAAGGGATCTCCCCCTTTGAGGCGCACGACCCGCCGGCCCGCGCGGGCGTGGTGGACGAGGAGGTGGTTGATCTCTTCCTGCGGGCAGGCGTGATCCCCGGCCTCCTTGCCCACGAAGATGCGCTCCGCTTCCGGCCGCGCCTGGGCCACGAGCTCCTTCGCAACCAGGCGGTCGTAGACCACGACGTCCGCCTGGCGCAGGAGATCGAGGCCGAGCACGGTGATGAGGCGCGGATCTCCCGGCCCGGCGCCCACGAGGTGGACGATCCCACGTCCGCTCATGGCGCCGCCTCCGGCCGCACTCCCAGGATCTCCTCGAACCGGCCCACGGCCGCCGGCTCGTCCCCGCTGCGCAGGAGATCCAGCACGTCCGAATCGACGAGCCGGTACCACCGCTCGCGGCGGGTGCCGAAGTCTGGCCACTGCCGGGCGAGCGCCGCGCGGACGGTCCCGGCGAGCGCCAGGAAGCGCGCGTGCTCCTCCCCCACCAGCTTTTCCAGGAGCTGGCGCAGACGCACCGCGAGAACCGGCGCCTTGCCGTTCGTGGAGATGGCGATCGAGAGGTCTCCCCGCTGGACGACCGCGGGGGCGATGAAGGTGCAGTGCGGCACGTCGTCGAGCGTATTGACCAGCACCTTGCGCTCGCGCCCCTCCTCCCAGACCGCGTCGACCACCCGGGCGGGCTGGCTGACCACGATCGCGAGAAAGGCCAGACGGAGATCGCCCCGGCGGAAGCCGCGGTCGATCCAGGTGATCCGTCCGTCCATCGCCATCTCGCCGAGGGCGGGCGAGAGGTCCGGAGCGATGACGGTCACGTCCGCGCCGGCCGCGAGGAGCCCCTTCACCTTGTCCTCCGCCATGGCGCAGCCGCCGATCACGACACAGGAGCGCTTCGTGAGATCGAGGAACACGGGATAGTGCGCCATGGTCTCAGACCTCCAGGCTCTCGACCGTCACGCCGTGGCGGTCGATCTCCAGCGTGAGACGGTAGGGACCGGCCGCTACCCCTAAGCGATACACGCCGGGGCCCTGCACGGTGAACAGCATGGATTCGAGCGTCTGCCCCGCGAGCGAGGACAAAGCCTCGTTGACGGACTCGGTTGCCCGCCGGGCCGCGGTGCCCCGGGGGGTCTGCTTGAAGAGCCGCAGGAGCGCCTGCTCGCTGTCGGCCCCGTGAATGCGGCGGGCCCGCCCGGTCTGGAGCGACATCTCCAGAAGCCCTTCGAGCCGGGAGAGGTGCGGTTCCCCGATCGCTCCTGCCTCCACCGCTTCGGCCAGGTCCTCCCAGGGGCCCCGGGACTCCGGATCGCGGAGCGAGCCGGCCAACGCCCCGAGCTCCTCCAGGAGGACCTCGCGCTGTGCGTCGTCCAATGCCACGGGCCCGCTCAACGCTCGGCCCTCCGCGGTCCGGTGGCCTTGTTGTGGAGAATCGCCTCGAGCTCGTGCTCGAACGCGCCCGTCTCGATCGGGCAGTGAATGCCGCACTCCTTGGGCGCGTTCTTCTCCCACCACCAGCGGCCGGCGCGCGGATCTTCGCCCGCGGCCGTGGCCCGCGTGCAGGGGGCGCAGCCGATGCTGGTGAAGCCCTTGGCGTAGAGCGGATGCTCGGGCACGGCGTGGGCCGCGTTGTACTCCTTGACCTCTTCGAGCGTCCAGTCCGCCAGCGGATTGATCTTGGCGAGACCGCCGTGCTCGTGATCGATCTCGATCTTGCGAATGTTGGCCCGGCTCGCCCACTGGTCGCGGCGCAGGCCCGTGATCCACGCGTCCAGCCCTTCGAGCACGCCGCGGATGGGCTCGACCTTTCTCACGTTGCAGCACAGGAGACGCGCCTCGACCGCTCTCTGGAACAGGTTGGGCCCGAAGCGGCGCACCATGTTTTCGATCTGCTTGGCATCGGGGAAGTAGACCTCCACCTCCACACCGTAGCGCTGCCGGACCTCCTCCATCACGTCGTAGGTCTCCTGCGGGAGGCGCCCGGTATCGACCGTGAAGACCCGCACCTTGGGATCGATCCGCCACGCCATGTCGAGGATCGCCATGCCTTCGGCCTGGAAGCTGGTACAAATCGCGACCTCCGATCCCCAACGCTCGAGCGCATAGGCGATCAGCGCCTGGGGCGTCGCGTCGTCGAGCTCGACGGCCAGCTGCCCGGCCTCGAATTCGTCCAACAGGTCCCGTTGATCGATTTTCCGGATGGCGGTCGCTCTTTCGAACATCTCAAATCCTTTCCGTCGTCGTCCCGGCTGGAACCAGGTCTAGATCTGCCAACATGCCCAGAGCCAACAGCTCCTCGTCTTCGAAGCGGCCGAAAAACTGCTGCAGGGTCTCCCCTTCCCTTTTCCCATCGAGATAGGCGCGGACGAGCCGCTCGATGACTAGATGGACCTCCGTGCCCGGCACCCGCTTGAAGACGGGGCGGCCGATGGCCGCGTCGCGCGCCAAGCCCCCGCGCAAGAAGAGGTCGTAGCCGTGCAGGCGCTCGCCCGCGGAACCGCGCTCGCGCAGCGTCGTGCCCTGCAGGCCGATGTCGCCGATCCAGTGGTGGGCGCACGCGTGCGGGCAGCCGTCCAGATTGAGCCGCAGGCCCGCCACCGCGTCGCCGAAAACCCCTTCCAGATGCTCCACGATCTCCTTGAGCTTCCCCTTGGTCTCGGCCACGGTGAAGTTGCAGAAGGGATCGCCCGTGCAGGCGATGCTCGCGCTCCGCAGGCCCATGCCCTGGAGCGGGAATCCCCAGCCCTCGACCGTGCGGGCCACCTCGTCCACCCGGCCGGCCGGAATGCCTGTAAGAATGAAGTTCTGCCGCCGGGTGAGGCGGATCTCGCCGCCCCACGAATCGGCCAGGTCTGCCACGCGGAGCATGGTCTCGCCATCCATCAGCCCCAGGAAGACCGGGAAGCCCGCGTAGAAAAGGTCTTCTTCCCGCTGGGGATGAATGCCCGTGTGATCGAATTCTTCCGGAGGCGCTGCGGGGACGGCTCCGTCCTCGAGCCGCCCCCCCAGCTTTTCCTCGACCCGGGCGCGGAAGGCTTCCACCCCCAGGTCGTGGACCATGAACTTGAGCCGGGCCTTGGCGCGGGACATCCGGTATTTGAGGTCCTCCCGCCAGACGTCCACGATCGCGCGGAGCACCGGCACCGTGCGCTCCGCAGGAATCCAGACACCCAGGTCGTCCGCGAGCCGCGGCCAGGTCGAGAGCCCGCCGCCCACGCGCACCGCAAAGCCCGGACGCCCCTCCCGCAGCGCGCCCAGGAGCGCGATGCAGTGGATCTCCGGAGCGTTGCACTGGTGCGGGCAGGCCGAGATCGTGATCTTGTGCTTGCGCGGCAGGTCCGAATACTCGCGGTGGCTCACGAAGAAATCCGCCGCTTCTTCGAGGATCGGCCGCGCGTCGAACAGCTCGCCGTGAGCAACGCCCGAGACCGGGCAGCCGGTGATGTTTCTCACGTTGTCGCCGCAGGCGCCGGTCGTCGAAAGCCCGCCATCCGCGAGGATCTGGAGCACCTCGGGGAGGTGGTCGAGCTCCAGCCAGTGGAGCTGGATGTTCTGCCGCGTGGTCAGCTCGCCATGCCCGCGGCCGAAGCGGATAGAGAGATCGCCGATCGTGCGCAGACCGGCCGGCGTGAGCACCCCACCAGGAGTCTTCACCCGCATCATGAAATGGCCGAGCTTCGGCTTGTCGTGGTACAGGCCGTACCACTGAAGGCGGACGAAATCCTCTTCCGGAACCGCTTCGTAACCGGCCTCGATCATTGCCGGCAGATCGCGGATCACGTCCAGCCCGCCCTTCTCGTGCTTCAGGCGCTCGACGAAATTACGCCGTCGCACCAGTTCCCAGGTGATTTCGGGCTCGGAGCTCATCGCGAAACGAAACCTCCGGTCTCCAGGCAAAGGAGCATCCTCTGCCGTGGATCAGGTACACGGATTCCGGTTTCGGCAAAGCCAAAGGCCGCCGGAGCAAAAACTCTTTCGATTCAGGGGACGGGCTTCAGAAGCCCGTTAGCGGATGAGGCGGATGCGTGCGGCTCGGACCGCTCACACCCGCCAGCTACAGGTACAAAACACCTGAGAGGAAACGGGACGGAGGGGGCTGAAGCGGGTGAAGCTCATTTGTTAGGACTATAGTCGAGATTCTATTTCCTGTCCAGCCCCCTTCGACCGATTCGTTATGCGGATGTCACCGCTTCTGTCACCTCCGCGCCTCGCCGCGGCGCCGACCAGTCGATCTTGCGGGTCACATACATCACCAGGGCGAGCGTGGCGAAGAGGCCCAGGGACCCCAGGAGCAGGGCATAGTCTTCGAGCTGGAGCAGCACGTAGAGATAGCCGTAGAGGAGGCCCAGGACACAGGTCATCACCAGCGCCCGCAGGCGTCCGCGCAGGATCGCGGCCGAGTAGCTGCCGATCAGGAGCACGGTCGCGGCCGCGGCCACCAGGTAGGCGAAGGCGAACGGCGCATGCTCCGAGATCGACAACAGGAGCAGGTAGAAGAGGCAGAGGGCCGCGCCCACGAGCAGGTACTGGAGCGGATGCAGGCTGAACGGGTTGAACACCTCGTACAGGAAGAACGTCAGGAAGGTGAGCACGAGGAAGAGCGCTCCGTACTTCGTGGACCGCTCGGTCTTCTGATAGATATCGACCGGCAGGAACAGCTCCACGCCAAAGGCGGAGGCCTGGAGGCTCTCCATGGAGGCCAGGCGCGCGGCCTCGTCCTGCCGCCACTGCTGCGGATAGCTGCGGCCGAAGTACGAGACGTTCCAGAGGGCCGAAAACCCGGTGCCCGTAACGGTCCGCGACTCCGGCAGGAAGGCGCCGGTGAACTTGGGGTCCGGCCAGTCGGATTTGAGCGCCACGCTCGTCTGTTTACCCAGTGGGAGGATCTGGAGAGCCTCGCTCCCGTTGATCCCCAGATCGAACGCGAAAGCGTAGCGCTCCCCCGCCTGGCTCTCGGCGAGCCCTGGAATCTTCACCCTGAGGCCGGAGGTCCACAGCCCATCCTCGGCGCCGCCAGGCTCGAGCGGCAGCTCGCGGTCGCTCCAGTCGAGCTTCAGGGCGGTGCGGATGCCCCGCATGTCCGGCACGCCGACCGTCAGATAGGCGTCCCTCCACACCACGTCCTCGGGCGCGACGTGCCACGTGTCGAAGCTCGGCCGCGCAAACACTCCCGTCCACCGCAGGTCCGCCCGGTAGACGACCGACTCGAAGATGCCCCGGCTCCGCCGCTCGGGAACGATCCGTCCCTCGACCTTCAGGGTCTCCGGCAGGAAGCTCGCGGTCGAGACCCAGGTGACGGGCTTCCCCTTCTCGTCCTTCCCGTGCTGAAGATACGGCACCACCAGCACCGGTCCCCCCAGAATCTGGCGGCTCCCCCAGGTGGACGCCACCTCCGCCGCCGCCTCCGTCCGCCGCTGGGCGCGCTCGCGCACCAGTGAGTCCACCATCCCCAGGGGGATCAGGAACAGCAGGATCAAAAAGCCGATCACGAACAGCTTCACCGTCACCGAAGACCTAAACCGGCCCTTCACCGGTTCCATGAGCTCCATCGATTTCCTCCTTGGGGTTGCACATCGTTCGGGGAGCATCAGACCGCACGGCCGGGGCGTGGATGCGGGGAATCTGGGGAAACAGGGCGCAGGATTGTGGCGGAATCGTGGCAACCGGGAAGGCGGGGCCTTTGTGCGCTAGATTTCCCGGCATGACGACTCCGGCCGCCGGAAGCCTGATCGCCCTCGTGGACGACGAAGAGAGCCTGCGGGAAACCGTGGGGTTCGCCCTGCGCCGCGAGGGCCACCGCGTGGAGCTCTTCGCGGACGGCCTCGAAGCGTGGAAGAGCTTCGAGCAGGGCCTCCCCGACCTCGTGGTGCTCGACGTCCTGATGCCCCGCATGGACGGCCTCGAGCTCTGCCGGCGCCTCCGGGCGCTGTCCGAGCGCCTCCCCATCCTCTTCCTGACCTCCAAGGACGAGGAGTTCGACCGCGTGCTGGGCCTGGAGCTCGGGGCGGACGACTACCTCTGCAAGCCCTTCTCCATGCGCGAGCTCGCTGCCCGCGTGAAGGTCCTCCTCCGCCGGGCCGCCCTGCGTGAAGAGCCGCCTTCGGGGACCGAGGAGCGGATCCTCGAAGCCGGGCGCCTGAGGCTCGACCTCCGCCGCTACCAGGCGTATTGGAGCAACGCGCCTGTGCCTCTCACCGTCACCGAGTTCACCCTCCTCCATGCGCTCGCCCGCCATCCCGGCCACGTGAAGACCCGCGCCCAGCTCATGGAAGAGGGATATCCGAACGACGCCTACGTCTCCGAGCGCACCATCGACAGCCACGTCAAGCGGCTCAGGAAGAAGCTCGCGGACGTGGACCCCGCCTTTGACGGCATCGAGACCGTCTACGGCCTGGGCTACCGCTACCGGGAAACCTGACGCGTGAGCTTCCTCTCCCGGATCTCCGTCCGCCTCCTGCTCTGGAACGTCCTCCTGGTCTTCCTGCCGGCGGCCGGATTCTTCTACCTGGACGTCTACGAGACGCAGCTCCTCGAAGGCCAGGAGCGGGCCATGGTGCAGCAGGGGCGCCTCCTCGCCGCGGCGCTCGGCGACCAGGGCCCGCTCACTGCCGAGGGCTCGACCGCCCTTCTCGCCCGCCTTGAAGGCCGCACCGGCGCGCGCCTGCGGATCTACGACCTGCAGGGAAAAGTCCTCGCCGACTCGGCCCGCCTCGGTCCCCGGCGACCCGAGGCCGCCCCCAGCGAGCCCTATGCCCCGAAGCTACCGCGCACCCGGGACAGCTTCCTGTACAAGGTCGGAGCCTCCCTCTACCGCCTGTACCAGATCTTCGAGAGCGACGCCCCGGGCGTCGACCGCAGGCCCTCTCCTTCCCCGCATCCCATGCCTCCCGAGATCCGGGCGGCGCTCGAAGGGCGCTACGGCGCGGCGACCCGTCCCACGGGGGACGGCTACGCGTCCATGACGCTTTCGAGCGCCATCCCTGTGCGCAGCCAGGGCCGGGTCGTGGGCGCGGTCGTCGTCTCCCAGTCCACACTCCGCATCCTGCGCGCCCTGGGCATCGTGCGCCTCGCCATCTTCAAGAT
>DATEIO010000299.1:0-13408 GCA_035278895.1 Thermoanaerobaculia bacterium | reverse complement strand
GACGGTGATCGCGCCTCTCGAGGAGACGACGGCGGACGATTTTTCGGCGGTGCTCCAGACCAACCTGACCGGGGCCTTCTACCTGATCCGTGCCCTCCTTCCCGCGATGAAGAAGCGGGGGAGAGGGTGGATCTTCCCTCTGCTCTCCGTGGCCGCGCGGCGCGGGTTCCCCGGCTGGTCCGCCTACTGCGCGAGCAAGTGGGGCTTGGCCGGGCTCGTGGCCGCGCTGCGCGAAGAGCTCCAGGGGACGGGCATTCGCATCACGGCCCTCTATCCGGGCGCGACCGACACGCCGATCTGGGACCGGCTGCCGGGGGATTGGAACCGCGCTGCCATGGTGCCGCCTCGCGAGGTGGCCCGTGCGCTCGCCTACGTGCTCGACGGCGATCCGGCGGCGCTCGTCGAGGAAGTGCACCTGGGCCCCGCCGGGGGCGCGCTGTGACGGCCCTCCTCCTGCTCACCCCGTTCCTCCCGCTGCTCGCCGCCGTGCCCGGAGGGAAGTGGCTCCTTCCGCTCCTGGCGCCCCTCACGCTCTACCCGGCCTTCCGGGTGCGCGTGCGGGAGCGCGACTACCTCGGCGCGTGGACGCTCGGCATCGTCTGGGCCTTCCTGTTGAGCGTGGGGGTGATCCTTCTCGTCTTCTACCTGCCGGACGCGGCGCGGGAGGGAATCCTGAACGGGGAGCCGTACCGCCAGGAGATGTTCGGCTGGATCGCGACGGGGGAGGGGCCGGAGAACGACTGGCGGCAGTTCCTGCCCCAGCACCTCCTCCACCTGGGGATCTTCCTCCTCCTGACCTGGCTCTCCGGCGGCTACCTGGGGCTCGCCCTGGGGGCGGCGCTCACGGCCTACATGAGCTACTTCGTGGGCTCCTACGCCGTGGCCTCCGGCCACCCGTTCCTGGGCTCCGTCGCCGCCTGGGTCCCCTGGTCGGTCGTCCGCGTGCTCGCGTTCGTCCTCCTGGGGACCGTCTTCTCCCGGCCGCTCCTCGTCCGCCGGCTCTGGCCCTTCGACCGCTTCGAATACCGGCTGATGGCCCTGGCCATGACGGGGATTCTCACCGACATCCTGGTGAAGGCGTTCTTCGCGCCGGCCTACGGGCTTTTCCTGCGGCAGATGGCGCGGAGCGCGGGGTTGTAGCTGCGCCGGAGCCGCATTGACTCCCGGGCGAGCCGCTCCCTATACTTCCCCCGCCTTCGAAAGTCGCTACCTTGAACGAGATCCGAGAAACCAGAGGGGCTTTGACCGGAGCCGGGCGGCGGTTCGCCGTGGTGGCTTCGCGGTTCAATTCGCGCATCGGGGACCTCCTGGTCGCCGGGGCGGTGGACTGCCTGCGGCGGCACGGGGTGGCGCCCGGGGAGATCCACGTGGTGAGCGTGCCCGGCGCATGGGAGATCCCGCAGGCGCTGGAAGAGCTGGCCGCCGGCGCGCCCGGAGGGGAGAAGTACGACGGGCTGGTGGCGATCGGCGTGGTCATCCGGGGCGAGACGCCCCACTTCGACTACATCTGTTCCCAGGCGGCCCGGGGGATCGCGAGCGTGGCCGAGCGGCACCGCATCCCCGTGGGCTTCGGCGTGCTCACGTGCGACACGTCCGAGCAGGCCCAGGAGCGCGCGGGAGGCAAGGCCGGCAACAAGGGGTGGGAGGCGGCCTTGGCGGCGCTCGAAATGGCCGACCTGTTCGCACGGCTGCGCGAGCCGGCGAGCTAGCCGGCCCGCCTTCGTCCCCGCTATCATTGCGGGCTTCGACGCGGCCGTTCCCGAGCGCGGGAGCGGCCCTTGTTTTCCTTCGTGTCTTTTGTGGTTCTGATCTTTGAGGCGATCCATGACGGCAGGAAAGCGGCGCACGGCACGGGAGATGGCGGTCCAGATGCTCTTCCAGAGCGACCTGGGCGGCAGCCCGCTGCCCCAGATCTTCAACTCGTTCGACCTCTCGGAATACCTGGCCCGCGAAGAGCCTTCTGACAAAAACCAGGAACGGCCGGCGACCCTGGCGGACGCCCGGGCGGACTTCGCCAAGAAGAAGCGCCGGGTCGAAGAGGCCTTCCACTACGCGCAGGACCTGGTTCGCGGCACGATCGAGAACCAGGAGAAGATCGACGACATGATCCGTGCCCAGGCGGACAACTGGCGCCTGGAGCGGATGCCGGCGGTGGACCGCAACATCCTCCGCCTGGCGATCTACGAGATGCTCCACGAGCGGGAGACCCCCAAGCTCGTGGTGATGGACGAGGCCATCGAGCTGGCCAAGAAGTTCGGCTCCGAGCAGTCGGGCCGCTTCGTCAACGGCCTCCTGGACGGCCTCCTGAAGCAGCACACCTTCCCTGGAAGCCTGACGTAGGCTTCGAGCGACAGCGGAGAAAGCGGAGAAGCGATGAGCAGCCCGTACGACCACAAGGCCGTCGAGGCCAAATGGCAGGACCGGTGGGAGAAGCAGCGGATCGCCGAGGTCGATCTGCGCAACACCCGGGACAAGTACTACATGCTGATGATGTTCCCCTACCCGTCGGGAGACCGCCTCCACGTCGGGCACGGACGGAACTACATCCTGGGCGACGCTCTCTACCGCTTCCTCCGCATGCACGGCAAGCGGGCGTTGAACCCCATGGGCTGGGACGCCTTCGGCCTGCCCGCCGAAAACGCCGCCATCCAGCGGGGCGTCCACCCCAGGGACTGGACGCTGGGCAACATCAAGGTGATGAAGGAGCAGTTCCGGCGCTGGGGCATCCTCTACGACTGGTCCAAGGAGATCGGCTCGTGCTTCCCCGAGTACTACCGCTGGAACCAGTGGCTGTTCCTGCGCATGTACGAGAAGGGGATCGCCTACAAGAAGATGGCGCCGGTCAACTGGTGCCCGAGCTGCCGCACGGTGCTCGCCAACGAGCAGGTGGTCGAAGGCGCCTGCGAGCGCTGCGGCACCCCCGTGGTGCAGCGCGACCTCGAGCAGTGGTTCTTCAAGATCACCGACTACGCCGACCGCCTGCTCGAAGGGCTCGACCGCCTGGAGGGGTGGCCCGAGCGGGTCAAGGTGATGCAGCGCAACTGGATCGGCCGCTCCGAGGGCGCCGAGATCCGGTTCCCCGTGCCCGCGGTTCAGGAGGAGGTCACGGTCTTCACCACCCGGCCGGACACGGTCCACGGCGCCACCTTCCTCGTGCTCGCCCCCGAGCACCCGCTCTCCGCCCGGCTGATCGAGAAGCATCCCGAGCGCGAGGCCCTGGCCGCCTGGATCGACAAGGTGAGGAACACCCCCCGCATCCAGCGCGAAGGCGAGGCGACCACCAAGGAGGGGAGGGACACCGGCGCCAAGGCGGTCAACCCGGCGACCGGCGAGGAGATCCCCATCTGGCTCGCCAACTACGTGCTGCCCGACTACGGCACGGGCGCCATCATGGCCGTGCCGGCGCACGACGCGCGCGACCTGGAGTTCGCCCGCCAGGAGGGCCTGCCCGTCCGGCTGGTCTATCACGTGGAAGGCAAGGGGACCGACCCGGCGGCGCTCACCGAGCCGATCCTCCACGAGGGGGTGATCAAGAACGCGCCGCCCTTCGATGGGCTCGAGGACAGCCCGGAGACCCTCCGCCGCTTCATCGAGTGGATCGAGAAGAACGGGTGGGGCAAGGGCCGGGTGACCTACCGCCTGCGCGACTGGCTGATCTCGCGCCAGCGCTACTGGGGGACGCCCATCCCGATCGTCTACTGCGAGACGCACGGCGCCGTGGCGGTGCCGGACGGAGAGCTCCCGGTCGAGCTGCCGTACGACGTCGAGTTCACGGGCCGCGAGGGCAATCCGCTGTCGCGCAACCAGGCGTTCGTCGAGACCAAGTGCCCGCAGTGCGGCGCTCCGGCGCGGCGCGAGACGGACACCATGGACACGTTCGTGGATAGCTCCTGGTACTACCTGCGGTACCTGTCGGCTCGCGACTCCGGACGGATGTTCGACCCCGAGACCGCGAAGAAGTGGATGCCGGTCGACCAGTACATCGGCGGCATCGAGCACGCGATCCTCCACCTGCTCTACGCGCGCTTCATCTGCAAGGTGCTCCACGATTTCGGCCTCGTGGGGATCGAGGAGCCGTTCCAGAACCTGTTCAACCAGGGGATGATCACGCGCTACTCGGAGAAGTCCGGGCGGGTGGAGAAGATGTCCAAGTCGCGCGGGAACACCGTCTCGCCCGACGAGCTGATCGCGGACATGGGTGCGGACACCGAGCGGGTCTACACCCTGTTCATCGGTCCGCCCGAGAAGGAGGCGGAGTGGAGCGACGAGGCGGTCTCCGGCGCCTGGCGCTTCCTCCAGCGCGTCTGGCGCATGCTGGACCGCCTGCCCGAGGCGCCGCCCACGGCCCCGGCGGATGCGGAGCTGGAGCGCGAGCGCCACGCCGCCATCCAGCGGGTGACGAGCAGCCTGGAGCGCTTCTCCTTCAACACGGCCGTGGCCGCGCTGATGGAGCTGTCGAACGCCCTGGGGCGCGCGCTCGAGGAGAAGACCGCCTCGCGCCTGCGCTGCGAGGAGACCTTCGACACGTTGATCCAGCTCCTCCACCCCATGGCTCCGCACATCACCGAGGAGCTGTGGGAGCGGCGGGGCTACACCGAGAGCCTGCTCGAAACCACCTGGCCCGAGCACGACGAGCAGAAGCTGAAGCGCGCGCGGATCCACCTGGTCGTCCAGGTGGACGGCAAGCTCCGCGACCGCGTCGAGGTGGACGCGGACGCGGACGAGAAGGAGGTCCGCGCCGCCGTGCTCGCAAGCCCCAAGGTGCAGGAGCACCTGGCCGGCCGGGAGGTGGCGAAGGCCGTCCTGGTTCCGGGGCGGCTCATGAACCTGGTCACGCGGAGGTCCTCATGAAGAAGCGGTTTTTCCGGGGAGCGGGCGCCCTCCTGCTCCTCGTTCTTTCCGGCTGCGGCTACGCCCTCGTGGGCCGCGGCAGCAACGTCCCGGCCGACGTCCAGGAGGTCTACCTCCAGCCGCTCGAGAACCGCACGCAGCGGTCGCAGGTGGAGCAGTTCCTGACGCGGGCGATGGCCGACGAGCTGGTGACCCGGCAGCGCTTCGCCGTGGTCGGCAGCGCCGACGGCGCCGACGCCGTGATCTCGGGCGCCGTGGTGGGCTTCGACGCCATCCCGGTGACCTTCGACCCCACGGGCCGCGCCACCGAGTACGAGATCGCGATCACGGCCCAGATCGCCTTCAAGCGCACCGGCTCCGACCAGGTCCTCTGGAGCACCGACCGCTACACCTTCCGGGAGAGCTACCCGATCGACCCCTCCCAGCCCGACTACTTCGACCGCGAGGACGAAGCGATCGAGGACGCGTCGCGGCGGATGGCCGAGACGATGGTGAGCGACCTGCTGGAAGGCTTCTAGAAGAACACGGACGAGCACGGACCGACACGGACTTTCACGGACGGGCCTGCGTGTCCGTGTTCGTCCGTGAAAGTCCGTGTCGGTCCGTGTGTTTTCCTGCACGCCCATGGCATGCCTATTCTGGAAACCCTACTTTTATAATTCTCGGTGGAATAACACTTTCACTATTTCGTTTCTGGCAATAGATTATCGAGAAAAAGTTTCTTGACAGAATCTATGGGGTTCATTACCCTTTTGTCATTCTGTTTGCCTAACGCGCAGGCGCTGATCGGGATTCTCCTCGCTCGGTAGTCCCCTAGTCCCCGGCCGTATCGACCCACTGCGTGCTCTGAAGTGCAGTGATTGAGCCGAACGAACGTCGCCGTTCGTTCGCCGGGAGGAGATTTGCGTCTGAAGCGTCTGCTGGGCGCCATGGGGCTCCTGCTGGTCCTTTTCGGGACGGGGAGCGCCTGGTGTGCGGAAGTGGGGCCCATCGCCACGGGTGCGCTCAAGATCCAGGGCAACCGCCTGACGATCTATTCGGATGAGCTCACCACGGATGCGGACCAGACGGTCAGCGTCGGCGAGCGGGCGCGGGTGCGCACCTGCTTCGGCGGCGTCGACGCCGCGTGCGGCACCGTGTTCCCGGGAGATCCGCGGATTGCCGGCCTCCTGGTGCGGGGCGAGCTGAGCGGCCCCGAGGTGCCTCAGCCGGTCGTGCTCGAGACCGTGCCGGGCGGCACGTTCGTCCTTCCCGGGTTCCAGCAGGAGGGCGACTACCGGCTGGAGAACGTCCGGCTGGTGGAGGAGGCGACCGGCCAGGTGCTCGCCACGGCCGAGCCGTCGCTCGCGATCCTCCACGTGCGCGAGATCCTCCTCGCCTCTGCCACCGTGCGCACCCTGTCGCTCGCGGAGCTCCAGGCCCGCGGCATCACCTTTACGGCGGAAAACTTCCAGGCCTTCAACTTCGCGGTGGGCTTCGCGTTCGGCGACGAGATCGTCGAGATCGAGCTGCCCATCGTCTACTCGGGCTACGGCACGGTCCAGCCGCTCGACAAGCCGAAGGTGAAGCTGGACAACCTGCCCGCGAACATCGTGCACGAGGTCGAGCGTTGGCAGCCGCCGAACATTGTGCCGTTCAAGCTGGAGAAGTCCGAGGAGGAGGGGCTGTGCGTGCCGAAGTGCGAGGCGGAGGAGGACCAGGAGCTCTCCTTCCCGCTGTTTGGCGCCATCGTCCTGCCCGGCACGGTCTCCTACCTGAACCAGTTCTTCGAGGCCAAGCTGATCGTGGCCAACGGCGCGCCGGCCGGCTCGGGCGCGAACCTGGAGCAGGTGGTCGCCACGCTGCGCCTGCCGCCGAACAACGTGCTGCGGGTGGCGGCGACCAATCCGGCCGTGGGGCCTGGCCAGCCGGTGCCGGTGGTGGAATCGACCGGCGGACGGTTCCTCTCCCCCGGTAAGCAGGGCTCCGCGGCATGGACGGTCGAAGGGCTCGCCGCAGGCACCTGGACGCTCCAGATGGACATCTCGGCCTCGCTCGCCCGCGCCGGCCGCGAGCCGTTCCCGCTTCTGAGCCGCATCCAGGCCGCGGTCGAGGTGGTCGACGCCCGCTTCAACCTGAGCTTCAGCCATCCGGACGTGGTGCGCGAGGGGGAGGAGTACACCCTCTTCGTGACGGTCACCAACCTGTCGCGCGCGACCCAGAACCTGATCACCGTGGATCTCGACGAGGCGCACATGACCGGCGCCCATCGCGCCGATCCCACGGATGATCTCAAGCGCACGATCCGCACGCTCACGCCCGGGCAGGCCGAGACGCTCGAGTACCGGCTGGTCGCCGATCTCGACGGCAAGGTGGTGGCCACGACGTTCCAGTCGACCTCGTCGGCGGGGCAGGGGACGATCCGGCTGCGCACCGGCGTCGGCGAGTTGGGAATCCCGCTCTCGCCAGCCACCCTGGTGCTGCCGCGGTTCAGCGAGCGGCTGAAAAAACCCTATCTCTCCTCGGACGAGCTGCACCGAGCGCACACCCGCTTCCTGGGCCTGGCCTACAGCCTGGCCGTGGCTCCGGCGGCGCTCACCCCCGCCGGCCTGCCGCGGGTAATCAAGACCGACGTCGAGCGGCGCGCCGTCGACTTCGCCCACGCCGGCATGCGCACGTTCCTCCACGAACCGCTTCTGGAATCTATCGAGGTGCTCACCCTGGATTACCTGGGCAACCGGCACCCGCTGGCCGAGATCGACGAGCTGCGCCGGGCGACCGGCAAGGGTCTGGCCGTGGGGACCGAGCTCGCCAAGGTGCTGCGGGGAGAGCAGGCGGCGCGCCACCTGTCCGCCGAGGACCTCTTCGACCACTTCGCCGAGACGACGACCTACACCGACCCCTATCTCGCCGCGCTCCTCCTGCCCGGCACCGGAGGCGACGGGCTCGTGCTCGAGGTGCAGGGGAGCTTCGACGGCGTCTTCGGCACGTTGAAGGGCTTTGCCGGAGCGGCCGGGGCCGAGCGCACGCTGGCCTTCGGCGAGGTGCTCCCGGTGCTGCGCTCCTCGTCCCAGTCGGCGACCGTGCCGCTCGCTCTCGTCGGCCACGTGGGCTTGGACCAGGAGCTGCTGGTGATCGTGCGCAATCCGGGCACGCAGACGGCCCACGGGACCCTCTTCGTGATCGTCCCCGAGGCCGACGGCCGGGAGGACCGGCGGCTCGCGCTCAGCGACCTGACGGTGCCGGCGGGCGGTGCCATCGCCCTGCGGGTGGGGGCGAAGATCGCCAATCCACGGCCGGTGGACGCGGCGACCGGAGCGGCGGCGGGCCCGGCTCCGTCCGAGCGGACGGTCGAGCGTCCCCCCTTCCGCGTGATCGGCGCGGTGCAGGACTTCCGCCTCAAGGAGGAAGGTCCGGACGATTTCGGCAACATGCACCGCCCCAACCGCTATGGCAACGGCGTGCTCTACCTGTTCAACCGGCCGCCCGACAAGGACGGCGCGGAGGACCCGGAGAGCTTCCGCATCCGCTCCACCTTCAGCGGGTTGGACACCGCGGGGCAGCCGGCCTCCGGGACCTCCGAGAAGGTGGGGACGGGCGCCTGGGTGCAGGATGATGGGCGCACGGTCGCGGTGCGGTATGCGACGCCGCTCTCGGCGCTGGTCAACGCGGCGAACGGCCAGCCGTTCCTCCAGCACACCCACTTCCTCGACACCTTCGCCCTGACCGACGCGTGGGGCGAGCACCTCGATTCCGGCGTGCCGCCGCCCACGGTGGAGACCCAGCCGCTCCACTTCGGCGGCCTGGTCACCGGCAAGGTCGTGCGCGGCACCGGCGAGCCGGTGGCCGGCGCCAAGGTGCAGCTCATCCGGTCTCTCCTCTGGGAGACGATGTTCGACACCATCGTCAAGCTCGACTACCTGGGCGAGGTCACCACGGGCGCCGACGGTGTCTTCTACTTCGACTTCATCGAGAACCCGCACTGGGACCCGAAGGTGCTGCCGCACTTTACGCTGCGCGCCATCATTCCGGCCGGGGACGATCCGGAGCTCGAGCCGGAGGAACGGCAGGAGGTCTCGTCGACCGTCCGCCTGCAGAACCGGGTGCTGCGGGTCAACATCTCGCTCCTGGGCCGCGGCACGGTCAAGGGAAAGGTGCTCTACGCCGACGACGGCTCGCCGGTGACCACCGGCACGGTGCGCGCGACGAGCACCCTGTTCAACGAAGAGAAGGCGGTCCAGGCGAAGGCGGACGGCAGCTTCACCATCCCCGGCGTTCCGGTCGGGCCGATCACGATCACGGCCCGCGACAAAGCCGGGCGCGTGGTCTATGCCACGGTGGGCGTCTCAGCCCCGGGCAACGTCGTCGACAACGTGATCCTGCGCATGCCGCGCGTCATCCCGGGCTTCGGCACCGTCACCGGCACCGTGGTCGGCGCGAGCGACGGCGCGCCGATCGCCGGCACGCGCGTCGCCGTCTATGCGCAGGGCGCGTCGATCGGCAGCCTCGAAACCGACGCCTTCGGCCGCTTCCGCTTCGACGACGTGCCCGAAGGGCAGGTGTCGCTCCAGGCGGCGAACTGGGCCATCTCGCGGATCTCCATCTTCACCGACCTGATCCTCGCCGCGGGCAAGACCGAAGAGGTCGAGCTCCGGCTGCCGCAAGGCGCGACCCGCACCGTCACCGGCTCGGTCTTCTTCCGCGACCCGGTCACCAACACCAACGTGCCGATCCAGGGGGCGGTGGCCTTCATCCCGGGCCCCGGCGTGTTCGCCTATACCGACGCCTCGGGCCGCTACCGGATTGAGGGGGTGCCGGTCCAGGGGGCCAGCGAGAGCTACCAGGTCAAGGTGATCGACTTCTCCCGCAAGCTCGAGGGAGCGGTCTCGCTCCCCCCGATCCTCGACGTCACGCCCGACCCGGTCAACGCGCAGAGCATCATCCTGCAGCAGATGAGCGGCGGCATCGACGGCGTGGTGCTCGATCCGCTCGGGCGTCCGCTGGGCGGCGCCGAGGTCGTGGTCTTCCCCTATGCCACCACGACCTCGCAGCCCGACGGCAGCTTCTCGTTCAACAATCTGCCGCTCGGCGGCTTCAATGTCGTGGCTCACATCGGCGACGGCCTGCAAGCCGGCAAGCTCGGCTATTTCGGCGACGCGCCGGCCAGCATCGTCTATGGCGGGCACCGGCCGTTCGTGAGCGTCCGGATGCGCGGCGCCGGCGTGGCCAACGTCCTCACCCGCACGGCGACCTCGACCGGGGTGCTGACGCCGATCTACTACAGGCTCACCCATTACAGCACCCAGGAGTACCGCATCCGGAAGCAGGGGGCCTACGTCGAGACCTCGACCGATCCCAACGGCCGCCTGCAGATCGTCCTGCCGGTCGGCGACTACGAGATCATCGCCTACAACCCCTTCCACGGCATGCACACGATCAGCGGCAAGATCGAGTACGCCGGCCAGGTGGTGAACCACGAGGTGATCTTCGAGGACGCCGCCACGGTGGTCGGCCAGGTGGTGGGCGTGGACGGGGTGACACCGGTGCCCGGCGTCGACGTCGTGATGGAGGCCAACGGGTTCAAGGGGCAGAAGCAGCGCACCGACGCGCAGGGCAACTTCCGCTACGAGCTGGTGCCCAAGGGGCGGGTGATGGTCACCGCCGAGGGGCTGGCCGGCAGCGTCGAGCGGGTGGGGCGCACCATCGGCTACGTCGGCACGGCAGGCCAGACGCTCGAGCTCATCGTGCAGATGAAGGCACAGGGGACGGTCTCCGGGCGGGTGATGGAAAACTTCAACGGCACCTTGCGCCCGCTCGCCAACGCCTACTACTACCTCCAGGAGGACACGTTCCCGTACCGCCGCATCCCGGAAGAGGGCTCCTGGCGGGTGACCGACTCGCAGGGGCGCTACTCGGTGCCGCACGTCTACGCCGGCGCAGTCACCGTGGTGGCGCGCGACAGCGGCCAGGTCAGCCGTTTCGGCTCGACGCGCGGCACCCTGGCGTTCGACTGGCAGGATCTGCAGATGCCCGACGTCGTCATGGTGACGAGCGTCGGCTCGCTCAAGCTCCTCGTGCGCAATCCGGTGTCGGGCGGGCCCGTGGCCGACGCCCAGGTGCGCCTGTCGAACAACGACGCGACCGTGACCGATGCGGACGGCGTCGCCTTCTTCGACGCCCTGCCGCTCGGCACCTATTCGGTCTACGCCTTCTACGCGCCTACGGGTCAGAGCGGGCGGCTGTCGAGCGTCCAGCTCACCTCGCCCGGGCAGCAGGTGGCGCGCGTCGTCTATCTCGACCAGCGCGGCGACGTGCGCGGCACCCTGTATGGCAACGTGGAGAGGACGGTGCGGATCGAGGGCGGCGTCGTGCGCCTGGACGGCGACACCGCCGGCGGCCGGGTCATCGCGCTCGCCACGACCAGCAGCGAAGACGGCAGCGAGGGGCGGTTCGAATTCCAGGGCATTCCGGAAGGCACCTTCCTGCTCGAAGCGGCACACCCCTCGACGCCGCAGCGCGCCTCCGCCTCCGCCGCGATCACCGCGACCTCGCCGGTCGTCGACGTCAACATGTTCCTGGAGCCGATCGGCGACCGCTATTTCCGGCTGTTCGAGAAGCTCAAGGCCGGCAGCTCGCCGGTCAACCTGAGCTCCGGCGTGTGGAGCACCCGGCTGATCCAGGATCGGGTCTACGACTTCTCCCAGCTCACGCCGGTCTCGGGCACCGACCGGTTCAAGTTCCCCAGCGTGCTGCTCTCGCGCGGCGGGTCGTTCTCGGCCGAGGAGCTCACCGGCGAGCGGCGCAGGACCGGGGCCTCGTTTGCCAACTTCACCGCGGCGCCGCCGGTCCCCGGCACGGGAACGCAGGCCGATCCGTACCAGCTCGTCCTCTCCCCCAAGGGGGTGGTGCGGGTTACGGTGCGCGACGCCTCGGGCCGGCCGGCCTCGGGGGCGAACGTCACGCTCAACACGTCCACCGGTGCCTTCCCCTCGGTCACCGGGGCGGACGGCACCGTCACGTTCGCCGCGGTCCCCAGCGGCGGCCTGAACGCCACGGCCAGCTCGCCTTCGACCGGCACCGGCGGCTACGCCACGGCGACCCTGACCTACGACGACGACCTGATCGACATGACGGTGGCGCTGGCGCCCGCGGTCGCCGCGCACGGCACGGTCTACCTGCCGGTGCCGAACGATCTGTGGAACGGCGATCCGGGCCAGCTCGTGCCGGCGCCTGCGACCATCGTCGAGCTCCGCGACTCCAAGGGAAAGACGCAGCTCGTGCTGACCGACGAGCGGGGCACCTACCGCTTCGGCGGTCTCCCCACCGGCGGCTATCAGGTCAGCGCCCGCAACAACAACGGCGACCAGGTCGCGTCGGTCTCGGGCACGCTCGTGGGGCCGGACGGCAACGACAACGCGATCCCGGCGCTCGTCCTGGACAGCGCGCCGCCACGCCTCCTCACGATCGCGCCGCCGCCGGGCTTTGAAGGCGTCTCGCGCACGGCCGCCGTGGAGCTGGTCTTTTCCGAGCCGCTCCTGGCCGCCGTGCTGCCGGTCAACCAGGGCAACCCGACGCTCTTCTTCTCGCTGCGCTCCGCCTCGGGCACCTGGGCGCACGGCAACTGGTACTCGAATCTCAACGCGGCGGGGCAGCAGGTGGTGCGCTTCGTCCCCCTGTCGCAGTACGAGAACAACGCCGTCTACAGCCTGACCGTGGCGGGCGGACCCGGCGGCGTCCGCGACCGCATGGGCCGGCCGCTCACCACCTCCGGCAACGTCGGCTCCAACTTCAAGACCTCCGACACCGTGGGCCCGGCGGTGATCGCCACCAGCCCCGACCTGGCGCGCCCCGTCGATCCCGCGGTGCCGATCCGCTTCGACTTCAGCGAAGCGTTGAACGCCACCGACGAGCAGCTCGACGGCGATCTCTCCGGAGACGCGGCCGAGCTCTACTGGCAGCACGACCCCGACGGTGCCGGAGGAAGCCCCGCGGAGTGGCGCCGTCTGCCCGTGACGACCTATCTGACGCGCAGCAACTTCTCGCTCGTGGTGCAGGCGGTCCAGGGGGTGAGCCTCGACGGGGACACGCTGCAGCGGCGGATCGTCCTCGCCGGCTTGAAGGACAGCTACGGCAACGTGATGCCGGCCTACGACCGGACCTTCCGCATCTACGACGAGCGGGCGCCGCGCATCGACGCCGTCCCCTTCCCGGCCGCGGCGCCCACGGGCCAGCTCCTGCAGGGGGAGCGCTACGCGATCGCACCCCTTCTCTCCTCCCTGGACGACGTGACCCCGACGAAGCCCGGCGGCGACGTCGACCGGGTGGACTATTTCTTCGAGGACCCGACCGATCCGGCCCGCCCGGTCTCGCCGGCGTACTCGGCGAAGAGCGCGCCGTTCTCCTACTCCTTCGTCGGCGCCTACGTCGGCAACGGCATCGCGCCGCGCCCGTTCCCGGTCTGGGTACAGGCCGTGGACACCAGCGCCAACAAGAGCAACGTGATGCTGGTGAGCATGGTGGTGCTGCCGAACACCGACCCGAGCATCGAGTCGGTCGGCGTGGCGGCGAGCGCGCCGGT
>DATEIO010000298.1:0-6555 GCA_035278895.1 Thermoanaerobaculia bacterium | reverse complement strand
AAATGCTTCGTCGCGTGCTTGTTCTTGGACGAATCGCAGCAGCCCACGTGCCCGCACGTCCAGCACATCCGCAGATGGACCCACGAATCGCCCATCTTCAGACACTCCTCACATCCGCGCGTATTGGGATGCACCTTGTGGACCTGATCCAGATGGGTGCAGATCTCCGCCATGGTCTGAAGCCTCCCGGGAGGGCGCCCATCGTGGGTTCGGTGGGGGCCGGAGAGGCTTCACTGTAGCTCAATTCACCACCACCTCCCCCGCCCCCCTCCTCGGCGTGGGCTCCGGCTCCGGCCCATACCCCAGCCGCAGGATCATCTGCGGGAACCCCGTCCGCCCAATCAGCCCGGGCACCTGCGAGCGCAGACCCGGCACCTCGACCGGCTGGTTCTGGAACGAGGCCCAGACGCGCTCCACCCGGGCGCGCAGCAGCACCCGCGCGAGCGCCTGGCCCGCCGCGAGCCAGGAGGCTGGGGTGTCCTCCCCCGTGCCGAGCACCGCGAGCACCGGAGCGCCCTCGACCAGCAGACGGTCTTTCTCCGCCTGCTTCTCACCGAGATCGAACGTCCGCATCACGAGCGGCCCGGCGTAGGAGGCCAGACCGTTCATCCCCAGGGCGTGGCCCGGAATGCCGTCGTGGCTGCGGGTGCGGTTGGTGCGCGTCCACTCCGCGAGCTCGCGCCGGAAGTCCGGATCGTGCCACAGGAGACGGTCCCCCTCCGTGATGAGATCGGTCAGTACCTGACGCTCCCGTGAATCGTCCACGATGTAGAGCCACGCCCTCTCCTGCGACGCCGCCATCCGGAGAGCGGAGAGCAGCGTGTCCGGAACCGCCTTCTCCGCGAACGGCTGCCGGTTCGTCCGCCGCCGGGGGATCATGCGGAACAGAAGCTCCTCCGCGTCCGGGATCTCATAGAGCTGTCCCAGCCGGATGCGGGCGAAAAGATCCGGCTTTTTGGGATCGGGGAGGATCTCCACCTCGCCCACGTGCCCATAGTGGCGGACCGCGAGGCGCAGGTGATACAAGGCCGCCCCGCAACTGATCGCGAGCTCCCGTCCCTCGGGATCGACCACGGGCAGCGCCCGGCTCCGGTCGGCCCAGAGCTCCACGACGTCGCGCTCGATCTTGAACCGCCACGGCTGCGTGTTGTGCCCCGACGGCGCGAGCACCGCATAGCGCACACAGAACGCCAGCCGCTCCGCCGTCCGTCCCGTCCACGGAAACTCGGCTTCGGCCACCTCCCAAGGCGCCGTCCGCTCCACAACCGAAGATCCCGCCATCCCGTTCATGGGTATCCTCCTTCCTATGGGACCCTAACCCTGGAAGCCGTAAAGGGCCACGACCCGGGAGGTAGGGGAGGGAAGACGGGGGGAGAGGGCGGAGGCTCCCCCGTGGGGTGGGATCGCTTCAACGAGAAGGGGAAGAGCCGCCCCGAACGGGGCGAAGGCTCCGGCGAGCGGGGGAGACGCCGCCCCCAACGGAGCGGACGCTCGAACGAGTGGGGGAGAGGCCGCACCCAACGGGTGGAGATGTCCCCCCGTTCGGGAGAACCGCCACATCCAACGGGTGGGGACCCGCACCGAGTGGGTACGGGCGCATACCTTCTCGGTGGAGGCCCGTACCCACTCGGTGGAGCCGTCGCCCCGAACGGATAGAGGTCCGTACCCGTTGGGGGCGAGCACCGCACCCAACGGGTGGAGGCCCACACCGAGTGGGTATGGACGTGTACCCGTTCGGTAGAGAGGCATACCTGTTCGGTGGAGACGTCGTACCGGGCGGGTGGACGGCGGTACCCGTTCGGTGGAGCGTCTCCCCCTGTGACGCGAAGGCTCGGACCGGACGGGGGGCGGGGCGTACCGTGGTTTCGCTTCCCCGTCCCGTTGCACCTATGTCTCGCTGGGGCTGGGTTCGGGGGGCTCCCCCTGTTCCGCGATCTCCTGGAGCAGAATCTCCAGGTTCGTTCGCGCGATCCCCGTGCTGGGGTGGTCCGCCCCAAGGCTTTGCTCGAAGATCTCCAGCGCTCGGCGCATCAGCGGCTCGGCCTCCGCCAGACGGTTCGTGACCTGAAGCAACGTAGCCAGGTTGTTGAGGCGTCTGGCCACCTTTGGGTGGTTCTCGCCGAAAGCGTTCTGGTCGATGGCGAGGGTGCGGCGCATCAGCGGTTCCGCCTCCGCCAGACGGTTTGTGGCATGAAGCAACGACGCCAAGTTGTTGAGGTCTCTGGCGACGTTTGGGTGGTTCTCGCCGAAAGCGTTCTGGTCGATGTCGAGGGCGCGGCGCATCAGCGGCTCGGACTCCGACAGACGGTTCATGGACTGAAGCAACCCAGCCAGGTTATTGAGGTCTATAGCGACTCTTGGATGGTTCTCGCCGAAAGCGTTCTGATCAATGTCGAGGGCGCGGCGCATCAGCGGCTCGGCCTCTGTCAGACGATTTGTATCCTGAAGCAACCCAGCTAAGTTGATTAGGTGTCTGGAGACATTTGGGTGATCTTCGCCAAAAATGTTCTGTTCAATATTAAGGGCACGACGCATCAGCGGCTCAGCCTCTGCCAGACGATTTGTATCCTGAAGCAATCTGGCTAGATTATTAAGACGGACGGCAACGATTTGATGATTTTCGCCAAAAACGACCTGGTCAATATCGAGAGCGCGACGCGACAATGGCTCGGCCTCGGCATACAGGCCTTTAGTCTTAAGTAACTCGCTCAGGTTATTCATCAGCAGTGCTGTGGGTCTTAAAACTCCGGCCCTATCAGCTTGTTCAATAACTTCCGAGGCATGCGGTCGGAGCACATCCCAGACGTGCCACGTTCGAACATCACGGGGTTCGGAGGGTGTTAAATTATTAACAAGCGTCAGGGTAGACTCAATCCAATCCCGTCGGAACCCCTCAGGAGTCCGAGTCCGGAGCACCTCCTGCACTATCCGGTGAACAGTGAACATTTCTTCATAGAAAAAGGCCATGGAGTAGGCAGCTAGATCCGCAAGGGCTTCACCAACCGTTGTGGACTCGGTTTCCTCTCCCGTTTCATCGCACAGACGCGCATCCGCCTCTTGGAGAATCATTTCCCCTTTCTCGAACATCTCAACCGGAATCGGATCGGGCGCCAGATAGGCAGACAGGCGGAGAATAGATTTCGCAGTAAGGCAGAGTTGATCAAAGGTGCTCTGCCAAGTCACCGCCACGGGAGCGGGGTAGCGCATATGAGAGGCGTCGTACCAGTCAAGGACCTCTTTACGCCTTCGTTGCCAATCTTCCAGATACCTGGACAAGGAGATCCGCCGATGGTTGATGTATGCTGCCGCTTGCTCCAATGCGAGAGGGAGACCGTCCAGAAGCGTGGCGAGTTCGCCAGCCCTTGCTGCGTCCTCGGGACTTGAAGCGCGCTTCTGCCCGGTTCGATCAAGGAGATACCGGATTGTCTCTTCTTGAGAGAGCTTTTCGATCAGACGTTCCTGGACCTCAGCTGGCCAGTTCGTACGCCGGGAGGTGATGAGAACATGACCGCCCGCGAAACTCGAGAGGATTTCCAGGACGGCCTGCTCGGCCTCTGGGGTATCGACGTTGTCCAGAATTACGAGCCAGCCGGAATTCTGCCGCAACCAGCCGATGACGGCGCGAGCGATCTCTTCTTCAGGTAGGCCCGTGGCGAGGCCCAGAGGGATTGGAAGCTTGGCCAGACTGGCGCGAAGCGTTGCCGGAGAGTCGGCAGAGACAAAAAAGGCAGCTTGGTACCGATTCCCCGACCTCCAGGCGTATTCGACAGCCAGACGGGTCTTTCCGATCCCTCCAAGGCCGTGGATGGCCTGAGGTTGGACGATGGCCGTGGCGTGTCTCGCCTGGAGGCTGGCGGCGAGGGATTGGAGGTCGTCGTCGCGGCCCTTCAGGAGGTCTCCGATGGAGAGGAAGGGGAGGTTGTGGAGGCGCGGACCGGATGGCGGGGGAGCAGGGACCGGTGTCGTTTTCTCTCCAGTGATCCCCCAGACGAGGCGGTCGAGTCTGTCGGGAGTGATGCCATCGCGGAGATCCACCCAGGTATACCTCTTGAGGAAAAGAGGGAGCTTGAGGTCGGCAGGAGCGCCCGGGAGAGAGACCGGGATCACGGGGACTCCACGGCTGACGCTCTCGATGAGGGCACCTTCGATCTCGGGCTGCTCCCACGGACCGATACCGTTCTCTCCCACGAAGACAGCCACCGATCGGACGGTCTGAATCAGGCGCTCAAGGTCCGGAATCCACGGTCGCCCGGGCGCGAGCTCTGATTCATCCAGCCAGACCTTGAGCCCCCGGCCCCGGAGCGCCTCGGCGATCTGGCGTACGGCGGGCTTGTCCTTGCTGTTGTGGCTGAGGAAGACGTCGAAGGTCTCGGCGGCCAGGGTGGACCTCCTCGTAGGGATTGGCTGAAGAGTTTATCAGGCGCTGGGCGCAGGGAGGTAGAGACGCTCCCAGCCCGCAACGCACCACCGGCCAAAGGCCAGGAAGGGTGACACGCGCGCCGACATCCAAAGGCCCCCACCGTCGGGACGTCTCTTCGGAGGGTAGGTCGCCCCAGAGGGCAATGTCGGATTGAAGCCTCGGCGGTCTTTCTTTCTCGGGATGGGCTCCGTGGGGTCAGAGCGAGGGGAGATGGAGGGATTCAAGGGGTGGTGTGCCTCGGGGCGTTATGCCCTTCGAGGAGACGTCCCGACGGTGGGGGCCTTTGGAGGGTGGTGCGCGTGTCGCCGGGGGTGGCCTTGGGTCGGTGGTGCGTTGCGGGCTGGGAGCGTCTCTACGTCGAAGACCTGGGCGGGGCGACTTGCGCCCCCACCCCCCCTCGCGGGAGAATGAGTCCTCGTCTTTGGCGCACACCCCGGCATGATCGACACTCTTCCCCAACAAAAGGCGCTCCCGCATAGCGAGGAGTCGGAACGGGCCGTCCTCGGGGGCGTGATGCTCGATCCGTCCGTGCTGCCCACGATCTCGGGGCGGTTGCGGGCGGAGGACTTCTACTCGGAGCGGCATCAGCTCCTCTATCAGGCGATGCTCGACCTGCAGGACGAGCAGGTGGAGATCGACCTGCGGACGCTCCAGGCGCGCCTCGAGCAGCGGGGGCAGTTCGAGATGGTGGGCGGGCTCGCGTATCTCACCGGGCTCGACCTCGACCTGCCGGACATCGGGCGGATCGACACGTACGTCGAGATCATCAAGGAGCGGTCGATCCGCCGGCGGCTCATCCAGATGTCCGGGCGGGTCATCCGCGACTGCCTGGACGGGGGGCTCGAAGCCAAGGAGGCGCTGGCGCGGGCGGAGCAGTCGGTGCTGAGCCTGGGGGAGGAGGCGATCCAGCGCGGGTTCGCCCAGCTCGGCAGCGTGCTCCACACGACGCTCGAGGAGCTGGAGGAGCGGCCGGGCACGATGCTCACGGGCGTGCCCACCGGGTTCATCGACTTCGACCGCATCAGCCAGGGTCTGAACCGGGGGAACCTCATCATCATCGCGGGCCGCCCGGGCATGGGGAATACCACTATCGCCCTCAACATGGCCCAGCACGCGTCGATCCGCGAGAGGAAATCCGTGGGCGTCTTCTCGCTGGAGATGGGCCAGCAGGAGCTGGCGCTTCGCATTCTGTGCTCCGAGGCGGACATCTCGTTCGGACGCCTGCGCTCGAACCGGGTCTCGCAGAAGGAGTGGACGCGCATCATCCAGACCGTCCGCAATATCGGCGACGCGCCGCTCTTCATTGACGACAGCCCGAACCCGACGCTCCTGGAGCTGGCCTCGAAGTCCCGGCGCTTGAAAGCCGAGCGCGGGCTCGGGGTGGTGATTGTCGACTACCTCCAGCTCATGCAGGCGGGCGGCAAGTACGAGAACCGCAACCTGGAGATCGCCGCGATCAGCCGCGGCCTGAAGCAGCTCGCCAAGGAGCTGGAGATCCCCGTCATCGCCCTTTCCCAGCTCTCCCGCCAGCCCGAGCGGCGGGGGAGCGACCATCGTCCGCAGCTCGCCGACCTTCGCGAATCGGGCTGCCTGGCCGGCGACACCCTGGTGCCCATGGCGGATTCCGGGGCCCGGGTTCCGATTCGGGATCTCGTGGGCAAGAGCGACTTCGCGGTGTGGGCCGTGAACCCGGAGACGCTGAAAGTCGAGAGGGCTCTCGTGTCCCGCGCCTTCTCGACGGGGACGAAGCGCCTGTTCCGGCTGGAGACCCGTCTCGGCCAGAGTATCCGGGCTACCGGGAACCACAAGTTCCTGACGATCGACGGCTGGAAGAGGCTGGATGAGCTGGGCCAGGGACAGCACGTCGCCCTTCCCCGGCTCGTCCCCACATCGGCGGCGCAGACGATGTCGGACGCGGAGCTGGCTCTCCTGGGGCATCTGATCGGGGACGGCTGCGTGCTGCCGCGCCACGCCATCCAGTACACGACCCGGGAGGAGGATCTGGCGCAGACCGTCTCCGGGCTCGCGTCCGAGGTCTTCGGCTCGGAGGTGGCGCCCCGGATCTCCAGGGAGCGCCGCTGGTTCCAGGTGTATCTCTCGTCGACCCGGCACCACACGCACAACCGCCGGAGCGC
>DATEIO010000297.1:0-7034 GCA_035278895.1 Thermoanaerobaculia bacterium | reverse complement strand
AGGCTGTTGGCGATCTGGAACTGCACGTAGGGCGCCTGCTCGCTGGTGGGGAAGCGGTTCAGGAAGTCGCGGTACTTGGCCTCCGCCTGCACGAAGTTGGCGGAGCCGCCTTCGAGGTAGTAGGTGTCGGCGGCCAGGAGCAGCCCTTCGCGGCCGATGGCGGAGTTGGGCTCCACCTCGAAAGCGTGGGTGAAGTAGGGGCGGGCGCGCCCGTGCTTCTCCTTGGCCATCCATTCCTTGCCCTGGGCGAGCGACTCCTCGGCCGACAGGCGCAGGATGGGATCTTCGGTCACGCCGCCTTTACAGGCGCCTAGGGCGAGCACAAGGGCTGCCGAGAGCGGCAGGAGGATTCGTCTCATACAGTCTCCAGCCGAGCGATCTTTTTGAGCTCGGCCATGGTTCCAACAGGATCTTCCGCCGCAAAAATTGCCGATCCCACGATACAGGTCTCCACCCCGGCGGCGAGGGCCTTCCCCATGGTATCGCGATCGATGCCGCCGTCGATGGCGATTTCGACCGGAACGCCCGCTTTGCGGATCATTTCGCGGAGGCGCCGCGCTTTGTCGAGCACGTGGGGGAGGAACGCCTGCCCGGCGAATCCGGGGTTGACGGACATGAGGAGGACGTAGTCGAGCCGGGGGAGCGTGTCCACCAGGAGCTCGACCGGGGTCGTAGGATTGATCGCCACCCCCGCCTGGGCTCCGCCGCGGCGGATGCGCTCGAGCTGGCGGTCGAGGTGCGGCGCCGCCTCCCAGTGGATCGCGACCCGGGAGGCTCCGGCGGCGAGGTAGTCGTCCAGGAGCTGCTCCGGGTTGGTCACCATGAGGTGGACGTCCATGGGGATCCGGGTACGGCGGTGGAGCGCTTTCAGGACCGGGATGCCGAACGTCAGGTTGGGGACGAAATGGCCGTCCATGACGTCGACGTGGATCAGGTCGGCCCCGCCCGCTTCGCACAGGCGGAGGGCGGAAGCGAGGTCGGCCAGATCGGCCGCGAGGATCGAGGGGGCGAGCCGCATCAGTTCTCTCCTTCTCCGGGAGCCGGCGGCGCCGGGGGGGGAGCAGCGGGAGGCGTACCCAACTCGGGGGAGCCTGGCGGCAGCAGCACGTCCGGGGAGGCCACCGAGAGCGAGATCGCGTCCTCCTTGGTGAGCGGATGGCCGGGGAGCGGGAACTGGCGCAGGATCACCCCGGCCGCCACCCCCTCGTAACGCTCGAATTTGACGTTGCCAAAGCGGAACCCGGCGCGCTCGAAGCGCGCGCGCACGAGGTCGTAGTCGCTGTAGACCAGATCCGGCATGATGTAGCGCTCCCGGGGGACCGCCATGACGAGGAGCAGGTCGACAGGCGTGGACGGCGCGATGCTCGCCTCCGGGTCGGGGTCCTGCACGAGGACCGTGCCCGGGTTGCTGTTCTCCTTGCCGAAGGCGCCCAGGATCTGCCCGAGAGCGAGGCCCCTTCCTGAGAGGGCGGCCTGGGCTTCGGGCAGCGACTTGCCCGCGAGCGGCGGCACCTCGACCCGCTGGGGGCCCTTCGAGATCACGACGTTGACCGGGCTGCCGCGCTTGACGAAGGTCCGCGCGTCCGGTGTCTGCCGGGCGATGTGGCCGGCCGGCACCTTCTCGTCGTAGCGCCCGTCGCCCTGGGCGCGCAGCGCGAGCCCCTGGTCGGCCAGGCGGGTCGCCGCGTCCGCGCGGGAGAGGCCCACGACCGACGGCACGGAGGTGACGCCGCTCCTCACGAACAGGCTGAACGAGGTATAGGCCGCAAGGCCGAAGACGAGCAGGATGAGCAGGCCATAGGCAACGAAACCCAGACCGCGGAGGAGCCTTGCCAGCATGGCGCGCAGTGTACCAGAGGCTAGAATGCCGCGCATGGCCGCCCTTCCCCCTCTAGGAGCCCACGTCTCGGTCGCCGGCGGCATGCCCCGGGCCATCGAGCGCGCCACCGAGCTCGGCTGCACCGCCATCCAGATCTTCGTGAAAAACGCCAACCAGTGGCGGGGCAAGGAGACGCCGGAGGAGGAGGTCGCGGAGTTCCGCTCCGCGCACGAAGGGAGCGCCGTGGGACCGCTCGTGGCCCACGCGAGCTATCTGATCAACCTGTGCGCGACCGATCCGGTGATCCTCGAAAAGTCCCGCGAGGCGCTGGCGGACGAGCTCCGCCGCGCGGCCCGGCTCGGTGTCCGGGGGCTCGTCCTCCACCCGGGGGCCCACCTGGGCGCGGGCGAAGAGGCGGGGGTGGGCTGTGTCGCGGCCTCGCTGGACGCAGTCCTCGCCGCCGTGCCGGACGAGACCACCCGCGTGCTCCTCGAAAACACCGCCGGCCAGGGCTCCTGCCTCGGCCACCGCCTGGAGCATCTGGCCCAGATCCGCGAGCGGGTCTCGCGGCCCGGCCGGGTGGGCGTCTGCATCGACACCTGCCACTCCTTCGCCGCGGGCTACGCCATCCACGAGCCGGCGGGCCATGAGGAGTTCCTGGGGGAGATCGAAGAGCTCCTGGGCCTGGACGCCCTGGGCTGCATCCACCTGAACGACTCGGTCCGCCCCTTCAACTCGCGGCGCGACCGCCACGCCCACATCGGAGAAGGAGAGATCCCCCTGGATACCTTCGCGCGGTTTCTGACGGACCCCCGCCTCGCGGCCGTCCCCATGGTGCTGGAGACGGAGCCCGGAGACGAGATGGAGGGGCACCGGAGAGATCTGGAGACCTTGCGGGGGTTGGTCGTCCCCCGCAAGAAGACCCGGAAGCGGAAGGTCAGTTCACCCAGCGGTCGATCCAGCGGTTGATGACGCTCTTGGGATAGCTCCGCGTGGGCGAGGGGAGGTCCTTCAGGAGGCTCTGGATCTGCGGCAGGGCCTCCGCGACCGAGGCCACGGGGTTCGCCATCCACTTGATCTCCTGCCGGCGATTGACCACGACGAGGGCCGGGGCTGCGGCCTTGCCTTCCTCCGGAGCGGTGACGCCGTAGGCGGCCAGGAAGTTGCGGTCGTCGTGGAGGAGGGGGAAGAAGAGCTTGCGCTCCTTCTGGAGCTTTTTGAGGTCGTCCAGCTTTACCGGGGAGACGGCGAGCACCCGGGTCTGCAGCTTGGCGAGAGCGTCCCGGGACTTCGAGAGGGCATCCAGGTCGCGCAGGACGCGGTCGCTTTCCGGATCGGCGAAGAAGTAGATCACCAGCGCGGTGCGGGTGACCTCGTCCTTGAGCATCAGGAGCGCCTCTTCGGTGGAGCTCAGGTCGAAATTCGGAGCAACGTCTCCAATCGAGATCGGGCCGGGCATCTCTCCTCCTTGGTTCTACGCTCCCCGCGTCAGGAACCGGGGAGCAGACCCGCTGGCAGGCTTTTAACCAAGTCGAACCATATCACTACGAACATCAAAAGGAGAATCATCACGAAGCCGACCTGGCTGATGACTTCCTTCAAGCGCAGGGAAAGGTCGCGCCGGATCACCCCTTCGACGGCGAGGATCAGGATCTGACCGCCGTCCAGAATGGGGATCGGCATCAGGTTCATGACCGCGATGCTGATGCTGATGAAGCCCATCAGGTGGAGGAGGTACTTGAAGCCCTGGCGCACGGCCCGGCCGCTCTCGGCCGCGATGCCGATGGGGCCGGTCAGCGCGCCCTTGGCCGAGATCTCGCGGCGGAAGATCTTGCCCAGGATCTCGAAGATGCTCTGCACGGTCTGGACGTTGTAGCGGATGCTCTGGACGAACGCCTGGGCCGGGCCGTAGCGCTGGAAGTAGCCGATCTTGACCCCGATCTTGCCGGAGCCGCCCTGGTCCTTGGGGACGACCGAGATCACCTGCTCCTGGCCGTCGCGCACCACGAGGACCCGGACCTGCTGGCCGGCCCGCGGGGCGATCGCCTCGATGAAGCCGTCCTGGTCGATCACCGGCTGGCCGTCCACGGCGCGGATCTCGTCGCCCGGGCGGAAGCCCGCGGTCTCGGCCGGCTCGCCGGGGACCACCTCCACGATCTGCGGACGCAGGCTGGGGATGATGCCGGCGAGATCGCCCAGGTCGTGCCGGGGGATGCGGGCCGGGGTGACCGATGTCTTGACGGTCTCTCCGCCGCGGCGGATGACGAGCGGAACGTTCTGCTCGGGCGAGCCCGCCATCACCAGGAAGAGGTCCTCCCAGTTCTCGACCTCCTCCCCCTTGGCCTCGACCACGAGGTCGCCCCGCTTCAAGCCCGCCTGGGCGGCCGAGGAGCCCTCCTCGACCCCGGCGACGACCGGCGGCGTGTCGGGCAGGCTGAACACCTGGATGCCCACCATGAAGAGGACGGCGAAGAGGAGGATCGAGAGAACGATGTTCATCGCCGGTCCGGCGAGGTAGACGAGGATGCGCTGCCAGCGCGGCTTGTTGAGGAACTCCCGGGGGTCGTCGGTCACCTCCTCGGGGTTTTCGCCGCCCAGCCGCACGTAGCCGCCCAGGGGGACGGCCGAGACGCGGTAATCGGTCTCGCCCCGGCGGAAGCCCCAGAGGCGCTTGCCGAAGCCGACCGAGAAGGTCATCACCCGCACCCCGAACGCCTTGGCCACCATCAGGTGCCCGGCCTCGTGGACGACGATGATCACGCCCAGCGCAAAGATGAACGCGAGAAGATTGGTCAGAATATCGATCACGTGTGTCATGCCGTTTCCAGCCGGGAGTCAGAGTTAAGGAGGCGCGCGGACGTCCGGTCGAGCCGTCGATTCTACCAAACGGCCGAAACGGGCCGGGCCATTCCCTACCGGGGAACCGCCTCCAACTGGAGGAGCCAGAGGCAGAAGAGGAGGACGGGCGCGGCGAAGAGCATGGCGTCGATGCGGTCCAGAAACCCGCCGTGGCCGGGCAGCACGTGCCCCGAGTCCTTGACGCCCGCGCCCCGCTTGATCATCGACTCGACCAGGTCCCCGATCTGCCCGGCGATCGCGGTGGCCCCCGAGATGCCCAGGATGCCCAGGTCGAGCCGCCCGAGCCGCCAGGCGCTCCAGACCACGGCGGCGATGAGCGAGGTGGCGAGGCCCGCGGCCGCGCCCTCCCAGCTCTTCTTCGGGCTGATCGTGGGCGCCAGCTTGTGCCGGCCCCAGCGCGAGCCGATGTAGTAGGCCGCCGTGTCGCCCAGCCAGACGATCGCCATCAGGAGGAACACGATCCAGGGGTCGATCTCCTTCAGGCGGTGGAGCGAAGAGATGGTCAGGGCGAAGTAGGGGATGCCGAACGCCAGGATTCCCAGGGCCGGGAGCGTCTCCTCCAGAGGCGTGCGGGAGACGAGCAGCAGCGTGCCGAGCCCGACCGACATCACGAGGGCTCCCGCGAGGAGGTGGAGGCGCATGTCCAGCGCGTCCGTCGAGTCCCGCAGGGCGTAGCTGATCGCGTAGGCCGCGAGCGGCGCGAGCACAAGGAGGAGCCGCAGCGGCGCGTGGGGCGCCTTGGGGCGGACGATCGCGAGGTATTCGTAGGCGGCCAGGTCGACCAGGACCGCGATGAAGGCGAAGAACCACCAGCCCGGCAGGTAGAACAGCGCCAGGAGGACGATGGGGGTGGCGACGGCGGCGGTCAGGAGTCGCTGCATGGGGAGCCGCGCCGCGAAGGGATCAGACCGGGCGCCCGCCCGAGACGAAGAGGTCGGCTGTGGGCTCGTCCGCCTGCTTGACGCCGCCGTAGCGGCGGTCGCGGGCCTGGAAGGCGAGGATCGCCTCGTAAAGGTCCTTGCGGCGGAAGTCGGGCCAGAGGGTCTGGGTGACCCAGATCTCGGCGTAGGCGATCTGCCAGAGCAGGAAGTTCGAGACGCGCAGCTCGCCCGAGGTGCGGATCAGGAGGTCCGGGTCGGGCTGGCCGGAGGTGTAGAGATAGCGGCCGATCGTCTCCTCGTCGATGTCCGCCCGCTTGCCGGCGGCCCAGTCGGCCACGATCTTGCGGCAGGCGTCTACGATCTCGCACCGGCCCGAGTAGTTCAAGGCGATGTTGAAGCTCATTCCCTGGCAGTGGCGGGTCGCCTCGACGGTGGCTTTGAGCTCGCGGACGACCGAGGGGTCGAGCTCCTCCCAGCGGCCGAGCACGTTGAAGCGGATGTCGTTGTCGGCCAGGGCCTCCCGCTCTTTCCGCACATACTCCTTGAGCAGGTTCATGAGCGTCCAGACCTCGAACCGGGGACGCTTCCAGTTCTCGACCGAGAAGGCGTAGAGGGTGAGCACGGGGAGCTTCAGGCGCGCGGCCGTCTCCACCGTGTCGCGCACGGATGCCACTCCGGCGCGGTGCCCTTCCACCCGCGGCAGGCTCCGGCCCTGGGCCCAGCGGCCGTTGCCATCCATGATGATGGCCACGTGGCGCGGCAGCCGGCTCATGTCGATCCGGCGGACCAGCAGCTCTTCAGGGGACCCCGGTTCGGCGAGTTTGGACGTATCTGCCATGGTTTGAAGCCCTTACGTTACCACAGGAAGCGCCGGATCACCCTCGGCCCGGAACGGTTCCGGGTAGAAGACCTTTTCGAGGACCAGTCCGTGCGCCGGAGCCGTGGGGCCCGCGGCGGAACGCGGAGCCCCCCGGAGAAGCTCTAGAAGCTCCTCGGGATCCCGCCTGCCGGTTCCGACCTCGACCAGGGTACCGGCCAAAGCACGAACCATGCCGCGCAGGAACCCGTCTCCCACGATCCGGAACCGGATCTCCTCCCCCTGCTTCTCCCAAACGGCGGAAAAGATACGCCGGAATGGCTGTCCATGCGAGCCCCCCGCGGCCGCAAACGCGGAAAAATCGTGCCGGCCGGGCAGAAATCCGGCCGCGAGGGCCATTTTTTCGACCTCGATCTCCGGGGGGACGCGCACCGCGAACGGGGCGTCGAGCGGGGAGAGCACGGCGGCGCGGGAGAACCGGTACGAGTACTCCTTGCCCCAGGCGGACTTCCGGGCGTGGAACCCGTCGGGCATCGCGTGGGCGGCCATCACCCGCACGTCCTCCGGCAGGTGGTGGTTGGCGCCGTGGACGAGCCCCCGCTCCGGAAACGGCTCGGGGAGCTCGAGATGCGCCGCCTGCCCCCGCGCGTGGACTCCC
>DATEIO010000296.1:0-22160 GCA_035278895.1 Thermoanaerobaculia bacterium | reverse complement strand
AGCGACGACGCCTGGACTTGATTCGTGCCTACCGAGTGGATGCGAATAGCACCTCCTTCGAATCAGAGGCTGTACGTCAGGCAGCCCAATGGCTCGTCGGTGAGGCGAGTACTCTAGCAAGTGAGCGACTCGGAGAAGTCGCTCTTCAACGGTTCGGTGGTGATCTGCGCCTTGGGCTCCTGTTTCGTCAACTTACACGAGGCCAAGATCTCACGACAGGAACTCTGGAAGAGATCCTGCGTGGTCTGTTCCAGAGCACTGCCGCGTTGGAAGTACTGCGGAGTGATCTCGAAGGATTTCCTCCAGAGGCAGTCCACCTGCTCATGATCGCAGCCTGCAGCCACACAACGATTCGGTTTGCAGAGGCCGCTCAAGGACTCCTCGCCGCCGAGACAGTGTACTCTACGGCCGCCGGAGGTCGAAAAGGGCGCCCAATCTTAATAGACGGGCAACGTATCGATGCTCATGCTCTCGAATCGCTGCGGTCGGATCGAGAGACCAGGACCCGATCTCTCGTCGTCGAGGGTTACTCACGCAAGCATCCGTCGTCGATTCGAGAAGGAATCGATCATCTTGCGCTCTTCCTTGGCACGGATACTGAGGTCGAACGCATGGGGAAATTAATTGTAGAGATAGGAACGGCCGAGCTTAATGAAGGAATAATCCTAGCCCGCTCTCCTTACTGGGAGTTAATTCGAGATGCCGTCGATCAAAAGCAACCTCCTGCTGAGGTCTATCAACTCTTGAGCGGCGGCCCGTCTCCCCTGGCGGCTTGGAACCTGCCTCTGTTTGCTCGGCTCACTGCTGATAAGATTCAGGAAATTGATGCGCGGATCGACGAGCATCAAGCTTCTATGTTGCAGCTTCTGGGGACTACGTGGCATGCTCTTGCCGAACGGAGGAGCTTTCCTGAAAACCACTTACGAAGAGCGTTAACGACTCTGACCGGCCGCGATGTCGAGTGGGTTGCTGGCTCTGGAAAAATCTTCGACCGCATCCCTCGATGGGAAGGAGACAACTGGGACCTCCTGTTCGCCCTTGGCGAACCACAGAGCCAGCGTGAGAGCCCGTATTATTTTCTCATCCTGGCGGCTCCTGAAAAGGCAGGGCTTGAGCCGGAACCTGCGCCCCAACTGCTGGAGGCCCTGATGAAGGTTGGAGCCGGCGACGAGGGAACTGAGGGACAGAACAAGGACCAGACTCGTCCCAGCCTGCTTCTAGTCGCAAGGCCAGGAGAACGTTCTATTGGAAAGCGAGAAAGGCGTTGGATCGAGCTCTCGGATGAGGAGTTGCGAACGGCAGCGCTCAACCCCGAGTGGGTGAAAGCTTTTTGGGGATTGGTCAAGGCTCGTGCAGGGCTTAAAGCCCTTGCTCCTTTCAAGAGAGAAGGAGCCCTCCCGCCAGGAAGCCCGGTGTTCGCCGGCCGCGAGGAGGAATTACGGTATATGATACGCCACCTTCGAGAGCGAAGCTTCTTGATTGTAGGAAGCCGGCAAGTCGGAAAGACGAGCCTGCTCAATGAGCTCCGGTTTCGCGTGCAGAACTACAACGACATCGCGTGCTTCTACATGGATCTTCAGGGGATCAGTCACTCCGACGAGCTGACCGGGAATTTGGTCGACTGGAGTGGAGCCTCGGAGATTCGGACCCTGCGCTCACGTGAGCTCTTTACGCATCTCGTGGAAGCAGCTTCCAAGGAAAACCGATTTCCTGTGTTTTTGCTGAATGAGATTGATGTTCTTCTAAGAGAGGAAGTTTCCTTTCTCTGGTTTCTGCGAGGTCTTCACGATGCAACCCGTGCCCAGTTCGTGATGACTGGCTACACTCAGGCTGCTGCTGCCTGTCAGGATCCTACCACTCCCTTTTATCATTGGACGACGTCTCCAGACCGGAAGAGGAAATATCTCGCAATCGCAGAGCTCACTCCGCGTGCGGCCGAGCAAATTGTCGAGGTTCTTGAAAAGCCTCCGCTAGAGCTGGTATGGAATTCTCCTCAAGAAAAATTAAGGGGACAAAGGCTTATTCTCGATCGGAGCTATCGAATTCCGCACCTTGTTCAGGCTATCTGCCTGGGATTGGTTGAGCGACTTGAGGAGAACAGAAGATATTCTCTGCGTTATGATGATGTCATCGCAGTGGTTGGCCAGCGAGAGATTTCGGCGTGGGACCGGGTGCTCAACATTGATTTTTCTTTCGCAGCGCCGAACGTTCCTCACCCGGAACTCGCCCGTGCCCTCGTGCAGCTCGTCCTCCTCACGGCTATGAAGAATCTCTACTTCAGTGGCGCTAGGCCTTTGATTCATGATCAACTCTTGCCGGCTCGCGATCATTCTACAGTCAGTTTCTCGGCGGAAGAAGTTCACAGGTGGCTTCCTCAGAGTCTGAAGGGGTTCTTGATCGCATCGGAGCTTGCTGAGGCCAACAGACTTATCAATCAAGTCGATATTGATGCGATGTTATCCGCCCTTACTCTGACTCTGGTGCTTTCCTATGATCTTAAGACGGGGCGGTACTCGTTTCCTGGTCACCTTTACCCACGGGAGCTAAAGCGGAACCTGCGTCCCGGCGAGTTAATTGAGGACAGGATTATCGAATTGGTCCTTCATTTTGCCTATTTTTTGCCTGCGCCAGGGGCTCCTTGGCCTAATTTACTCCTATCAAAGAGGGAAGGAATCTGAGTATGACTTCTTCGCGCGGTTACGACCTTGTCGGGCAAGTCCAAGGCCTTCTGTTTTCAACGAAATCTTTGGCCTTTGCCCCTGATTTGCAAGAGAAGGGAACCGTTACAGTAGAGTGGGTTGATGGCCAAGGATGGCGCCTCAAGCGCTTGTCCCGAGGGAATGAGCCCGCGCCTCTCCCTGGGAGAGACCACATCTTGACGGCAAGCCAGATCCGCGAAGGGGATCCGCTCAAGATCATTATTGTCGTTGCGAATTACCACAGCGGGCTTTTCTCCTGCGGCAATTGGTTGCGCTATGGAAGGCACGGCCTCGACACCTGGTCTGTGAATCTTTCTGATGTACAAGATGCCGGTAACGAGCCGGATGAGCGGCTGAGAGTTCTTCTCCAAAGATTCAAATCTCAAGCGAAAGGGTTCACAGAATCAAGTGAGGCTAACAGGACCGAGGGCGATCCTATCGAGTTTATTCGTAGACTTCGGGAATGGGAAGCCCGGCCCGAGGTAATCTTGTTGCGTAATTTTGATTCTCTTGATGCCTATACGGCGGAGCGTCTCTTTGGACGCTTGCGAGCTCTTTACGAAGATTCGGTCCAAGCGAAGGATCTCCCATCGCTTGTGCTGCTGGGGCATTCTACGGCACCGCTTGACCCAGAAGAGAAGGGTCCCGTCTCAAGCCTCCTTAAACTGGCAGAATGTTACACTCTAAGTGGCCTTCAGGAGCCGGAAGTTCAAAAAATGGCAGAAAAATCTGCGTTAAAGGCGAATGAAAAGAAGCTCAATATAGGAAAGGGAGAGATCCGAAACATCATGACCTGGACCGGAGGTCACCCGCTCCTGGTTCAGGCGATTTTTTCAGCTCTTGCAAACCGATCCGGAGATCAGATCTGTAGATGATGCAATTCGTTTCATTGAGCGAGAGCGATTACCTGCCTTTGATGTCTGGGTGCAGCGTTTGCGAGACTCTCTGTCTCAGGCAGAGATCAGCCGTGCCGTCGGTGTACTGCTTAGGAAAAGGCGCTTTTTGCGAAGTCCCTTTGAACACCGTTCCTCCATTCTGGAACTGCTAGTTCAAGGTTGGATCCGCCTCGATCCTCAAGAGAATGCCTGGGTTCTCAGTTCGGAATGCCATAGAATGCTTGCCGCAGAAGCTTTTGGCCAGAGGTCCTGACCATGCAAGCGCCTGAACAATCCCTCATCCTTGACCATGAGCAAGCCATAGCGCGACTCTCTGAGCTGATCGGCAAGTTTCCTGCCGATAGTGCAAAGCTCACGGACGAAGAACAATATGGAATGTTTGCGCTCTTCGGTGCACGGGGTTCAGGTAAGAGCACCGTTCTGAAACATGTCTTAAAGGAAATCGCAAACCGGAAGAATGGTGTTCTTGTCTGTACAACACCGCTGGATTGTACGACGCTAGCTCGTCATATACCCCTAGGTTTGAGTCTTGTTGCTCATGTTAAGCGTTGCGTTGAAGGAAAAAAGGGTGAGTGCACTAATCGCGCACCTAATGCACAGCCAATAGATGAAGACGAGGTTTGGCGCAATTTCCAGAAACTCTGGGAAAAGCTCGTGGAGAGTTATGTGGCAACGGATCCCCACCACCGGGATCTCCAGTTGAGCCTCGCGGTGACGCAATCAGAGTATCAGTCAATTGCTGCTAAGGAAATGGAGAGTCGGGCAGTCATTTCTCAAAAAGTAGGGGATTGGCTTGGCTCAGCCTTGAGTCTGTTTGGCCAGCTAACGAGCAGCAAGAAAGATTGTATCCTTGTCGCTCTTGAGGATTCTGATCTGGGCACAGGACCTGTCTCTCTCCGAGTCGTTGCTACTTTCCTGGATGAATTGGCGGATAAGAGGCTTATGTTTGTCGTTGTAGCGGACGAACACAACCTTGAGGAGAGATTCAAGAAAGGAACTGCCAAAGAGCTGCCGCCGCAAATGATCTCTCAAGTCCTAGCTAAAGTGATTCCCGTACATCACCGTGTTTATCTAGATCCGTGGGATCCGAAAAAGATACTGTCGTTTATTCCTCTTACAGGGGAGAGCAAGGACGAGCTTAAGGTTCTTTTGAACAAAGCTTTGGTAGTCGATAATGTTCCTCTCCAAGTTCGAGATCTCCTCCTCCTTCTCCCTCGCTACCCGCGAGGACTCTCTGACTTCTATCGGGGATTGGAGCAACTGGTGACGAGCTCGCCACAAGAGCGTGAACTACCGCAACAAGTGCCGGCCGAAGCACCAGTAACGGGGTCTGTCTCCCCGAAGCTGAGTGCTAACGCTACCTCGAACGTGATTCTTATGCTTGCCCGGGCGCGTGGAGACCTCTCGCTAGCACGCAATCTACCTCGTCGTCCTTTGTCGTGGTGGGGGCTCCACTTGCGCTGGCCCAAAGAGGTTTCCGAGACCTGGGACCAACTCATGGACAGGGTCTGGGCTGAACGCCCTCTCTGGGCCTTTGCACCGACCTCGCTTCCCTTTGAATTGGACGGGGAAGAGGACGCTGTGTTGTGGGCTGAATTGCTGCTCAATGTCTCCTTCCGCTTCAACCGGGATGCAATTCGCCACTTTATTCGCCGCTTTACTCCTCTGCAAAATCAGCTTGCCTCTTGCAGCTTCCGCTTCAAGCCGACTGCGTATGAATTGGTCCGCCTCGGCCAGATGCCCCAAAGCATATTGAGCTCCCCCTGGTTTCTATGGCACGGCACACGACGAGACTCCGCAGAGATTGAGACCGGCTGGGCCCCTATCGTAGAGCGCAGCATCGGCCAGCCCCGATCGGGACTGGCTGAGATCCTTAAAGATCTCGGCGTGGCGGCCACTGTCGAGTCTTCTACGACAGCCGTTGATCCCGGAAAAGATGGAATCCTTCCAAAGGACGTCCGAAGTTTGCTTCTACTCGCAGACAGCGTATCGCAACTTCCGTGGGGGGAGATGTTGGCTTGGGCAGAAGCTCAGTTCCTGCAGTGCTGGCCTCCATTGCTCGCACTCTTCTGTAGTGAGGCCTACCTGATAACATTGTATGAATGTCTTTATCCCGAATCCCTGCGCGAGGAGGACTCGCCTCCGCCAGGGATCGATGCGATCGATTGGGCTCGCAACCGCGCTATAGAGCTCGCAAGGGAGGCTTTGCAAGACAGTTCCGCAAACCAAGGTGCTGAGAATCTAGAGACTTTGATTCGGGAGATCGACCAGATCGACTGGAATAGTTTCGATCATCCCATGGCAGAGGCCACCCAGTCTTTTTTCAGGTCAACTGCCGTGCGCGATCTCCTCCGGCCCGAGTTCCGCAAACCATAGCTTCGGTGCCCCGATGTCCGTCTCCGATCTCGAAGCCCTGCGGTTGGAAGCGCTGGCCCACTGGCTGGCGCTTCCGGATTCCTCTCCTCAGGACCTTGGGAGCCTCCTGAGGCGCCGGCTCCTGCGCCGCAGCCCTCACCTGGGGATCCGGATCGCTCAGGAAATCGTCAAGGAAGCGCTCGACGGAGAGAAGGAGCCGCTCTCTGCGATCGAGACGCTTTCACGCTGTTTCATCCGCTGGACAGACGGCCAACCGTCGGTCGAGATCGATCGGGCCCTGCGTCACGTGCGGTGCCTTCTGGACGAGGATCTCCTTCTTGCGGCCACGGTTGCTTGGCAGGGTTCTCCAAACCGGGTTCCGGAGCCGGTGAACCCGTGGCACCTCGCGACGGAGCCGCTTTGCCCTGTTGTCGAACTGGACCTTGCAGAGATCCTGGACCGGCCTCTGGCCGAAACTCATCTTCACCTGTGGGGAGCGGCCCCTCCTTTGATCGACTGGCTTCCCTTGATGCTCGATCTCGTTTCAATCGCTCACAAAGGACGGATCCTGGCCTGGGCGAGCCAGGAGGAAGAAGAAGAGAACGGGCCGGTCGAGGAGCTCACTCACGTCTGGATCGAGCGTCTTGCCGAGGCGGCCTTGCTCCGGCTCTGGCTGGCAGCGGCTGTCCGCGATCTCGCTCCGGGGCGCCATCCATTCTGGTCCATCGACGGACTCCCGACTCTTGCGGATCTTTCCCTTGCCCGGGCCCGTCGGGAGGGAGGACCGGTTAAACGACGGACCGCCGCCCTCCTGGAGGTGTTGCGCGGGAGCCTCTCCGCCATTGGTTATCGCAGGCCGGTTGACCCGGAGGCTCTGGCGATTCCCGGCTGCCCGGTATGGATCGACCCGGGCGGCACTTGCCCGTTCAGGGACCCGTTGACCCAGGCGGTCTTCCTGGAGATGGGGAGCACGGCTCCCAGGGAAGGCTTTGCTCTCGGCGAGCGATTTCTGCTGGCGAGTGCCCTGCGGATCGTCCGATCTCCCATGCCGGAGGATGCTGTCCGGGTGCTCTCTGATGGCCTGCTGCGCTACATCCGGACCAAGAACGCGTTTGTGCAGCTTCTTTTCCATCGCGGAGGAATTCGTGGCCTCGACCGCTTTCGCTCCAGCTTCGGGCGCCGGGCGGTCCACTGGCGGGGCGGCAACCACCGGGCACGACAGGTCTGGAGCCTGGCCATCGAGCGCTACTGGACTCAGATCGCGACGTTACGCTGGCTCCAGGCGAGCACTACGCAGCCTCTTCTTCCCGGGCCGGTCTCCGAAGATCCCTTGGAACGCCGGGGGCTCGCTGCGAAGCGGTTCTACTCCCAGGCGAGGCTTCCGGACCTCGAACGGAAGCTCGAGCTGCGGGTCACTCCAGCGCTGGGGGCGGACTTCGGGCGCACTCTGCACGCCCAGGCCCAGGGACTGCGTTACGCGATGACGACGCTGTCCCAGGCTGCAAAAAAGAATGGGGGAGAGGCTCGATGCGGCCTTCTGATGCCACGCTTCCAGGTCGGGTTGATCTTCCATCTCCGCAAGGATGCCCGTACGCCTCCGGAGCTCCACGCCCATGGCATCGACCAGATTTTCTCGTGGCTGCGGGATCACCCGGGATATCAGCCGCTGATCGTGGGGCTCGACGCGGCGAGCAGCGAGCTGGACCAGCCCCCTTCCGACTTCGTTCCCGCCTTTCGCAAGGCGTTTGACAGGCTCGCCGAGCCCGAGGGCCCCCGTCGATCTCCTCTGGCGCTCGGTATGACGTTTCACGTGGGAGAGGATTTCCGCGACCTCCTGACGGGAATCCGGCAGGTCGACATGGTTTTGCGGCTGCTCCAGTTCCGGCCCGGAGACCGGCTCGGGCACGCCCTGGCGCTGGGCCTCGACCCCGTCTCCTGGTATCAGCGCCAGAACGGAAAATCCCATCTCCGGATCGGCGATCACCTGCTCGACCTGCTCTGGGCACACCACGTGTTCAAGCATGCCGTGCCCGCGGAAGGCGATCTGCTGAACCGGACTGGATCATGCCTTACGGCCCTCGAGCTTCGGGATCTGGATGAGGCCCAGGGCAAGGTCGGGAACTGGCTCAAGGGGAGGCAGCCTTTCGAGCGCGAGAAGGATCTCCAGATGCAGCTGGTGGAGCATATGGAGAACAAATGTTCGTGCGATCGCCTACACGAGATCAACGTGGATTCCAACTGGCTCGCCATCGTTTCGGCCCTCCAGGCGATGGTGGCTCGGGCCGTGGCGAAAGACGGCTTGTATATCGAGGCTAATCCCTCTTCCAACCTGTCGATTTCCGGCTTGTCGCGGCTCGAGGATCTCCCGCTGTTCCGGCAGCATCCGGTTTCCAGATCTTCGACGGCGCTTCATCCCCCTCTCCGGCTTAGCCTCTCGACGGACGATCCGGGGCTGTTTCACTCCGGTCTTCGGGAGGAATACGTCCTCTTGCTCAAAACGGCTCTCGAAACCGGGAGTTATGCCCGCGAGGAGGTGCTCACCTGGCTCGACCGCCTGCGCGCGATCGGTTACGACAGCTCCTTCCTCCGCGGCCGGGCGTTGCCGGGAGAGCATTTTCTCGAATACCTCCGGCAAGTCACTGAATAGGCCCCGGTTGACCCCGCGCCCCGCCTCCCATAGCGTTGTCCCGGAAAGGGGATCGCCTTGGTCCATACCTACAGCAACTATCTTCGCCTGGACGAGCTTTTGAACCTGCAGACGCTCGCTTCCGCCAAGGCCGGGCAGGAAGAGCATGACGAGATGCTCTTCATCGTCATCCACCAGGTCTACGAGCTCTGGTTCAAGCAGGTGCTCCACGAGACGCGGCTTCTCGTGCGCTCCCTGGAGACGAACGAGCGGCCGATGGCGTTCGCCACGTTCAAGCGGATCCTGACCATCTTCAAGACCCTGGTCGCCCAGGTGGACATCCTGGAGACCATGACGCCGGTGTCGTTCGCGTCGTTCCGGTCGCGGCTGGACAGCGCGAGCGGTTTCCAGTCCGCCCAGTTCCGCCAGATCGAGTACTCCCTGGGGCACAGGATCCGGTCGGCGTACCACCAGATGCCGGAAGGGAGCAACGAGCGGCGGCTCCTGGAGGAGCTCATGCACCAGCGGAGCGTCTACGATGCCTTCCTGCTGAACTTGAAGCTCAACGGCTATGACATTCCGCAGGAGCTTCTGGACCGGGACTTCTCGGAGCCTTCACCCGAGGATGAGCGGGTGCGGGAGATCCTGATCCGGATCTACCGCTCGGACCCGTCGAGCCGCGACCTCTGCGAGCGCCTGGTCGACGTGGACGAGGGGCTCCAGGAGTGGCGATACCGTCACGTGAAGATGGTGCAGCGCACGATCGGCACGAAGATGGGCACCGGCGGCTCAGCCGGCGCGGAGTACCTGAAGAACACCCTGTTCAAGCCGCTGTTCCCGGATCTGTGGACGATCCGGGCGGAGCTGTAGGGTGCGCTGTGCGCACGTGTGGTCTCCTACCGCCTCCAACGTGCGCACAGCGCACCCTACGCCGGGAAACCTGGGAACCCCTTCCTGCGTTTTTCTCCGGACGTAGGAGAGGGAAGCCGGCATGACGAAGACCAACACCGTCACCAAGTTCACGCTGATCGCGACGCTCTACGTGTCGCAGGCGATCCCGCTGGGGTTCTTTATCGTGGCGATCCCGGCGATCCTGCGGTGGCAGGGGCTGTCGTTGCGCGGGGTGGGGATGCTTTCGGCGATCGCGTTCCCGTGGCTCATCAAGTTCCTCTGGGCGCCGCTGGTGGACCGCTACGGCTCGGCGCGGTTCGGGCACTTCCGGTCGTGGCTGCTGCCGCTCCAGGCGCTATCGGTGCTGACGGTCGTGGGGATCGCGTTTCTGGATCTCGAAAACCAGTTCACCCCTCTCGTCCTCGCGGGGGCCCTCTTCATGCTGCTCGCGGCCACGCAGGACGTGGCAACGGACGGCCTTTCCGTGCGGGTGCTCACGCACGACGAGCGGGGGCCGGGCAACGGGGTGCAGGTGGGCGGCTACTACATCGGGCAGATCGTGGGCGGCGGCCTCATGCTCATCGCCTTCCACCGCTTCGGCTGGACCCTGGCTGTGCTCACCATGGCCGCGTTTCTCGCCCTGCCGCTCTTTCCAGCGCTCTTCTTTCGCGAGCCGGCCCACCCTCGCGAGGCGCGGGTGCGGACGGTCGACTACCGCGCTCTCGGCCGCTTCTTCACCCGCCCGGGCGCGGGCTCGTGGGCCGTCATCCTGCTCCTGTACCGGACGGGGGAGACGATGGCCGCCACCATGTTCAATCCCATGCTGGTGGACCTCGGGCTGTCGCTGGAGCGGATCGGTCTGCTCCTGGGCGTCGCGAGCTCGTTCGGATCGTTCTCGGGCGCCCTCCTCGGGGGGTTCCTGATCCGGTCTCTGGGACGCAAGCTGTCGCTCGTGACGTTCGGGCTCGTCCAGGCGGTGGCCGTTTCCGCGCTCGCCCTGCCGGCGATGGGGTTCTTCAGCAACGCCGTGATCTACTCCGTGGCGATCGCCTCGGCGTTCGCGGGGGGCATGGCGACAGTCGCTCTCTACACGAGCATGATGGACTACTGCTCGGCCGAGACCTCGGCCACGGATTTCACCCTCCAGCAGTCGCTCGCCGCCGTGGGGCCGCTCCTCGCCTCGTCGCTCTCGGGCTTTATCGCGGGGAAGCTGGGCTACTCCCTCCACTTCGGGATCTGTGCCGGATTCGCCGTGCTCACCGTGATCCTGGTGGCCCGGTGCTTCGTGCCCGCGGCCGCGCCGAGGGTCGCGGCGGAGGCCGCCTGATGCTCGACTCGGTCGCCCGCCAGATGCTCTATCCGGCGCCGCCGGTGCCGGTCCCCTCACCGCCTCCGCCGCCGCTCGAAGAGGTGCGCCTTGCTCTCGCGGACGGCGGCCACGCGGTGGCCTGGGCCGATGCGGACCCATCGCTCCCGCCGGACGCGCCGGTCGCGATCTTCTTCCACGGCAACGGAGAGAACCTCGAGACCCTGCGCTGGGCGGGCGTCTTCGACGAGCTCCGGAGCCTCCGCGTGGCGGTTCTCGCGGCGGACTTCCCCGGCTATGGCCGGAGCCCCGGCTCACCTTCGGAGGAGAGCCTTCTCGCAACGGGCGACGCGGCCGTAGCCTGGGCCCGGGAGCGCTATCCCGGCCGGCCGGTCGTGATCTGCGGCTGGTCGCTCGGCGCGGCGCTCGCGATCGCCACCGCGGCCCGCCACCCCGCTGAGGTGAGCGGCCTCGTCGCCCTCTCCCCGTGGACGACGCTGGACGAGACCGCCCGGCTGATCTTCCCCGGCTTCGTGGTCAAGGCCCTTCTCCGGGAGCGCTACGACTCCCGAGCCGCCGCCAAGGAGATCCGTGTCCCCGCCCTTGTCGTCCATGGCGAGCGGGACGAGCTGATCCCCGTTGCCCAGGGAAAGGAGATCTCGGAGACCCTCGCCGGCTCCTCCCGGTGGGTGCCGGTGGCGCGGGCCGGGCACAACGATCTGCTGGGGGAGCGGGTGGTGTGGGAGGAGATGGCGGGGTTTTTCAGGGGGATTTCGGGGTGATTTTCCCCGCCACCACCTCCAACCCCCGTTCGAGCTGCCCATCCCGCCCCTCCGCGTAGGGCAGATCCCCGGCGACCGGAACGTCCGGCGCCACCCCCACCCCTTCCAGCCGCTCGCCATCCACGAGGACATCGCTCACGGCGAGATAGAGGAGGGAGCCGTCGGAGAGCAGGATGGGTCTGCCGGCGAGGACGGCCCCGGCCGTGCGCTCGCCCACGAGGGCCGCGAGCTTGTGGCGCTTCAGGGCGTAGGCGACCACCTCCTTGCCGCTCCGGCTGCCGCCATCGATCAGCACGGCGACCGGCCGGGTCCAGGTGGCGGGGAAGGCGGAGCGGTGGCCTTCGCGGTCGATGCGGGTGAGCTGGGGGACCTGGGGGTTGAAGAGGCTCACGAAGTCGGGATTGCAGCCGCCCCAGCCGCCGCGCAGGTCGATCACCAGGCCGTCCGCCTCCGCGAGGTCTCCCTGCAAAGACTCTTTCAGGAGATCCAGATGGTCATCCCCCGCGCAGGACCAGAGCGGGGCGATGGCCACGCGCGCGCCTCGGACTTCGACGATCCGGGAGCCGGCCTTCTGCGCATCGAGCCACTCCTGCTTCGGGTTGGCGAGGCGGGGGGTGGCGGACACCGTCCACGCCGGGCCGTCCCGCCGGCTTTGGACCTCCAGGGCGACCGGCCGGCCGGCCTTGCCGCGCAGTGACCGCACGGGCTCGAAGGGGGCGCCGTCCGCCGAGACGAGACGGTCCCCGCGGCGGAGGCCCGCCGCTTCGGCCGGACCGCCCGGGAAGACGCGGGCCACGAACCAGCCGCCTTCCATCTCCACGAGCCCGAGCCCCAGGCTCTCGACCTGCGGATTTTTCTGGAGGACCGGCTCGAAGATGGCGAGGAGCCCGTAATAGCCGGGATCGTCCGGGGTGTAGTAGTCGGTGTGGGAAACCCCGAGCTCCGCGAGCCTCCGCCGGGTCTCGCGCCGGAACGTGTCCGCGTCCCGGAAGCCGTCCGCGTAGTGGTCGTTCGTCTCGGCCCAGCGGGCGGCCCTGGCCGGGTCGAAGAGCTCGTCGCGCACGTGGGACACGATCTCCTGGCCGAGGGCGGCGAAGCCCGGCGGGGGAGGCGCGGCAGGGGCTGCGAGGAGTGCCAGGGCGAGAAGAATCCGCATGGCGGGGGAGGGTAGCAGAAACTAAATATCCCCCAGTGCCATAGGAGGTTGTGATACGCTGATAAAGCATTTCGAACGACTCTGCGAATTTTTTTCGCGTGGGTGGCAGGAACCCCACGGACCAGGCAGGCGCAGGTGCCGGAAAGCGAGCCGACGATGAGAGCCGACACGCATAACAAGATCTTCGTCAACTCGCAGGAGTACTGGGAGAAGCGGTTCTCGACGGATTGGGAGGCTTTGGGAGGGCGCCAGCAGTCCCGCTCCTTCATGGATCTCCTGGTCAAGTACCTCCCTGCTCCCGTGGCGGAGGAGATCGAGGCCGGGGCCCTGTCGATCCTGGATTGCGGCTGCGCCCTGGGGGACGGCACGGCGGTGCTCGCCACGGAGTTCCCCCGCTCGCGGGTCTCGGGGTTCGACTTCAGCGCCGAGGCCATGGATTCCGCCCGCAGGATGCACCCCGGGATCGACTTTTTCGTCTCGGACTTCGAGACGCTCGACCGGAGCGCGGACGTCCTCGTCGTCTCCCACTGCCTGGAGCACCTCGCCCGGCCGATCTCGGTGCTCAAGCATCTGGCGTCCAAGGCCCGGCGCTACCTGCTCGTGCTGGTCCCGTATCTCGAATCGTACCCGCCCCACCACGAGCACCGGCGGATCATCCATGCCACGACCTTCCCCGGGGAGGTGAACGGCTGGGTGACGTCCGACCGGGTCATTCTCCCTCCCACGGCGACGTGGATGGGGAATCAGCTGCTCCTCGTCTACCGGCCCGCCGAGGCGGGGCGGGCGATCGCCCCGGCACCTCTCCCGTCGATCATCGACATCGATCACCAGATGCGGCTGCGCTCGCTCGAGGCGGCCACGGTCTCTTTCGCCTCGGGGCTGCAGCAGCTCGCGGTGGAGCTCGAAGCCCACCGGGACGGCGACATCAGCGAGCTGAAGGAGGAGCTGCGGCGCGCCCGGCACCGCTGCCAGGAGATCGCGGACGAGCGCGACAAGACCGTGGCCCTCCTCTGGGAGCAGCTCGAAGAGAGCTCCCGGGCGCTCACGGAGCGCGACGAGCACGTCCGCGGGATGGAAGAGGAGCTCCGGAAGGGGCACGCCTTCGTGCAGGCCGTCCAGGAAGAGCGGCAGAAGACCGTGCAGGGGTTGAACGAGCGGATCGCCACGCTGGAGGCCGAGCGGGAGGACCTGCGGGTGGAGATCGAGAGCTGGCGCTGGGACGCCACCACGGCGCGCCGGGAGCTCTCCGCGCTCCAGAGCTCCCGCCTGTGGCGGATCGCCAATGTCTATTGGAAGCTGCGCCGGCGGCTTTTCGGCAAGCCGTCCCCCCGCCCTCCCGCCACCCGCGAGGAGGATCCGGCCGGCTCCCCGGCCCAGGCGCGGATCGCGTCTCTCCCGGACGATCCGGCGATCCCGCCGGGCCTGCCAAAGGTCCCGTCCTCGGCCTACGACGTGGTCGTCTTCTCGATCATCGACTGGGACTTCCGCTTTCAGCGCCCGCAGCAGATCGCCACCCAACTTGGCCGGCACGGGCACCGGGTCTTCTATCTCTCGACCACGGCCACGCTTCCCGCGGACGGTCCGGCGTGGACCCTGGCCTGGAAGGCGAAGAACGTGGTCGAGGTGAAGCTGCGCTCCCGCCACCCGCTCGACATCTACGGCGGGCGCCTGGAAGAGGAGGACTTGAAAGTCCTCGAAGGCGCTCTCTCGCAGCTCCTGGCGGACTTCTCGCTCGGCGACGTCGTCTCCCTCGTGCAGATCCCCTTCTGGGCTCCCCTGGCGGACCGCCTGCGCGAGCGCTACGGCTGGCGCGTGGTCTACGACTGCATGGACGAGTGGACCAACTTCCCCGGCTTCGGCGAGGCCGTGCTCTCGCTCGAAGAGGGGCTGGTCGCGACCGCGGACGTGACGGTCGCCACCGCCCGGCTCCTCCACGAGAAGCTTTCCGGCCGCTCCCCCCGGCTCGTGCTCGCCCAGAACGGCGTGGATCTCGACCACTACCGGCGCTACTACGGGGAGAACGGCCTGCTCGGCCCGGTGACGCACCCGGTCATCGGCTACTACGGCGCCCTGGCCTCGTGGGTGGACGTGGATCTCCTCGAAAAGATCGCCCGGCGCTTCTCCGAAGCCACGATCGTGCTCGCGGGCGGCGTGTTCGACGTGGACCTCTCGCGGGTGACGGCCCTGCCCAACGTGCGGCTCCTCGGCCAGCGTCCCTACGAAGAGATGCCGCAGCTCCTCTGGCACTTCGACGCCTGCGTGATCCCGTTCCTCGTCAACGACATCACCGAGGCCACGAACCCGGTCAAGTTCTACGAGTACCTCTCGGCGGGCAAACCCGTGGTCTCCCCCCGACTGACCGAGCTTCTCCCGTTCGCGGACCTCTGCTACCTGGCGGACGGTCACGAGTCCTTCCTGGCGGGCCTGGAACGCGCCCTGGCCGAGCCCGCGGACGATCCGCGCCGCGAGCTTCGCAAGAAGGTGGCCGAGGAGAACGACTGGCGCGAGCGCTACGGGACGATTCACCGCGCGGTCACCGAGACCTTCCCGCTCGTCTCCGTCATCGTCGTCACCTACGGCGGCCTGCCGCTCACACGCCGCTGCCTCGACTCGCTCCTCGAAGGCGAGACCTGGCCGCGCCTGGAGGTCCTGGTGGTCGACAACGCCTCACCGGACGGCACGCCCGAATACCTGCGCGCCGTGGCCGCGGGAGACACCCGCGTGCGCGTCTTCTTCCAGAGCAAGAACCTCGGGTTCCCCGCCGCCAACAACGTGGGCATCGCCCAAGCGCGAGGTGACGTGATCCTCCTCCTGAACAACGACACGGTCGTGCCGCCCGGAATGATCGGCCGGCTCGTCCGGACCCTCGAAAACGACCGCCGGATCGGCATTGTCTGTGCCACGACCAACTTCTGCGGCAACGAGGCCCGGGTCGAGCCCGACTACGAGGACCTGGCCGACATGCCCCGCTACGCGGCCCGGAGGGCGCGGGAGCACGCCGGCCGCCTTCTGGATCTCCAGGTGGCCGCCATGTACTGCGTCGCGGCCCGCTGCGAGGTGGTCCGCGAGATCGGCCCGCTCGACGAAGCCTTCGGCATCGGCATGTTCGAGGACGACGACTACTCCGTGCGCATGCGCCAGGCCGGCTACCGCGTGGTCTGTGCCGAGGACGCCTACGTGCACCACGTGGGCCAGGGATCGTTCCAGACTCTCTCCCCGCAGGACTACCAGTCGCTCTGGGACCGCAACCAGGCACACTACGAAAAGAAGTGGGGCCGCAAGTGGAAGCCCCACACCCTGCGCTCGGGCGTGGCGCCCGTCATGTCGAAGGTGGGGCTCGCCTGATGCTGCGGTGGAAGGAGTACCTGCGGAGCTCCGACTACAAGGCGAGGGCGGCGGCGGAGAGCAAGAAGTGGGGCAAGCACCTGGAGGTCGAAGCCCGGGGCGAGATGAACGCCTGGCTCGACCATCCGGAGATCAACGCCCACTACCGCGAGCGCAGCCTGATCGACGGTCTCGACTGGATGCGCTGGGCGCGCCACCACCTGGGAGGCCCCGCCGTCCGCAGCCTGGACCTGGGCTGCGGCGCCGCGGCCCGCAGCCTCGCCGTCTGGGACGCCGGAGCGAGCGCTCACCTCGAAGGGATCGACATCAGTGAGGACCGGGTCGCCGAGGGGGAGCGCCAGCGCCAGAGCCGGAGCGCCCCCGGCCGCTTCTGGGCCGAGGACGTGAACGCGCTGACCCTGGAGCCCGGCCGCTACGACCTGATCTTTTCCGCCCACAGCTTCCATCACTTCCTGGAGCTCGAGCACGTGATGGAGCAGGTCGTCCAGGCGCTCACGCCGCGCGGGCTCTTCATCCTCGAAGAGTTCGTGGGGCCCACGCAGTTCCAGTGGACCGACCTGCAGATGGACCTGACCGCGGGACTGCTCAAATTTCTCCCCGAAAACCTGCGGCGTTTCCGCTGGAACGTCGTCAAGCACCTGGAAGGCCGCCCGACGGTCGAAGAGGTCGTGGCCGTTTCGCCCTTCGAGTCGATCCGCTCGGCCGAGATCGTCCCTCTCTTCGAGAAATATTTCGATCTCTTTCTCGTCCGGAACCTGGGCGGCACGATCCAGCACCTCCTCTACAACGGCATCGTCCACAACTTCTGGCCGGTGACGGACGAAGCCTCCCGCGCGATCCAGGGCATCCTCGCCGTCGAAGACCGCCTGATCGACTCCGGCCTCCTGCCGAGCGACTTCATGCTGCTCGTGGGCCGGCGGCGCAGCGGCTGAGCCGCATTTCTTAAAGATTTCGCGTTACCAGAGAGGCTCTCCCCGAGCAGGAAGGTCAAGCCGGGCCTCCGGCTGTCGGGCCGTAGCGCTTTGCAAATGTATGTATTTTGTCAAGGCGCTCTTTGCTTGACCGGATTCATTGTCAGCTCTAGGCTGGAAGAAAGAGCTTCCCTGAAAGAGAGAGAGGAATGAGAAGAAATCTTGTCATTGCACTAGCCCTATTCTTTGGAATCAATTTGTCGGGTTGGTTCGGAGGTGTATCTGCGCAGCAGCAACAGCCGGAGGTCCCTGCCGTGGGGACCACGACGGCGATTGTTTCTGAGACTCCGTTCCCACTCATGCCGGATTCCGGTGAAGAAAAATCGATCCCGGAGGGCCCCGTTCCGCTCAACCCGAGCGACTACCTCCCCATGCCGCTCCCCCAGAGAGACGGGACGCCCGAGGAGAAGGCGGCTCCCCGGGAGACGGGCCTGCCGGTCTCTTTTGATCTCCGGAACCGAAAGGCGACCGTCGGCGAGCCGCCGGCCTTGAAGCGGCGGGCTCCGGGAATTGGAAATCAGGTGCCGGGCGGCCTGGGAGAGGCGGAGCCCGACTGGGACTCCGGGGTTTCTTCCAAGAATTTTTCGGGCCTTTCACTCGTGGGCAGCCCCTCGTCCTACCCGTGGAGCGCCGCAGTCAAACTGTTCATGAAGTTCCGGGACACGGGCGGAACCCTTCGCGGCTACCAGTGCTCCGGGACCCTGATCGACCCCAGGCACGTCGTCACCGCGGGCCACTGTGTCTACGCCCACGAGGACACCGACAACGGTTGGTCTTTCTACGATTGGGCCGAGGAGATCATCGTCGTTCCGGCCTATGACAACGGCTCGCGCCCCTACGGCGATGCGTACGCGGTGGAGCTTCACTCCTGGACGGGGTGGACCGATGACGAGGATTTCGATGACGATTACGGGCTGATCGACCTCGAAAGGCCCGTGGGAGCGCTGGCCGGATGGCTCGGATACGGGTGGAGCTCCAATTGCGGCTTCTATACCGGAAACACCTTCCGGCACATGGGCTATCCCGCGGAGTGGCCTTACTCAGGGCAATTGATGTACACGAACTCGGGAAGCTATGACGGCTGTGAGACCTTTCTGGGGGTGTGGTATGGCAACGAGGTCTCTTTCAACTCCCTGAGCTACGGCGGCCAGAGCGGCAGCGGCTCCCACCAGCCTTCCGGGAGCTGCCCGAATTGCTACGTCTACGCAATGCTCTCCAATGGCAATTCCTCGACAACCTGGGATTCGCTTCTCAATGAACCGAAATCCACTTACACGTCGTCCGCCATTGCCGACGACACGCCGGCGTCCCGGGATCTGATCCCGCTCAATGTCAGAATCAGCCCCGGCTCGATCCGGGCCGGCTCGCAACTCTCCTCGATGGACTACCTGGTCCACAACAATTCGAGCGTGTCGTGGAGCGGGACCGTCAACGTCAACGTCTATCTCTCCTCGAACGACATCATCTCGACGGCGGACACCTTTCTGCAGAGCCACAGCTTCACCTGGAGCTTCACGCCGAAGAGCAGTGTTCGGATCACGGTGAGCACGCCTCCGACGATTCCCGCGGCCTCTGCCGCGGGCTCCTACTGGATCGGCATCATCCTCGACGCGACCGACTCCAATGTGTCCAACAACTACTCGGACGGACAGGACGCGGCGCCCGTCACCATCAGCGCCTCCTCCGGCTCTGTGGTCACCACCAACCCTGCCACGAGCATCGGCCAGACCGGCGCGACGCTCAACGGCTCGGTCAATCCGAGCGGATTGAGCACGACGGTCTACTTCGATTACGGGACGACCACGGGCTACGGCAGCACGGTCACGCACGGCAACATCGGCAGCGGCACGAGCCCCGTCAACGTGGCAAAGCCGGTCACCAGCCTTTCGTGCGGCGTCCTCTACCACTTCCGGGTCCGGGCCACGAACTCGAGCGGGACCTCGAACGGTACCGACCGCACCTTCCAGACCTCCGCCTGCAGCACGGTCAGGAATCCGGACACGACCGGCGTGTTCCGTCCGTCGAACGGCGCCCTCTATCTCAAGAACCAGAACACCTCCGGCTTCGCGGACGTCCTTCTGACCTACGGCCTCCCCGGGGACTATCCCGTGGCGGGCGACTGGAACGGGGACGGCGTTGATACGATCGGCATCTACCGGAACGGCACGTTCTATCTCCGCAACTCCAACACCAACGGCTTCGCCGACGTCGTGGTGAGCTTCGGGGCCTCGGGAGACCAGCCGGTGGTGGGGGACTGGAACGGGGACGGGATCGACACGATCGGAATCTTCCGCAACGGCACGTTCTACCTCCGCAACAGCAACACGGCCGGCACGGCGGACCTGACCTTCTCGCTCGGGACGACCGGAGACGTGGGCATCGCGGGCGACTGGAACGGCGACGGCGTCACGACGGCCGGCGTGTTCCGCCCGTCGAACGGGGCTCTGTACCTCAGGAACTCGAACAGCACGGGCTTCGCAGAGATCGTGCTGACCTACGGCCTTCCCGGAGACAAGCCGGTCACCGGTGACTGGAACGGCGACGGGGTCGATACGATCGGCATCTACCGGAGCGGCACGTTCTACCTGCGCAACTCGAACACGAACGGCTTTGCCGACCTCGTGTTCAGCCTCGGCGTGAACGGCGACATGCCCATCGCGGGCGACTGGAACGGCGTGCCGTAGCTCTGCCCCCCAGGCGCGCTCCGGAGCCGGACCCGGAGCGCGCCGCCTGCCGGTGATCTTCGCCGGGAGGATTTCTCGCGTCTTCCTCCGAAGCTCTAAAACGAGGAGGACGGGAGATGAACCGGAGAGGCATCTGTTCGAAATGGCCTTCGAGAACGGCGGGAAGGGCGATCTTTCTTGGGATGCTTCTCATGGTCTGGGCTGTGGCGTGGAGTCCCCTCAAAGCTCACGAGGCGAACCACACCCATCCGAGTCTTGCGGCTGCCTCTCTGGAGGTGCTCGGCTCCTCTCTTTTCGGACCTCAACAGAGGGAAAACCTCCTCGCAGGTACAATTGAAGAGGATTCATCGGACGAGGAAACGCATGAAATAAGAGTTTTGTACCATTTCTATAACCCCATCACCGGGAAGAACCGTGTTCTCGGTGTCACTCACAAGACGGCTCGGCAGATGGCTGGAGTCCTCTGGAGCTCCGCGACGGACAGCTATTTCAGCTCGCCTGGAGAGTCGTTCCATTCTTTGGGCCGCACGCTCCACCTTCTCCAAGATATGACGTCGCCCGCCCACGTTCATGACGACGCTCATACCGGTCTCGAGAGTCCGTGTGCTCCTGATGATCTGTTCGGCAGCATCGACGATTTCGAGATGTGGGGCTGGTGCACTTCGATCAGCGAGAACAGGATCCGCGATTACGTGACTCCCACTCTGACCGCCGAGAGGGTTATCGACGGCAGGATGACCCAGGAAATGAAGGGTCTCCTGGACAGTTACCTCGGAAGGCGGCCGCGCTTTTCGTTGGACTTAAGCCCTGGAGGTTTCATCGATGAGCTTGCCAAGCGGGTCTACCTCTTGACGACCTACGACGGCACTCTTCGGATCGGTGCTCCCTCCGAAGGCGAGCTGAAACAGATGTTCCCGAGCCTCTCCTACGACTCAACGTCCCGCGCTTGGAGAATAGGCGATGTGGGATCATTCTTTGGCGCCTGCGCCGGGACTCAGGACGACGACTGGTGGGGGATGGAAGACCAATGCCTGGTCAGCAGTAATGGCTTGTCGATCACTGGCGGCTTCTACATCGAAAATACGGGAGGCAATAGCAATAGCCTGACGCCGGCTGTTTGGAAGAAGGAGGGCACGCATCCGACAGGTCCGAATAGCAAACCTCTCATGAAGATCTACGGGGATAATCTCTACCCCCTCGCAGTAACGTATGGAGCCGGGCTCCTGAAGGTTTTCGATGAAGTTGTGCGCAAGCCTCAACATTTCAGTGACGTCCGGGAATCGGTAAAGACGGACTGGTTCGCTCCTTATGTGCGTTACGTCCATCTTCAAGGTGTCGTGGAGGGCTATGGAGACGGGACGTTCCGGCCGAATGCAGCGACAACCCGTGCCGAGGCTCTCAAGATGGCGTATGCCGGAGCCGGAGAGCCTATCTCCGGGAGTGCTCCAGATCCCGGGTTTGCCGATGTCCATACCGGAGACTGGTTCTATGATCTTGTTGCAGATGCCAAAGCTAAAGGTTTCGTTACGGGAGAGAGTTGCGTCAATGGATCGGGGAGCTGCTTTCATCCTCTTGATCCTGTAAACCGCGCGGAAGCGACGAAACTGGTGAGTGTTCTCCTTCAGGTGGACTTCTCCGATCTCGGCCGCCTCATCAACGGTGATCTGACCCGCCCGGTCCAGTTTCCGGACGTAGATTTTGATGATTGGTTCTATCCGTACGTCTATTGGCTGACAAATTCAGCACTGCCCAACGGGTTCCCTGATTTTGGATTGCCGAGCGGCGCAGCCCTGTTGGTCGGATATGACGACAGGTCGTTTCACCCCGAGCGGCTCATCACCCGGGGCGAGATGGCGAAGCTCCTCACTCACACGATGCTTTACTGCTTAGCCTCGACTCGTACCAACGAGTGTAGATCTGGTAAATCCATCTTCGCTTCCGTCGCTTCGGATGCGAAGCTTGCACCGGAGCCCAGGATCCCCACAATCGGTACTCTCTACGAGCAGGTGAGCGACGCCACGAACTTGAATTCTCCCCAGCCGTTCCACCTTCCTGGAGGAGACCAGCAGACGGTCACCGCCCCCATCCCTCTCGTGGGAGACACCCGGGACGCCGACGGCGACACGCTCTTCTACTTCTGGAGCGCGTCGGGAGGATCGTTCACGACGTCCGATCCGGTGAATTTCTCCAGCGTGACATGGCGCCCGCCCACAGTGAGCGAGGACACCCTGTTCACGGTGGATGTTGTGCGTGGCGATCGCCGGGGGCTGGTGGGACGGGGGAGCTTCCGGTTCCTCGTTCCGGGCATGGCGTCCAACTCTCCGGGCTCGGGAACGATCACCGGACCCAACGGGACCCAGACGGGCGCCGTGACGGTTTCCGCCACGGCGAGCGATGCGGACGGCCTCTCCCGCGTCTACGTTACTTTCACCCCCTCCGGGCCAGCCGT
>DATEIO010000295.1:0-2645 GCA_035278895.1 Thermoanaerobaculia bacterium | reverse complement strand
CGCGGCCGGGCTCGGAGAGCAGGGTCGCGATCCCATCGGCGAAGCGCACGGTCCCCCGCAGGTGGCGCGCCCAATACCCGGGATCGGTCGCCTCCTCCGCCGTGATCCAGGTGCCGGTGACGTTCGACACGAAGGGGATCTGCGGAGCGTGGAAACGGACGCGCCGCAGGGCCGCGAGGAAGGGCTCGACCGCCGGCTCCATCAGCTCGGAGTGGAAGGCGTGCGAGGTGTGGAGACGGCGATGCTTCACGCTTTTCCCGTCCAGCGCCCGGGCGAGCTCCTCCACGGCCGGCTCCGGTCCCGCCACTACGGTCCGGGACGGCGCGTTGACTGCAGCGATAGAAAGCCCGGGTAGCAGAAGCGGCAGGATTTCGGCCTCGGGCAGGGGTACGGAGAGCATGGCGCCCGGCTCCATCGCGCCCATCAGGCGCCCGCGCTCGGCGACCAGGGTGAGGGCATCTTCGAGCGAAAAGACGCCGGAGAGGCACGCGGCCACGTACTCACCGATCGAGTGGCCGAGGAGGGCCGCGGGCCGGATCCCCCAACTCATCCACAGCCCGGCCAGGGCGTGCTCGATCACGAAGAGCGCCGGCTGGGTGATCTCCGTCTCCGCGAGCCGCTCCCCCTCCGCCTCAAAAAGCAGGGTCCGAAGGTCCAGCCCCAGCCGCGGGGCGAGGATCTCGCAGGCGCGGTCCACCTCGTCGCGGAACGTTTTTTCGGAGCGGTAGAGCTCCGCCGCCATCCCTGGGTACTGGGACCCCTGGCCGGAGAACAGGAACGCCACGGAGCCCGCCTCGCCGGAGCCGGTGAGGAGCTCCGTTTCGAGGGCCCGGACGGCCTCCTCCGCATTGCGGCCGAGAGCGACCGCGCGGTGCTCGAAGCGGCGGCGGCCCGCCTGGAGCGTCCAGGCTGCATCGGCCAGATCCTCGTCCGGACTCTCCCGAAGGTGCCCTGCGAGCCGGGCGCGGACCTCATCCAGCGCGGCTTCGCTGCGGGCGGAGAGCGGCAGGATCTGCCACTCGCGTCCGCGGGCGGCGGGCCCGCGAGGCGGCGCCTCTTCGAGCACCACGTGGGCGTTCGTGCCGCCGATTCCCATGGAGCTCACCCCGGCCCGGCGCGGAACGCCCCGGGTCTCCCAGGGCGTCCGCCGGGCGGCGATGAAGAACGGGCTTTCCCCCAGCTCCAGCTTCGGGTTGGGATGCTCGAAGTGGAGGGTGGGCGGGATCTCCCGGTGCTCCAGCGCCAGGACGGCCTTGAGGAAGCCGGCCACCCCGGCCGCGCTGTCCAGGTGGCCGATGTTGGTCTTGACCGAGCCCACGGCGCAGGAGCCCTTCGCGGCCCCCGGGCCGAACGCCCGGGTGAGAGCCGCGATCTCCACGGGGTCGCCCAGGTCCGTGCCCGTGCCGTGGGCCTCGACGTAGGAGACCGTCCCCGGCTCGACGCCGGCCGCGGCCAGGGCCTGGGCGATCACCCGCGCCTGCCCCTCCACGGCGGGCGCGGTGTAGCCGACCTTGACCGCGCCGTCGTTGTTGACGGCCGAGCCCTTGATCACCGCGCGCACGGGGTCGCCGTCGGCGAGCGCGTCCGACAGGCGCTTCAGGAGCACCACCCCCGCGCCGTTGCCTCCCACGAAGCCGCCCGCCCGCTCGTCGAAGGCGCGGCAGTGGCCGTCCGGCGAGAACACGGCGCCCTCGCGGTAGTGGTGGCCCATCTCCTGGGGGATGCGGATCGACACGCCTCCGGCGAGCGCGGCGTCGCACTCGCCCGAGAGCAGGCTCCGGCACGCGAGATGGATGGCCACGAGCGAGGTCGAGCAGGCGGTCTGCACCGAGAGGCTCGGGCCGCAGAGGCCCAGCTTGTACGAGACCCGGGAGGCCAGGAAGTCCTTGTCGTTGCTGATCGTGATCTGGAAGTTGCCGACCGAGTCCAGGATCTCGGGGTCGGGCAGGAGGTTGAACACGTAGGTGTTCATCCCCACGCCCGCGTACACGCCCACGTCGCCCGGATAGGCGGCCGGGTCATAGCCCGCCTCTTCGAAGGCCTCCCAGGCGCACTCCAGGAACAGCCGCTGCTGGGGATCGATGACCTCGGCCTCGCGGGGGCTGTAGCCGAAGAAGGCCGCGTCGAAGCGGTCGACGCCGCCGACGATGCCGCGGGCCCGCACGTATCCGGGATCGGCCAGGTCAGACGCCGGCACGCCGGACGCCCGGAGCTCCTCGTCCGTGAAAAACGAGATCGACTCGACGCCCGCGGCCAGGTTCTCCCAGAACGTCCGGAGGTCGTTCGCCCCGGGGAAGCGGCCGGCCATGCCGATCACGGCGACGTCGGCCTCCCCGACCTGGGAGGCGAGCTGCCGCACGAGCATGGGGGCCACCTCTCCTCCCGCCAGGTGCGCGGCGAGCGTGCCCACGGTGGGGTACTTGAAGAGGTCCAGGAGCTTGAGCTCTCTCCCCAGTGCGGAGCCGAGCTTCGCGTGGACCTGGGCCATGAGGACCGAGTGGCCTCCCAGGTCGAAGAAGTTGTCGTTCACCCCCACGCGGTCGACGCGCAGCACCTCCCGCCAGATCCCGGCGATGACGCGCTCGGCCTCGCTCCGCGGAGTCACGTACTCGGTCTCCACGCGAGTGCCCTCGGGAGCCGGCAGG
>DATEIO010000294.1:0-10040 GCA_035278895.1 Thermoanaerobaculia bacterium | reverse complement strand
CCGGCACGCCCGGTCCGTGGCCTTGACGATCATGTTCATGCCGTGGGCGTCGCCGGTCGAATAGCAGAAGTGGACGACGGCCTCGCGGCCCAGGGGGCGGGGCTCGATCCGCAGCAGCCGGCCGTGGCGGGTGGTGGATTCAGCTTCAGCTTTCAGGGACGGAAACAACCCTTCGATCTCGCGGGCGAAGGCCGCGGCCTCGGCCACGCCGTCGAAGACGAACACGGGCGAGACGCGGTTTTCGTCCACCAGGACGCGGGCCGTGACGCCGCCGGCCCGGGTGAGCGTCACCATGCCCCGCTCGTAGGAGCGCACGAGAGCGCCTTCGGTGGTGGCCAGGGGCACGTAGAAGAGGCCGCGCGCGTGCTCGCCCTCGATCCGCAGCGGGCCTGCGACCCCCAGCGGCACCTGCGCGGCGCCGATCGGGTTCTCGACGTTGCCGCGCATCGCCTCCCCGGCGACCGTGGCCGCGCCCACGTGGGTCAGGCGCGCGCCGGTCCGCTCCTCGATCCAGCGCCGCCGGGCCGCGACGGCCTCCTCTGCGTATCCCTGCTCCTCCAGCCGCGGCACCAGGTCCGACGGCCGCACGGTGGGCTCCATGATCGCTCCTCCCTCTCCCAGATGCCGGTGCGTTGGACTGGAATTATTGCAGATCTTCGATGGATTTCCCGCGCCAGTCAAACCAGGAGAGGATCGAGCCGATCGTCCAGAGCGCTCCCGCGGCCACCGCGCCTACCATCTCGACGAGCAGGCGCGCCAGCCAGGCAAGGGCGGCAGCCCCGCTCCAGAGAATCAGCCAGAGGAGAACGGGGGGGAAGGCCAGGGGGATGACGAGCCAGAGCCGCCGGGTCTCGGGCTTCAAGAACCGCCCCACGCCAGGCGTGCTACGGGCGAGCTTCCCCCAGAATCGCAGTCCGGAGCCCGGAACCGCGAGCCGCGCGGCCACCTGCTCGCAGGGCTCGAAACAGGCCGCGCGCTCGAAGGGGCTGTGCCGCCGGCCGGCCAGGGCGTAGGCGTCGTTTTCCATGGGATGGCCGCGATAGCGGAAGCCGTTGGCCGCCCCGCAGGCGAGGTAGAGAACGATGAAAGGGCGCAGCGGCCCGATGCCCCAGCGGGAGTCCTGCACCTGGAGCGCGTGGTACGCCTCGTGGACGACGGTGCCCAGCCCTTCGACGCTCCCGGGATCGAGATACGGGGGATCGAAGTAGATCCGCGTCCGCCGCGGGGCGAGGAGGTCCGGCAGGGTGATGGCCTGGCTCCGAAGGAGGCGGACGAAGTGGGGCAATCCCCGGTGAAAGGAGACGGCATCCAGGTCGAGCCGCGGGAACACGGCCGCGAGCACCCGCACCGCCTCGTCCGGCAGCGCGACCTTTTCGGGGAAGAACCAGCGCCAGAGGCGGCGGGCGCGGGCCTTCAGGCGGCTGCCGGGGTTGCTCATCGCCGCGCGTGGGTGATCCGGTAGACCGCGCCGGCCTCGTCGTCCGAGACCAGGAGCGCGCCGTCCGGCATCGGCTGAACGTCGACCGGCCGGCCCCAGGCGCGGCCGCCCTTTTCGAGCCACCCTTCCGCGAACGTCTCGTAGGCCGTGGCGCGGTTGCCGGCAAGGCGCACGAGGGTGATCCGGTAGCCGATCGGGTTGGACCGGTTCCAGGAGCCGTGCTCGGCGATGAAGATCTGGTTCCGGTATTCGGCCGGGAACATCTCTCCAGTATAGAAGCGCATTCCCAGGGCCGCCGTGTGCGGAGCCAGATTCTGGACCGGCGGGGTGAACTCGGAACAGGCGCGCTTCTTCCCGAATTCGGGGTCGGGGATCTTTCCGGCGTGGCAATAGGGGAAGCCGAAATGGAGGCCGGAGCGCGGCGCGCGGAGGAGCTCGTCGGGCGGGACGTCGTCCCCCATCATGTCGCGGCCGTTCTCGGTCAGCCAGAGCTCTTTCGTCCCCGGGTGCCAGTCGAAGCCCACGGTGTTGCGGATGCCCCGGGCGTAGATCTCGGGCTTGCCGCCCTGGGGAGAGATCCGGGTGATCGTCGAGTAGATCGGGTTCTCCGGATCACACACGTTGCAGGGGGCGCCTACCGGCACGTAGAGGTTGCCGTCCGGCCCGAAGCGGATGAATTTCCAGCCATGGTGGGTGTCCTTGGGGAAGGCGTCCGTCACCACCGCCGGCTTGGGAGGGCTCTTCAACCGGCCGTCGATGCCGTCGAAGCGCAGCACGCGGGAGATCTCGGCCACGTAGAGCGCGCCGTCCTTCCACGCGACCCCGTTAGGCGTATTGAGCCCCGAGGCGATCGTGACCACCTCGTCCGCGCGGCCGTCCTTGTTGCGGTCCGGCAGGGCGTAGACCTTCCCCTCCCGCCGCGTGCCCACGTAGAGGATGCCCGCGGGCGAGAGCGCCATGGACCGGGCGCCGGGGACGTCCTCGGAGAAGACCGAGATCGCAAAACCCGGCGGGAGCTTCACCTTCTCCAGAGGAAGGCGGCTCTTCGGAGCCTGAGCCAGGGCGAGAGCGGGAACGAGCAGGAACAGCAGCAGGGCTTTCAGGTGTCTCATCGCACGACCTCCCGTTCCTCCCGGGCTCGCAAGAATCGAGCCTCAGGTGAGGATCAGCCCCACTCCCACCGCCATCAAGAGCACGGCCAGGATCTTGGGGGCGGTGATCGCCTCGCCGAAAAAGATCCGGCCCGAGACGAGCGCCATGCAGTTCCCGATCCCCCGTTTCAGGGTCTCGATCGTGCCCACGAGCATCAGGGGAAGGGCGAGGAGCTGCAAGCCGAGCGCCGCCGTGGCCACGATAAGTGTCAGAGGGAGGAGCCACGGGACGCGGCGCACCTGGGCGACGTCCGCGAGCCGGCCCTGGACGAGAAGGATCGCCAGCACTCCCAGCGCCACTCCGATGTTGAGCACGAATCCATGAAACGGGGCCGGCGCGCGCTCCACGGCCAGCTTGTCCAAGGGGATGGTCAAAGACCAGAACAACGCGGTCAGAGCGATGAGAAGAGCCCCCCGGATCGTCTCCCGCCTCGCCGGCGCGCCCTGGACCGGATCTCCCTCCACCCGCGGCGGCCAGTTGAGCCAGATCGCCCCGGCGATCACCAGGAGGATGCCGGCGACGTCTGCCGCGCCAGGGACCTCCCCCAGGAGAGGGACCGCGAGGAGCGCCGCGAAGACCGGCGTGAGCGAGAGGAGCGGCACGGCCACGGAGAGCGGAGCGACCTGGACCCCTTTGAAGAAGAGGAGGTTCGCCACGATGCTGAGCACCACCGAGCCCAGGGCCGGGACGAGATATCCCGGCGCCGGCCGGACGACCCCGTCCACCAGCATCCAGACCGCGAACAGCGGCGCCGAGCCGATCGTGATCAGGAAAACCAGGGCGACCGGCGGGACCTTCCCCACGAGGAGCTTGCGGAGCAGGTCGAGCCCCGACCAGCCGAGGCTGGAGGCGGCAGCGAGCAGGAGGGCGGTCAAGGGGATCGACATGGCGGAGCGGCAGGGAGTCTACCTTGAACGCCCTCTTCCGCTAAACTAGGGTCCCTTTTACCGCTTCGAAGGACGTTGCCATGAACCTGACTCCCGAGCTGGTCGCCGACATCCTGGTGCGCCAGAAGTTCGTCACCCCCGAGCACGGCGAGACCATCCGGGCCGAGGCCAAGGCCATGCCCGCCCGTCTGCGCTCCGCCCACGCCTACGAGCAGAAGGCCGTGGCCTACGAGCTGATCGGCCAGCTCCGGCTGCCCAACCAGCGCGATTCCGGAGGTCCCCTGGGCGAGATGGACATCGCCCAGGCGATCGCCGCCGACGCCCGGCTCGAGCACGTCCGCATCGACACGCTGTCGTTGAACGCGGACCTGATGGAGTCCAAGATGTCGCGGCCGTTTGCCAAGCGGCACCGGATGATCCCTCTCGACATGCAGAACGGGCGGCTGCGGGTGGCCTGCGCGAACCCGTACGACATCGAGGGACTCGACTCGTTCCGGCGCATCGCCGGGCGGGACATCGTGCTCGTCGTGGCGTCCGAGCCGGACATCCTGAAAGCCATCACCGAGTTCTACGGCCTGCGCCACTCCGTCAAGCGGGCCGAAAAGGACCTGACGGCCGGCATCGACCTCGGAAACCTGGAGCAGCTCGTCCGCATGAAGAGCGAGTCCGAGATCGAGTCCTCGGACCAGCACGTCGTCAACGCGGTCGAGTTCATGCTCCAGCACGCGTTCGAGAGCCGGGCGTCCGACATTCACGTCGAGCCCAAGCGCGACGAGAGCCTGATCCGGTTCCGCATCGATGGCGTGCTCCACGACATCCAGAAGATGCCCAAGATCGTGCACGCGGCGGTCACCTCGCGGATCAAGACCATGTCCCGCCTGGACATCGCCGAGAAGCGCCGCCCGCAGGACGGCCGCGTGAAGATGACGCGCGGCGGCCGCGAGGTCGAGCTCCGCGTCTCCACCCTTCCCGTGGCGTTCGGCGAGAAGGTCGTAATGCGCATCTTCGACCCGCAGGTCGTGATGCAGGACCTGACCGGGCTCGGCTTCTATCAGGACGAGCTCACGCTGTTCAATGACTTCATCAACCGGCCGCACGGCATCATCCTGGTGACCGGCCCTACCGGCTCGGGGAAAACGACCACGCTCTATTCGGCGTTGAAGAGCATCTACACCTCGGAGATCAACGTGACCACGATCGAGGATCCGATCGAAATGGTCTACCAGGATTTCAACCAGACCGAGGTGCAGCTCAAGGTGGGGATCACGTTCGCCGCTGCGCTTCGCCACATCCTGCGGCAGGACCCGGACGTGATCATGGTGGGCGAGATCCGGGACGGTGAGACGGCCCAGTACGCGATCCAGGCGGCGCTGACCGGCCACCTGGTCTTTTCGACCCTCCACACGAACGACGCTTCCTCCTCGATCTCCCGCCTGGTGGATCTGGGGGTCGAGCGCTTCTTGATCAGCTCGACGCTCGTGGGCTCCATGGCCCAGCGGCTCGTCCGCAAGATCTGCCCCCACTGCGCAACCGAGCGGTACCTGGAGCCCGAGGAGATCAACACGCTCCGTTTGGCGGTGCCGCCCGGCAAGCGGGTGAAGGTGAAGGAAGGGGAAGGCTGCTTCGAATGCCGCGGCACCGGCTACTTCGGACGGAGCGGCATCTTCGAGATGATGCCGATGGACGACGGGATCAAGAATCTCGTCGTCCAGGGCGCCGACGCCCCCGAGATCAAGCGCGAGGCCGTGAAGAACGGAATGCGGACCCTGCGGCAGTCGGCGTTGCGGAAGCTGGCCGAAGGGGTGACGACGTTCGAAGAGGTGGTGCGGGTGACGGGGTTGTGATTTACCCCGCCACCTCGCCCGTGTAGTGCTCCCGCACCAGCTCGAACGCCCTCTGCACATCCTCCCGGGGCTCGGCGATCCTCTTGAAAAGGGTTTTGTAGGTGAGGCCCAGGGTTTCCAGATCCTGCTCGCGCAGGAGCTTCACGATCTCGTCCAGAGCCCGTTGCGAGGTCGAGGGGTGGATGCGGCGCTCGGATTCACGCTCCAGGAGCAGCAGGCTGAAGAGGAGCGGCTCGGGGAGCTCGGCCGGGGAGGGCTCGGGGGGCGGCGGCGGGAACTGGGTGCCCTGCACCACCTTTTCTTCGGGCGGCGGAGGCCCCGCGGGCAGCTCGGGCGCAGCGTTCTTCTTCTCGAAGAGGAAGGGGAGCGAGCGCACCTGGTTCGCGAAGCGGGAGAACAGCCCCAGGAGCTCTTTTTCGGAGGAGAAATTGCCCACCAGCCGGGCGTCTCTCCCGATCTCCAGGCGCTCGGTCTCCTGGAGCACCACGTGGGCCCGCGCCGACTCTTCGAGCTGGAGCGAGCGCGCGTTCACCTTCCAGGCGGTCAGGAATCCCTGCACGTAGCAGGTCTCGGGGCAGCGGACCGTGACCGCCTCCACCTCGACTCCGCGGTCGATGCGAATCGAGCCGCCCAGGGATTCGAGGGTGCCGTACTTGCCCGAGTTCTGGACCACGAGGTTCCCGGGCGCGTGGATCGAGAGCTCTCCTTCCGGATTGACCTCGATCTTCAACCCACGGGGGATGATCATGGTGGGGGCGATCTCTTCGGCGGTGCTCCTGCTCATCGGTTTTCCTTTTACGTCGTACGTCAGCGGATGACCGATTTCGGCAGCGGCTCGTAATCCGTGATCCGCGGGCCGTTCTGCGCCCGGATCAGGAGCCGCTCTTCGTTCTGCCAGCGGCGGTCCAGAATATAAAGGATCGGATCGGCGGGACGGTACTCCTTGTCTTCTCCCGCGCGGCGAACCTCGTAATGCACGTGCGGGCTCGTGCTCCAGCCGGTGTTGCCCACCGTGCCCACGATGTCCCCCGGTTTGACCGTCTGCCCGGACTTGACCTTGATCTCGTCCAGATGGCCGAAGATCGTGACGAAGCGGTCCCCGTTTTTCACGATCACCAGGTTCCCATAGCGCCACCAGACCGCGCTGCCGTACATGGGGTAGACGCCCGCGAAGGCGACCACGCCCTCGGCCGTGGCGTGGACCGGCGTTCCCCGGGGCGCCGCGAGATCGAGGCCAGGATGGAGCTCGAACTCCTTGGTGAAGGGGCTGCGGCGGCGGCCGAAGGGGCTGATCAGGACGAAGTCCGTGCCCGCCAGGGGACAGAGCGACGGCGTCGTCCGCACCTGCTCCTGGTGGCTCTTCTCGAACTCCCGGACCTCCTTCAAGAAGGCGTTGGCCGTCGCGATTTCCCGGGCGACGCGGAAGCGGAGGCGGTCTCCCTGCTCGATCGCTCCCGAGTAGATCGAGCCCGGCGCGGGCGGGGTCGCGATGGGATAGCCCTCCGAGCTCTTCACCCGGGCCTGGGGAAGGTCGTAGGCGATCGAGATCTTGCGCATCCGCAAGGTCAGGGCCTCGGCCCGCTCCTCGAGCTGGGCCATGCGGTTGACCAGAAGCTGCAGCCGCTCCCCCTGGCTCGCGCGCTCGGTGACCAGGGTCTGGTACTCCTGGCTGTTCAGCATTCCGCCGATCACCCCGGGGGCGACCGCCACGGCGAAGATCAGGAACAGGACGTAGGCGAGGAGGACGACCGACCCGACCGTCATCTGGGCGCGCGACAGAAAGAGGTAGCGCACCCTCTTGCGGATGTCGCTCGGGTGGATCTGGACCTCGAGGTTCCAGCTCTCCCGGGGGGCCGAGAAGGCCTTCCGCGGGCTCCACCACGAGAAGAGGCGCGCGAGCTCCATCCTTCGCCCTAGACGGCCGGGGCCGCCGGCACCTCCAGGGGGTTCAGGCGGTCGAGCTCCGCCTCGCTCGCGTGGCGGCGGACCACCTCCAGAAGCCCCCGCTGCACCTCCACCCCGCCCGCGACCACGTTGCCGCCGCGGAAGTAGCCGTGGGAGCCGTCCAGGTCCGACACCACGCCGCCCGCCTCCTGCACGAGCAGGATGCCGGCGCCGATGTCCCACGGGGAGAGGCGGAACTCGAAGAAACCGTCGTAGACGGAGGCGGCGGTGTAGGCCAGGTCCAGCGCCGCGGAGCCGCAGCGGCGGATGGCCTTGGCCTGCCGGAATACGTCGCGGAAGATGTCGAGATAGCAGTCCAGGGTCGACAGCGCCCGGAAGGGATAGCCGGTGGCCAGAAAGGCCCCTTTCAAGCCCTCGCGGCGCGATGCCTCCATCCGCCGGCCGTTCCAGAAGGCGCCGCCTCCGCGCGAGGCGGTAAAGAGGTTCTTCCCTTCAGGATCGTCGATCGCCGCCACCAGGAGCTCGTCGCCGCGGCGGCAGGCCACGGACACGCAGTAGACCGGGAGCCCCTGGAGGAAGTTGGTGGTGCCGTCCAGCGGATCGATGAGCCACTGGTATTCGCCGTGGCCGTCGCCCGCGCCGCTCCCCTCTTCGGCCAGGATGCGGTGGTCGGGAAAGCGCTCGCGGATCACGGCGAGGATGGCGGCCTCGCTCTCCTTGTCCGCCTGGGTGACGAAATCGTTCTCGCCCTTGCGGCGCACTTCGAGGTCCGCATGCCGGAAATAGCGGGTGACGACCTCCGCCCCGGCCCGCGCGGCGGCAATGGCGGTTTCGAGCAGATCTTCGTGCATGGCGCGGGTATTATGCCAGTTGAACCTCCAAACTACGAAGAAGAAAGGGATTTCTCCCGTTTTACCGCGATCCGGGGGAGTAATATCCCCGCACCACCCGCTCCGCTTTCCTCCCGAGGAATCGAAAATCGGCCCGGGGCCCGCGCTCGGGGCCGGCGCCGGAAAAGGCTTTCCAGACGAACGCTCCGGCGAGCCAGCGCGGCCGGCCGAGGGCGGAAAAGAGCGCTTCGTAGGCCAGGGCCTGATCGTCTTCCGAATATTCGCCCCCTTCTTCGTGGGGCGCGACCCAGGTGCCCCGCCGGGCGGCGAAGCCTACCTCGGTCAGCAACACCGGGCGGCCGAAGCGGCGGGAGGCCGCGGCCAGGCGGTCTGCAATGTGCCGGGCTCCGCGTTCCAGATCGGCCCGGCCGGCCTGGGGCGAGGGTGCGAGCGGGAAGTACGCGTCCACACCCACAAAGTCGAGCGCGTCCCAGAACCGCACGTTTTCCAGATCCCCGTACCAGTTGGCCGCGTAGGTCACCTTGCCGGGGAAGAGGAGGCGCGTGGCCGCAATCAGGTCCCGCCACTCCGCCTCGCGGCCGGTCGTCTTCGAGAGCTCAACTCCCACGGAGAACAGGTCCGCCCCGGCCCAGCGGGCGAGGAAGGCGTGGTGGAGGACGTAGCGCCGGTAAGCGCGCCACCAGCGTGCCCAGTCCTCCGCGCTCTTCATCTCCACCTCCCCCGTCCAGGAGCCGCGCACCCAGAGGTGAGGCTTGTAGAGAACGCGGAACCCCCGGGCCCGGGCGAGGCGGGTCGCGTGGATCATCCCCACGTCCGTCTCGCTCCCCGGGCGGTCGTTCAGGAACCGCAGCTCCGGCACATTCGGCCCGGGCTGGAACGCGAACGGCATGAGCGACACGGCGTCCGCCCCCAGCCCGTCGAGGACGTCGAGCTGCCGGGCCAGGCCGGGCGCGTGGTAGCCGGCCTCCAGGCTGTTCAGCATGGCGAGGGAGACGCCGGCGAGGAAGGGCGTTTGCGCCTTGCCGGTTCGGGTTCCCGCCCTTGCAGGGGTTTCCAGGGTTTTCAGGATCTCCGCGGCCTTCCCCGCCTCGGGAACCCGCGCCAGCTTCTCCGCCACGGTTTTCCCAGGCAGGCGGTCCACCACGGCCGCGGCGGCCGGCGTCCACAGCAGCTCCAAGGCGTCCGCCGGCTGGGTCTCCGCGAGGATCTGGCCTGCTTCGGGTAAGACCCGCGCGGCGGCGAAGACCGGCAGCCACTCGGAGTAGGGCTTTCCGTACCAGTCCCGCGAGAGCCAGAGGGCGGCGCCCCGGGCGAGCGCCGGGGGGATCTTCCCGGAAAGGCCTGCCCGGCCGAGGAGGACGCGGGCCAAGCCGTGGCGCCAGGCGAAGAGGTCTTCCGCAGGACCGGCGAGGTGGAGACGGCCGTCCTGGTCCACCACCGCTTCGCCGATCTCACCGGTCTGGCGGCCCTGGGCCACGAAATCCGTTTCGAGGATCACGACGACCGGCTCGGCGAGAACGACCGGCACCCGCGGCGCCATCTCCCCCGCCGCCTTGTCCAGTTCCGCCGCAAGGTGGACCCGCTCGGGACGCTCTCTCTCCCCGGCCGGAACCCGCAGCACCACGCGCTCCCCCCGGATCTCCGCGGGAGGCTCGGCGAGGCAGGGGGCCGCGGAAAGGAAGAGTCCCAGGGCGAGGGAGATCCCGCGGCGGCCCTGGCTCACCCCGGCGGCCTCTGGGGCGATTTCGGCGGCAGCGGGTTGGTCACCTCCACCACCAGCTTCCAGCCGTCCGCCTGGTTTTTCCAGATGTGGACATAGCGGTCCACATCCACCCACGGCCCCTCCGGCCCGCCCTGCCGGCGCTGCACCGCGCCGTAGGTGTAGCCAAGATCGCCGGAGACCGAGATCTGCGCCACCTCCGGTTTCCAGGTGGTGGGCTCGGGCGCGCTGCTGGCCATCGCG
>DATEIO010000293.1:0-7157 GCA_035278895.1 Thermoanaerobaculia bacterium | reverse complement strand
CTGTGTGGCCGCCCTGGGTGGGGGAAGGCCGAAGCAAGCAGGGCGGCCACACAGGGCCGCCCCTACAGATCCTCGCCGGAGCCGTCTGAGGTGGAGGTGGCTACTCCTCCAGGAACTTGTCGATGAACGCGACCGCCTGCGGGTCCTTGGACTGGGAGAGCCAGAAGATCACCTCCCGGCGGAGCTCTCGGCTTTCGGTCTCCCGGCCGAGCGTGATCAGCATGGGAATGCCCTGGCCGCCCCGGAGCTGGGAGAGGGCGAAGATGCCCTGCTTGCGGGTCGACTCCGCCGGATCGGTCTTGATGGCTTCGAGGATCGCGGGCCCGGCCTGCGGAGATTCGGTCTGGGAGAGGCAGAACAGGGCATGGCCGCGGACCTTGGCGCTCTTGTCGCTCCTGGCCGCTTCGAGCACGGTCTCGACCGCCTCGGGCTGCTGGCTCTGGCTCAGGCTGAACAGGGCCTTCTCGCGGATGTCCTCATCGGGGTCGGACGATGCCAGGCCGGAGAGGAACTGCACGCCGCGCGGGCCGCGGCGCTGGCCGAGCCAGAAGATCGGCTGGTCGCGCTCCTTGGCGGAGCGGGGCGCCGAGGCCAGCTTTTCCAGGGCGGCGTCCGCACCGGAGCTCCGGTGGAGGGCCAGGGAGGCGTAGGCCTCGCCGGCCTTGTCGTGGAGCCGGTCCCCGTCCTCGGCCAAGTCGGCGACCAGGGCCACGCTCTCCTCCGGCTTCGCGGCGCCGAGCCACACGAAGCGGCGCTGGCCGGCATCGAGGGGGCAGCTCTCGGAAAACGACCGGATCTTGTCGACCTGGCCGCCTTCCATGCGCAGGAGGACGATCAGCTTCTGGTCGGGCTTCTGGGTCTTGTCCCCCGTGTTGCCCCAGCCCTGGTTCTTGCCTTCGAGCAGGCAGGTGCCGGCCTCGTAGCCGTCGCCGAAGCAGCAGGCGTAGCGCTCGTTTTCGACCATGGGGACCGACCAGGCGACCCAGTACGGCTCCTTGGCGCCGGAGGCCGCCTGCTTCAGGGCGGAGCGCAGGCCGGAGGCGGCGGAGCCGGTCTCCAGCCGGGCGTTCTTGACGTTCAGGCCAGGGATCTCCGCGGCTGCGGCTCCGGCCAGGAGAACGGCGAGGAGAGGAAGCGAGAACGATCGTTTCATGGCATCACCTCTAGAGGTTTCTACGTCGATTCAGCGGTCGAAGGCCTTGGACAGGAAGTCTTTGGCCTCCTGGGAATCCATCAGGGACAGGTATTCGACGATCTCCCGCCGCCGCACCGGGTCTTTCTCGGTACGGGCGAGGCCGATCAGGGCCTTGGCGTTGCTCTGGACGAAGAGCCCTTCGATCACCGCGCGGCGGGTCGCGCCGTCGCCGTCGCGATAGAGGGAGAGGAGGGTCTCGCCCGTTTTTTCCGGCTTCCCGAGGCCGAGGCTCTCGATCGCCTTGTGCCGCAGGGTGGGGTTCTTCTCCTGGCGGGCGACCTGCGCCAGGAAGGGATGGTCCTGGACGATCCCCAGGTATTCGAGGACGTGGCGCCGGATCTCCAGCGAGGAGCTGGTGCGGTAGATCTCCTGAAGCGTCTTCTTGGCCTCCGCGTCCTGCACGATGCCCAGGTACTCGATGGCCGTCTTCTGCAGCTCCGGGTGGGCGTCTCCCCGGGCCACGTCCACGAGGATTTTCCGGGCCTCGGGCGCGCGGCTCTGGGAGAGGACGAACAGGGCCTGCTTCTTCACCCGGAGCGGCTCGCCGCCGCGCAGGACCGCCTGGAGCTTCGGAATCGTGCCGGCCGGGTCGTTCTGGATCCGGGAGCCCAGGATGATGAGCCGGAGCTCCGCGTCCTCCTGGGCGTCGTCCTCGTCCGCGCTCCCGCGGATCTCCACCTCCAGGGCCCGGGCGTCGTCCAGCCACGGGCTCTCCGGATGGGAGGAGGCGAGCCGGCGCACCGCCGCCAGGGCGTCCTTCGGGCGGCCGGCCTTGTTGTAGGCGTAGGCCTGCCAGTAGAGGGCCGCGTCCGCCGCGGCGCCGCCCTGGCCGGCCACCCGGCCGAACTTCTGGGCGGCCTGCCCGAAGCGGCCGGCGTCCAGGTCCCGCTTGGCCTCGCGGTAGACGCCGTCCTTCTCCTCGACGGCGGCGGGCCCGGGCCCGGAGGGCGCGTTCCACGAGAGGTCGCCGAAGATCAGGGGGAGGAGCAGAACACAGAAAAAGCGCTGGGAAGATCTCATGGTCGTCTTTCCTAGAGAGTCGCTGGGTCCATCGGGTTTTCCAGGCGGTGGCTCACCACCCGGACCTTGAAGAGGAGGGCGCGGTCGTCGATCCGTTGCCGGAGGTCGTCCAGCTCCTCGGCCGGAGCCTCCCCCTCGGGAGCGTGCGCCAGCTCCAGGAGGAACGGCTCGAGCTCGTCGAGCAGGGCGGCGAGCCGGGGATTTCGTCCCTGCCCGGCCGACTGCCGGTAGAGGCGGTTGGCCGCGAGCAGGTCCCGCGCCCAGGCCCGCTCGGCTTCGAGCCCCGAGGCGTCGCCGTTCTTGACCTCCATGAGCAGGCGCTCGGAGCGGTCGAGGTGATCGGCCACGGCGGCGAGGAGAATCCGCTCGCGGCCCTCCTCCGGCATCACGGGCCGGGGAGACAGCCGGCCGGCGAGGAAGCCCACGGCGAGGAGGAGGACCGCGGTCGCACCCGTCAGGGCCCAGCGGAGGTCCAGCCGGACGGGCCACCACGCGCGGCGGGCGGGAGCTTCGAGCTGAGGGCGGAGGCGGGCCCAGACGCGGGCGCCGTAGGACTCCGGCCGCTCCGGCACCGGGAGGGCGTCGACCGCGGCGAGCACCCGCTTCAGGGTCTCGTAGCGGGCCGCGAGCTCCGGCGAGCCCGCGAGGAGCCTCTCGATCTCCTCCGGGTTCTCGGCTTCGCCATAGAAGTAGAGGACCAGATCGTCGTCATCGGGAAGTTTCATACGACCTCGCTTCCTGCCGGCCGACCAGCGGCTCCAGCACGCGGCGCAGCTTTTTGACCGCGCGGAAGATCGCCTGCTTGCCGGCGCTCGGGCTCAAAGAGAGCCGGGCGCAGATCTCGGCGATCGACTGTCCTTCGAAATGGCGGAGCACGAAGGCGGTCCTCTCGAGCGACGAGAGGTCCGCCATCCCGGAGCGCACCGCGCGTTCCATCTCCTGGGAGAGGGCGGTCCGTTCCGGCCCCGGCTCGGGAGAGGGGAGGGGAAGGTCTTCGCCCGGGGTCTCATCCTTCCGGCGCTCGTGCTTTCTCATGATTTCCAAAGAGGTGTTGACGGCGATCCGGTGGAGCCAGGTGCCGACTTCGGAGCGGCCGTCGAAGCGGCCGAGCGACCGGTAGGCGCGCAGGAACGTCTCCTGGACCGCATCCTCGGCCGTCGCCTCGTCCCCGGTCAGCCGCCAGGCGAGACGGAAGAGCTTCGGGCTGTACCGCAGGACCAGCTCCCGGAACGCCTCAGCGTCCCCGGCCCGGGCCCGCTCCACGATGGTGCCGTCGCGTTCCATTTGACCCCTTTAGACGCAGAATGCGGGAAGAGGTTAGCTGAAACCTCACCCTGTCCCCTCTCCCGTCACCTCCCTTGCGTCGGGAGAGGGGGACGTAGCTTTTGGGATGGAAAACTTCAGCTAACTTCCGGACGACGAGGGCCTTCCGCGGCCGTCCCGGGCGTGCGCACAAGAGCACCCTGCGGCAAGACTGCCCGCAGGCGTTCCCCTCTCCTGGCCGGGGGGAGGGCGATAGGAGAGGGGCCAGGGGTGAGGTTTCGGCCTACAACTTCACCTGCATCCCCAGCTCTACCACCCGGTTCACCGGAATCCGGAAGAAGTCGGTGGGCCGCATGGCGTTCCGGGACATGACGGCGAACAGCTTCTCGCGCCAGATGGCCATTCCTTTCCGGCGGCTGGGAATCAGGGTTTCGCGCGAGAGGAAGAAGGTGGTGCTCATCAGGTCGAGGTCCAGCCCCTTTTCGCGCAGGCGCTCGAGCACGTCGGGCACGCCGGGGTTCTGCATGAACCCGTAGTGGGCGATCGCGCGGAAGAATTCCTTGCCCAGGGGGACGATCTCGATCCGCTCGTCCTTGGGAACCTGGGGGATCTCCTCGGTCACCACGGTGAGCAGGATCACCCGCTCGTGCAGCACCTTGTTGTGCTTCAGGTTGTGGAGCAGAGCCGTGGGCGTCGACTTCGAGTCGCGCGACATGAAGACCGCGGTGCCGGGCACGCGCGGCGGGTTGTCGGGCCGGACCGTCTCGACGAACGTCTCGAACGGCAGCGCGCCCTGCTGCAGCCGCTCGCCCAGGACGTCGCGCCCCTTCTTCCAGGTCGCCATCAGCGTGTAGACGAGGATGCCGATGGCGAGCGGGAACCAGCCGCCGTCCGCCACCTTGATCACGTTGGCGCCGAAGAACGCGCAGTCGACCACCAGGAAGAAGAGGGCGACCGGAGCAACCGCCGCGAAGCTCCACCCCCAGCGCCGCCGGGCCACCACGTAGGCGAGGACCGTGGTGATCACCATCGTCGCCGTCACCGCCACGCCGTACGCGGCCGCCAGGTTCGTCGACTCGCGGAACCCGAGCACCAGCCCGAAGGTCGCGAGCATGAGCACCCAGTTGATCGACGGGATGTAGATCTGGCCGATCTCCCGGGTGGACGTGTGGACGATCTCGATCCGCGGGATGTAGCCGAGCTGCACCGCCTGGCGGGTGAGCGAAAAGGCGCCGGAGATCACGGCCTGCGAGGCGATGCAGGTCGCCATGGTCGCGAGCACCACCATCGGGTAGAGCATCCAGTCGGGGAGGAGGCGCCGCGACAGCTCGAAGAACGGGTTCTCGGCCGCGTCGGGGTGGTGGAGCAGGAGCGCGCCCTGACCGAAATAGTTGAGCATCAGGGCCGGCAGCACCAGCGTGAACCAGGCGAGGCGGATCGGGCGCCGGCCGAAGTGGCCCATGTCTGCGTAGAGCGCCTCGCCGCCGGTCACCACCAGGAAGACCGAGCCCAGGACGAGGATGCCGTGCCAGCCGTTCTCCCGGAAGAAGCGCACGGCGTCCCATGGATTGATCGCCTCGAGCACCGCGGGGTAGCGGACGATCCAGACGATCCCCAGGATCCCCAGGGTGATGAACCAGACGATCATCAACGGGCCGAAGAGCTTGCCGATCCCGGCCGTCCCCCGCTTCTGGATGAGGAAGAGGATGAACAGGATCACGAGCGTGATCGGCACTACGTACGGATTGAAGAACGGGGTCGCCACCTCGAGACCCTCGACCGCCGAGAGCACCGAGATCGCCGGGGTGATCATGCCGTCCCCATAGAGCAGGGCCGAGCCGAAGAGCCCCAGGGCTACGAGCACCCAATGCCCGCCGCCCGCGCGCAGCTTCTGCGGCACGAGCGACATGAGCGCCAGGATGCCCCCCTCGCCCCGGTTGTCCGCCCGCATCACGAACACCAGGTACTTGATCGAGATGACGACGATGAGCGACCAGAACACGAGCGACAAGACGCCCAGGACGTTGTCGTGGGTCGGCGTCATCCCGTGCTCGCCGTGGAAGCACTCGCGCAGAGCGTAGAGCGGGCTCGTGCCGATGTCGCCGTAGACGACGCCCAGAGCGCCCAGGGTGAGCGCCAGGAAATGGCGGAGGTCCTGCGGCTTGGAGTGGTCGTTCCCGGTCATGGTGTGGCGTCGGAAGGGGAGACGCTATCACAGGAGGGTGTCACTCCCCACTACGGCGTTTCGAAACCCATCACCCGGCCGGCGAGCCGGCCCTGCGAGGGATCTGCCGCGAAGGTGACGAACCCTTCGCGCCGCGAGTCCGCGGGGACGAACGCCATGTCGATCCCGGCCCGCTCGGGAGGCCGGCCGGGGACCGTGAGCGTCACCTCGATCCGCGCCCCTTCGGCCGTCTCGCCGCCCTCGTTTCTCACCGTGACCGGCACGGCCCAGCCCTGCGCCTGCCGTATCGGAGCCCCGAGCTCCACGACGAGGTCCGGAGGAGAGGTCTCCCCGCGGATCATGTCCTGGATCAGGAGCCCCAGGGTGCCCAGCACCACGGCGAGGCTGACCGCGAAGACGATCCACTCGAGCTTGTTTTTCTTGAGCCGGCTCATGACTGGAGCAGTAGCCTCCCGGCCGACGACCCGAGCGACGCGGCGACGCCCAGCACGATCGTCTGGGCCGCGCACATCGAGACCGGCATCCCGGCAAAGCGACCGAAAAACCAGAGGATGAAGGCCGAGGCGACCAGGGCCACGGCATAGTTGACGACCGTCCGCGACAGGATCGTGAACGGCTCGCGGGCGTCGTCCGGCGTCACCCGCTTCGAGCCGCGGAAGTCGCTCGAAAACAGGATGATGCCTCCGAGCAGGAGCGAGAGCGCGGCGAGCCCGAGGATCTTCGCCTGGGAGGACTCGACCGCGATCACCACGATCTCCTCGGTCGGGGCCACGTTGCTCGCGAAGAGGACCGCGCCGCAGGAGGCGAGGACGAGCTGGCCGAGAACGCCGGACGTCTCCCCGCCGGACATGCCCTGGTGCCTCTCTTCCTCGTTGCCGTTTCCTCCGAGCTGGGCCGAGCCCACCGAAACGCCGATTGCGGCCGTCACCCCTTCCACCACGACCTTGCCCACGATCTCCGGAAGCGGCATGCGGGGATCGATCTGGCCGAGCAGCCAGAGGATGCCGGCCGCGAGGAGGAGCCCCAATCCCATCTCCTCCACGGCCTCGAACGCCACCTCCAGCCAGCTCGCGTCCTCGTGCAGGCCGGCGTAGCGGTTGTATCCGAAAAGGAGAAGGAATCCGAGCAGGAAATAGATGAAGAGGGGGAAGGGCCGGGCGATGAACCCGGCCCACCAGACCTCCATGGTGTAGAGCAGGGGAAGACTGAAGAGGAGACCGCCGGCCACGCCCCGGGCGTACTCGCGGAGCGACCGGCCGATCGACGGATTCCGTTCTTCCGTCCGGCTGTCTCGTTTCATCCCGTCGGGTTCCCCTGGGGAGCCGGCCCGTCCCCGACAGACCCGGGCCGGCGCTGCCGATGGACCGGAGCTTTATGCCTCGGCCATCGCCTCCACGTTGATCGCCTGGGCGAGCTTGGAGAGCTCCTTGTCCGTCTGGCCCTCCTCGTCGAGCGTCTGCTGGAGCAGCTTCGCGTGCTCCTTCTCGCCCATCA
>DATEIO010000292.1:0-3131 GCA_035278895.1 Thermoanaerobaculia bacterium | reverse complement strand
GGATGGGCGAGGAGGGCCGTTTCGATCTCCCCCAGCTCGATGCGGAACCCGCGGATCTTCACCTGATGGTCGAGCCGGCCCAGGTGCTCGAGCTCGCCCGAGGGGAGCCAGCGGGCCAGGTCGCCGGTCCGGTAGAGACGGCTTCCGGGGATGGTCGAGAAAGGATCGGGAATGAACCGCTCCGCCGTCAGGTCCGGACGCTCGTGGTAGCCCCGCGCTCCCCCGGCTCCGGCCAGGAACAGCTCGCCGGGTACTCCTACGGGGACCAGCTGGAGGCGGCGGTCCAGCACGTACGCCCGCGTCCCGGGGAGGGGCTGGCCGATGCTCACCCGCGCGGCTCCCCGCTCGACCCGGGTCCCGGTCGAGTACGTGGTGTCCTCCGTCGGCCCGTAGAGGTTCCAGACCTGCTCGACCTGCGCGTGGCGGTAGATGCGCTCCACCAGTTGCGGCAGGAGCGCCTCGCCGGCCAAATTCACGATGCGGAGCCCGGGCGGCAGCTCTCCCGCGGCCAGCTCGGCCATGGCCGAGGGGACCGTGTTGACCAGCCTCACCTCGTTCCGGGCCGGGAGCGCCGGCAGGGCCAGGGCGTTGTCGGCCAGGATCACGGTCCCGCCCCAGGAGAGGGGCGCAAAGATTTCGAAGACCGACAGGTCGAAACAGATGGAGGTCGCGGCGAGGACTCCGGAGAGGGCCTCTGCGGGGAACGCCCCACGCGCCCAGAGCATCCGCTCAACCGCGCCCCGATGCTCCAGGGCTACGCCCTTGGGGCGCCCGGTCGAGCCGGAGGTGTAGATCACGTAGGCGAGATTGTTGGGACCGGCCAACGGCTCCGGGTTCCCCTCGGGCTCACCGGAGACGTCGTATCCCCCCTCGGTCAGCAGGAGGGAGATCCCCGCATCTTCCGTCACGAAGGCCCGCCAGTCCTCGGGATAGGCCGGGTCGAGCGGCACGTAGGCGGCGCCCGACTTGAGCACGCCCAGGAGGGCCGCGATCAGCTCGTTGGAACGGCGCATCAGCACGCCCACGCGCTTCTCCGGGCCGGCGCCGAGCTTCCGCAGGTGGTGGGCCAGCTGGTTGGCCCGGCGGCTCAGCTCGTCATAGGTCCAGCGGTCCTCCCCCGCGATCAGGGCCGTGGCCTCGGGCGTGCGCGCCGCCTGCGCCTCGAACAGCTCGTGCAGGCAGCCGGTCCCCGCAGAAGCGACCTCCGCGCCCCTCCAGGAGAGCAGGAGCTGGTCGCGCTCCCCGGCGGCCAGCAGCGGCAGCTCCGCGACCGGGCGGTCCCCCTCCGCCATCTCCACGAGCAGGCGGTCGAGGTGGCCGAGCATCCGGGAGATGGCCGCCTCGTCGAACAGATCCTCGTCCCACTGCAGGGAGACGGCGAGCCCCGTGGGCAGCTCGGCCGCGGTCAACGCCAGATCGAGCTGGGCCGCGGGGGGCGTGAGCGGGAGCGACTCCAGGGTCATCCCCCCGAGCTCGAGCCGGGCGCCGGCCAGGCCCACGGCGAAGGCCGCGAGCGCAGCCAACTCGGGCGCAGGCGCCTTCTCGTAGGTCAGCATCGCCGCGACCAGCGGCGGCCGGCTCGGATCGCGCTCGGGCTGCAGGCGCTCGGTGAGCAGGGCAAAGGGGAGATCCTGATGCGCCAGCGCGTCGAGCACGGTGCTGCGCGTCCGCGCCAGCAGCTCCCCCACGGCCGGATCGCCCGAAAGGTCGGCGCGCAAGGGCACCAGGTTCACGAAGTAGCCCACCACGTCCGCCCATTCGCGGGAGGAGCGGCCGGCCATGGGCGCGCCGGTGAGGAATTCCTCCTGGCCGCTCCAGCGGGAGAGCACGGCCTGCCAAGCCGCGAGCAGAGCCACGAAGGGGGTCGAGCCGTGGGTTGCGGCGAGCCGCTGGACCGCCTCCGCCCGCTCCGCCGAGGGAGGGAGCGTCCGCCATCCGCCGCGCAAGGTCTGCACCGGGCGCCGCGGCCGGTCCGTGGGCAGGTCGAGCTGCGGCGTGCCGGCCAGGCGCTCCCGCCAGTGCTCCCAAAGTTGCTCGCCCGCAGGGCTCGCGAGGAGCTGCTCCTGCCGGCGGGCGAAGTCGGTATACAGAGCTGCCGGAGGCAGTAGGGTCTCCCCCGTCACCAATGCACCTAGCTCGCGGGCGAGCACCGACATCGACCAGAAATCCGCTACGACGTGATGCACGGCAAGGACGAGGAAGGTCTCGTCACTGCGCTGCAGCAGGACCGCCCGCAGAAGCGGCCCAGCCGCGAGGTCGAACGGGCGGAAGGCTTCCGCGTGAAGCCGTGCCTGCACCTCCGCGTCGCTCCAGCCGGCCGCGTCCACCACTTCGAAAGCCGCGTCGGCCCGCTCCGCCACCCGCTGCACCGGCCCTTCGGCGAACGTGGCGCGCAGCATGGGATGGCGGTCCACCAGGGCCTGAAACGCACGTTCCAGGGCTTCCGGCGATGCGGACTCCAGCCGCGCCGCTCCGGCGATGTTGTAGGCCGGGCTCTCCGGTGCCAGGCGATGAAGGAACCAGAGCGAGCGCTGGTTCCAGGAGAGCGGGTGCTCGCCCACTGCTTCGCCGGTCTCCAGAGAAAGCGGCGCTACCACCACGTTCCCCCCGGCGACCCGCTGCTCCAGCTCGCGAAGCGTCATCCCTTCGAGCAGCTCCGCCAGAGACACGGAGACGCCGGCCGCCTCCTCCACCGCCTGCTGGAGCTCCACGGCCGCCAGCGAATCGAGGCCCGAAGCGGAGAGCGGAAGGTCCGGATCGACCCGGGCGGGATCGATTCGCGCCGCGGCAGCAAAGGCCCGGCGCAGCCAGTCTTCGGACTGCGGGACCTCGTCCGCCACGGCCGTAGAAAGGCGGCTCGCGCCGAGCACGCGAAGGCCCCCTTCGAGATACAGGTCGCGGCAGGCTCTGCGCCGCACCTTGCCGCTGGATGTCCGGGGCAGCGTCTCCGGTCCGATCAGCACCACCTCCGCGACGCTCACCTCGTGCTCCTCGGCGACCCTCTGGCGCACCGCCGCGGCGATCCGTTCGGCGTCCAGGCCGGCGCGGGCGTGGCGGTCCACCTCGTGGACGATCACCAGCCGCTCCTCCCCGTCGAGATCGACCGCGAAGGCGGCGCCGCCGCCGGCCCG
>DATEIO010000291.1:0-27732 GCA_035278895.1 Thermoanaerobaculia bacterium | reverse complement strand
TCCCAGTAAGAGATGATGTCTCCAGTCTGAATTCCTGCGGCTTCGAGCGCAGATCCTGGTTCAATTTTTTCCACTACAATACCTTGATTGAATACGGAGCTGTTACTCTCTGTCATACTAGTTGACAGAGGTGGCGATATGACAATTGCGATAGTCAGGGCCAATAATATGGTGCTACGCATAAGAGGTTCTCGCAAGCAGTTTTGCTTGAGGTTGATTAGATGTAGTTATATCCGGATTGTATCTGCTTCTACAGATGAAGAGCAAATTGCTCTGCTCTCGTCGTATCAGTAACTTGGTTTAAGGCCGTATTTACTAGCCTAAAAGGACCTTGCTTCACTGAATGGGCCAGCTCCATTCTCCCTTCGGTAGGGTCTTCCACTAGACGCGAGATCCCCACCCCAAATGGACCACACCTCCCGCCTGAGATACTATCGGCAGAACCCATGCCCCTCCCCGACAGCGAAGTCACCCGCCTCCTCCGATCCTGGAGCCACGGCGATTCCGCCGCGCTGGAGAAGCTCGTTCCGTTGATCTTCGAGGACCTCCGCCGGATGGCGCGGCGGCATCTGCGGCAGGAGCGAGAGGGGCATACGCTTCAGCCGACGGCTCTGGTCAACGAGGTGTACCTGAAGCTCTTGGGACAGCGGGAGATGGATTGGCAGAACCGGGAGCAGTTCTTTGCGGTGGCGGCCCGGATGATGCGCCGGGTGCTCATGGATTACGGCAAGGCCCGGCAGACGACGAAGCGGGGGAAGGACGTGGTCAGGGTGCCGCTCGAAGAGGCTTTCGCCATGGCCCAGGAGCGGGACTTCGATGGGAAGGCGCTCGACGAGGCGCTTTCCCGCCTCGCGGAGATCGATCCTCGCCAGAGCCGGATCGTAGAGCTCCGGTACCTCTTCGGGTTCGAGCACGAGGAGATCGCCCAGATGCTCGGCATCTCCGCCACGACGAGCAAGCGGGAGTGGACGTCGGCCAAGCTCTGGCTCTACCGGGAGCTCAGCCGGCAGTGAGCGGAAAGGAGCCTGCGCTCCGGCGTTTCTCGCGTCTCTGAGCAACGAATCCATCCGGCGTGGGGCCGGAGGGCTCGGAGGAGGCAACGGTGACGCCCGAGCGTTGGCAGGAGGTGAAGGCCGTGCTGGATGGCGCGCTCGAACGGGCGCCTTCCGAGCGGGCGGCCTTCGTGGCGGCGGCCTGCGGTGAGGACGAGGAGCTTCGCCAGGAGGTGGACTCTCTCCTCGACACCGAGGCCGAGGTCGGCGAGTTCCTTTCCGAGCCGGTGTTCGCCACGCTTTCCGGAGGGCTCGACGGGCTGGAGGAGGGGCGGCGGATCGGTCCCTACCGGATCGTCCGCGAGATCGGCCGGGGCGGCATGGGCCAGGTCTACCTCGCCGTGCGGGCGGACGACGAATACGAGAAGCAGGTCGCCGTGAAGGTGGTCGGGTGGGGGCTGGCGGAGGCGGTCGTCCATCGTTTCCGGGCCGAGCGGCAGATCCTGGCGAACCTCGATCACCCGAACATCGCGAAGCTCCTGGACGGTGGGACGACCGAGGACGGCCGGCCCTATTTCGTCATGGAGCACGTCGAAGGGCGGCCGATCGATCACTGCTGTGCGGGGCTTCCGGTCGAGCAGCGGCTGGAGCTGTTCCGCACGGTGTGCGCGGCCGTTCATTTCGCCCATCAGAACCTGGTGGTCCATCGGGATCTGAAGCCCGGCAATATCCTGGTCACGGCCGAGGGCATCCCCAAGCTGCTCGATTTCGGCATCGCGAAGCTCCTCGATCCCGGGGACAGCCCGTCTGCTTTTACGGAGCTGGGGCTGCGGCCCATGACGCTCGAGGCGGCGAGCCCGGAGCAGGTGGCCGGCCTGCCGATCACGACGGCGAGCGACGTGTATTCGCTGGGCGTCCTGCTCTTCGGATTGCTCACTGGCGGCTCTCCCTATGGGGAGGCGGCGGCTTCGCGGGAGGCGCTGGAGCGGGCGGTGCGCGAGGCGGAGACGGGCAAGCCGAGCGAGGCCGTGGGGCCGGAGGAGGGGCGCCGGCTCACCGGGGATCTGGACAACGTGGTCCGGATGGCTCTGGAGAAGGACCCGCGGCAGCGGTACGTCTCGGCGGCCGAGCTCGCCCGGGACGTGGAGCGTCACCTGGCCGGTCTTCCGGTCGTGGCGCGCAGGGACACGTTCGGGTACCGGGCCGGCAAGTTCGTTCGCCGCCACAAGCTGGGAGTGGGGGCCGCGGCGGCGGGGCTGGCCCTGATCCTGGGCTTCAGCGCGGCGTTGACGGTCTTTCTTCAGAGGGCGATCGAGGAGCGGCGGCGGGCCGAGACGGTTTCGGCGTTTCTGGGGGACCTCTTCGCCACGACGGATCCAAGCCGGTCGCGGGGGGAGGAGGTCTCGGCCCGCGAGGTTCTGGACCGGGGGGCGGCGAGGATCGCGAAGGAGCTTCAGGGCCAGCCGGAGCTGCAGGCGGATCTGATGGCCACCATGGGGCGGGCCTACCGGAGCCTCGGGCTGTACCAGCCGGCCCGGGCCCTGCTCGAAAAGTCGCTCGCGATCCGGCGCGCGGCGCTGGACCCGGACGACGCGCGGCTGGCGGAGAGCCTGCTCAACCTGGCGTTCCTTCTGGAGGAGACGGGGGATTTTGCGGGAGCCGAGCCCCTGGTGCGCGAGGCCGTGGAGATCCAACGCCGGACTCTGGGGGAGGACGATCCGGAGTACGCGAAGGGGCTCAACAATCTGGCCTCTCTCCTTCAAGAAAGGAAGGAGCTCGACGCAGCCGAGGCGCTCTACCGGCGGGTCCTCGCGATCAAAAAGAGGAGCCTCGGCGAGGAGCACGAGGACGTGGCGCGGACCCTCAACAACCTCGCCCGGCTGCTCTATGCCAAGGGGGACCTCGCGGGCGCGGAGCCTCTGTACCGCCTGGCGCTCGCCATCCGGAAGAAGCGATACGGCGACCGGCCCCATCCCGAGGTGGCCCGGAACCTCAACAACCTGGCGGTGGTGCTCGCGGACCGGGGAGACGGCCAGGGCGCGGAGGCGATGCACCGGGAGGCGCTGGCCATGCGCCGGGCGCTCTACCGCGAGCCGCACCGGGACGTGGCCGAGAGCCTCAACAATCTGGCGTTCCTGCTGCGGAGCCGGGGGGATTTCGCTGCCGCCGAGCCGCTCTACCGCGAGGCCGTCGAGATCGCGGGGAAGGTGCCCGAGATCCGGAAGAGCTACGCCGTCTTCCTCCGGAATCACGCGGCGCTGCTCACACAGATGGGACGGGCCGCCGAGGCGGAGCCGCGGGCACGCGAGGCCCTGGAGATCTTCCAGGGGGCCCAGAATCCGTCTGAGGAGAGGACCGCGGACGCCCAAAGCGTTCTCGGCGGATGCCTCGCGGCCCAGGGGCGGTTCGAGGAGGCGGAGCCGCTGCTCCTCGGGAGCTACGAGGTGCTGAAGGAGGCGAAAGGCGAAAACGCCCGGTTCGGAGACGAGGCCCGCGAGCGCATCGCCGCCCTGTACTCGGCCTGGGGCCGGCCCGCCCGCGCGGCGGCATTTGCCCCTCGCCCCTCCGGGGCGACGTAACGTCAGCCCAGGGCGGAAGCCCTGGGCGGGTGCGAGATCGGATCGGCGGCCCCCCCGCCCAGGGCTTCCGCCCTGGGCTATCCGAACACCGCCCTGAGGGGCGGGCCTACCCCGCCTTCTCCGCCGTCAGCACCGCGCGGTCGCGCAGCTTTTCGGCGGCGGGGGAGAGGGGGGCGTGGGTGAGGATCTTGTTGATGCGCTCGACGGCTTTCACGGGATCGCCCACGCTCTGGTAGAGGACGACCTCGCCGTAGAGGTTGTCGGCCAGGACGTTCAGGCGCTCCATGACGGGGACGACGTACTGGCCCTCGGGGTAGAGGCGGAGGTATTCGGCTCCGTTTGCGACGTCGTCGTAGGTCTTGGCCATGGTGGCCAGGCGGTCGGTCGCAAGCTTTTTGATCTCGAGGTCCTTGTCCTGCGCCGCCATCTGCTGGAGGGCGGCGAGCTCTTTGAGGTTCGGGGCGAGGTTCTTCAAACCCATCTGGGCGCGCTTGCCCTCGGGGCTCGCGGGATCGGTTTCCCACGCCTTCATGTAGCGCGACACGGCTTCGGTGGCGTTGCCGAGACGGCTGTAGGCGTCGCCCAGGGCGAGCGCCACCTCGGGGGCCTGGTCCGCCTCGGGGAAGTTGCTCAGGAAAGCGACCAGGAAAGAGGTCTCGTAGACCCCGCCGCCCAGGATCTCGACGGCCTTGGGATAGAGCTCCTTGCGCTTGGCTTCGAGGTCGGCGACCTCGGCTTCGAGGGTGGGGAGGAGATCGCTCTTGGCATCGAGCTTCCGCACCTCGTCCATGGCCTCCCGGTACGCCTTCAAGACCGCGCCGTAGTCCCGGGAGAGGAGGGGCTTGGCCAACTCTTCGTCCCGTTCTTTGTGCAGCTCTTCCATGCGGAGGGACTCGGCCGTCTTCCCCTGAGGCCAGACGGCGAGCGACATGGTCTTCAGGAACTGGACCTCTTCGGGAGACGGCTTCTGACGGTCGATGTAGGTGGTGAGCACGGCCTGGGTGCGCAGGCGGTAGTCGTCCGCGGGCTTCCTGGTCTGGACCTTCCAGGTCCCCTTGCGGGCTTCGGCGGAGCGGATCCGCTCGTCCGCGAAGGGGTGGGTGCGCCAGTAGCCGTACTCCTTGAGCTGCGGCATGCGGTCGTTCATGAGCTGCCAGACGCGCTGGGCGCCCTCGGGGTCGTAGCCCGCGTACGCCGCCAGACGCTGGCCCTCCTTGTCGGCCTCGTCTTCGTGCTCGCGGCTGTAGCTCCGCAGCAGCAGCTCGCTGATGATGAGGCTCGCCGCGGCCGCGCCCTGGATCATGTCTCCCCCGCGGTCGTAGCCCACCCGCGGGTCGTAGGGAGCTTCCGTCCCCCGCCGGTTGTTGCTGTTGGCCTCGCCGATCATCACGCCCGCGAGCAGGAGGTTGCCCAGCACGCTCATCAGCGTGGCCTTCCTCTGCATGCGCAGGTAGTGCTCCAGGGTGACGTGCGCGATCTCGTGGCCGACCACGCAGGCCAGCATGTCGTCATCCAGGCCCAGATCGAGCATGCCCGTGGTGATGAAGATCTGGCCGCCGGGGAGCGCGAAGGCATTGGGCACCGGCATTTCGACGATGCCGAAGGTGAAGGGGAACTTGGCGAACTCGCTCTGCTGGGCAAGCTCGTAGCCGATCCGGTTGACTCGCGCGAGCTGCTCGGGATCGTCGGGCGTGCCGTACTGGTGGGCGGCCTCGACCGCCACCTTGAGGCTCTTCCCGAAAAGGTCCTGGTTGGCGATCGCCTGGGCGGCTCCCGGGCGGGGCGCCGCGAGGAGCGAGAGGATCAGGGCAAGGGCGAGAGTGCGTCGATAGATCATGGCCGTCCCCTGGGGAGATGATCGAAGCTTACCGCATCGGCGGGATTCCCTCTGTGACAACACGGGGCGGGGGCGGAAAAACTCCCGGCGAAGGGGAAGAGCCCGCCGCGGCCTGCCCCTGTGGTACCTTTCCGCGCATGAGCGACCTGACCATCACGGTGGAGACCAGCAAGGCGTCCATGGAAGAGATCCGCCCGGCGCTCGACGCGGGCTTGAAAGAGGCGTTTCCCGGGGGAATGCTCAAGTGGCGCTGGGAGGGGGACGTGATGCACCTTTCGGGGCCGGGAGCCAAGGCCACGATCGTTTTCGAAGGCGGCCAGCTCGTGGGCCGCGCCCATCTGGGACCTCCGGCCAATCTGATGAAGCCCGTGATCGAGCAGAAGATCTCGGGCGTGATGAAGAAGGCAGCATCCTGACGGGGGGCTCCCGGCCTCCCGTGTCCACTCCCTCCTCGCTCCCCGCGGCCCTGTTCCAACGTACGGCTTCCGATCCCGAAGAGCCCTGGCTGTTCCGCAGCGAAGGCTGGGACTGGCCCTGGCAGCCCTGGGGCGAGATCGCCCGCCAGGTCTCCTTCTGGGCGGAGCGCCTTTCGAGCCTCCCTCCCGGAACCCGCGTTGCCTTCGCCGACCCGCCCCGTCCCGCCGCAATCGTCCTCGATCTGGCGATCCAGGCTGCCGGGCTCGTTGCGGTTCCCGCGCGGAACGAGGGGGATCTCGAAGGCTGCCGCCTCTGGGCGGCTCCGGAGGCCGACTCCGGAGCCCCGGCCGGGCTCGAACCGCTGCAGCTCCCCACCTTCGATGCATCCTATGTAGGGGAGGGGCTCGTTCCCTCCCGGGCGGCGGGGGGAGTCGTCGCCCGCCGGGAAGGGCATCCCGTCGAGCTGTCGCAATCAGACCTCCTCGCCCTTGCGGATCGCATCCAGGCGCAGATCCCGCCACCGCCGAAGCCGGTCCGTGAAATCCTGGTTGCCGGCCCCTCGCTCGCGGACTTCGAAGACCGCGCCGTGCTCGCCTGGGCCACGCTCACGGGTGCGGCGATCCTGCTGGCCCCCACCCCCGAAAGCCGCGTCGCCACCGCGGCCTGGGCCCGCGTCACCGTCTTCCACGGCACGGAAGCCGAGATCACGGCGCTCCGGGCAGCGATGGAGACCGGCTCCGGCCGGCGCTTCGGACGCCTGCGCGCCGTTCTGCGCCCCGTCGCGGCGTGGTAGGATAAAGCTCCCGGGGGGTTGCGCCCGGACGCGTTTCGGTGATCTGATGACGCGACCCGTCGGGACCGTTTCAAGAGGGAAGGCACGTATGTGCGCGCTGCCGCTCGAATCCGAGATCGAGTACCCCACCTCCGACGGCCAGCCCATGGCCGAGACGACTCTTCACCGCAAGGTGATGGCCGATGTCATCGAAGGGCTCGAACGGCGCTACGCCGGCGTACCCGACGTGTGGGTGGGTGGCAATCTGTTCCTCTACTACGAAAAGGGGAACCGGAAAAAGTGCGTGGCCCCCGACGTGCTGTTGGTTCAGGGTGTGAGGAAATGGGACCGGGACTGCTTCTTCCTCTGGGAGGAGAAGACCCCGGAGCTGATCTTCGAGATCACTTCCCGCTCGACTCGCGACGAGGATGAAGGGAAGAACAAGGACACCTATGAGCGTCTCGGGGTGCCCGAGCTCGTCCTCTTCGATCCTTTTGGGGAGTACCTGGAGCCGCGCCTGCAGGGTTACCGGCTCCACCAGGGCCGGTACCGGAGAATCCGCCTGAATACCGACGGCTCTCTGGATCTCCGGACGGTCGGCTTGACCGTGCGGCCTGAAGGAGAACGGTTGCGGCTGGTGGACACGGCCACGCGGGAAAAGCTTCTGTGGAACGACGAGCTCGAAGCGGAGCTCCTGGCTGCCAGGGAGCAGGCAACTCGGGAAGCAGCGGCCCGACGGGAGGCCGAGGAACGCGCGGCCGCCGCCGAGGAGCGCCTCCGGGCTCTCGCCGCGGAGCTTGCCCTCCTGCAGAACCCACCGAAAACATAAGCGGCCGGGCGCCGTTCGCCGCCAAGACGGAGCCCGGCCGGGTGGTCGGATCAGGGGTGTTATTCCCCATTCAGGAACTGCTGGCACCAACTGAGGTCGATGCCCGTCTGTGCCGGGCTGTCCTGGCAGGATACCGGTACGCACCGGGGCGGATTGCTCCAGGTGGTGCAGGAGTAGCCCGCGGGGTAGCCCCAGAGGGTGGAGCAATCCGGGTTGCCCTCCCCGCTGTTCTTCTCCGGTCTGCACTCCGGGACACAACCCTTGTCCTCGTCCGTCGCATCGCAGCGCCCTTGCATCTCCATTTCGCACTGTCCCGGCAGAATCCCGTTGCAGCCCCCTTCGTCAACGCAGGCTGCGGCGTAGGAGGCGGACGGCTCCCAGAGGCAGGCGTAGGGAACGTTGGTCCGGCTCTCGAGCGCGCCGCAGGAGGTCTTGCAGAGCCACCGGGTCCGCTCGAACTCCTCGACCTCGTTTTTGCCGCTCGCTTTGGGATTGCCCCCGGCGTCGATTCTGGGCAGGCAGGTGCCGGGTCCATTGAACCAGCCCTGACCGCTGCCTCCCCAGCAGGCGAGCTCCACCTTGGGACCGGAGAACTGGAGAGAGGTGGGACCTGCCTGGCCGGTCTCCTGGCAGTCTTCGTCCTGATTGCACGGGCAACCGTACGGTGCGGTGCCCGGAGCCGGGTTGGAAGGGCACTTCTCGCAGACCGGATGAAGGACGTTTCCGACTTTCAGGAGGCCGCAGACCGAGTCGCCGGGGCAGTAGAGGCCCGGGCCGTCCGGCTCGCTTCCGGCGAAGCTTCCCGGTCCATCCGGAAAGCACCCGTCCTCGGAGAGCTTGCAGAAATTGGAGTCGTCGACCGGCAGACAGGAACAGCCGGGCTCGCCGGGTCCCTCGGTGCATCCCGGCAGCCCACAGAGGGAGCGGTCGATCGTGCAGCGCGAGGTGCACTGGAGAGAGCCGAACCCGAGGCCGATGTCTTCGCAGGTCTTCGCGAAGCTCGACCCGTCGCACTCCTCGGACCCTTCGGCGATCCCGTTGCCGCAGCGTTCCCGGACATCGGCCACGAACATCCGGAACGGCCGGTTCGATCCGCCGAGGCTCCCAACGGCCGCGGGCCACCAGGGGCCGGGATCGGGAGGCCCGGGCTTCTGCTTGCTGGTCCCCGGGATGAAATCGAAGCTCTCGGGTGTATCGAGGTCGAACCCCACCGGGTTCGCCTGCTCCTGGAACTCGTCGAGCGAGCCGCCAAACGAGAGGCGGTAGCGGACGCGGGCCGCGGTGCGCGGATCGGTCGCGCAGAGACCTTCCTCCCCGCAGTCGAAGCCCGGAGGCTCCTCCGCCACGGGATCGAGACCCGGGAAGGAAGTCACCATCGTCCCGACCATCTGCTTGGAAAGACCGGGAGCAAGGGCCAGGTCCACGAGGCCGTGGGACTTGACGCAGTAGACCTTGCGGCCCAGGGTTTCGAAGTCGTGCCCGAAAAAGTCGCGGTGCCCGTAGTACCAGGCCAGGCACGGTCCGTTCGGCCCGCTCGTGGCGACGGGGACGACGCACCGGGACTTGTCGCCGAAACTTTCGCAGACCGGCTTGCCGACGTCGTGAAGGACCTCCTGGACCCCGAGCTGGTTTTCCGGATCCGGCAGGTTCAGGCCCTCGCCGTTGCCGACGAGCTTGGCGGTCTTGGGATCGAGGGCCCAGAGGTGGGCATAGCCCCGCGGATCACTGTCGGGGCCTCCGTCAAGGTAGCTCAGCAGGAACAGGTCATGGACCGGATCGTAGCCGAGGCTGACGCGGCGGAAGTCGGTCGAGACCCGGTCGCTGAACGAGGTTTGCTGGTCGACGATCCAGGCCCCTCCGTTCCGGTCCCGCACGGCCCAGCGCAGCCAGGCCTCGCGGGCGAGCTCGTCCTCGACGATCCAGGCGACCGCGATACGGCCTTGATGATTGCCATTGGGGGCGGCATAGGCCGCCGCCGGCGGATGGAAGGTAATGCCTGCGGGATTCTCGGTCCTTTCATCGGCCCGGGTGTACTTGGTGTTGGGGTCGACACGCCCCAGGTCCTTCCAGGACTGGGCGCCGCCGTCCCCGTCGCGTACCGCGACCCGCACGAAGCGGTCGGTTCCGGCATAGGCCAGGACCAGAAAGCGGTCGTTCGGATCGGTTCCGTTGCTGACTGCGACGGGGACGGTGGTTTCCTGGGCGAGCGGCACGGCCGTCACCGCCTTCCACGCGGAGCCGTCCTCGGAGGAGTACTCGATGACCTTCCAGCTCTGGGGCCAGTTGGCAAGCTTGGAGTAAAGGGCCTGGAGCCCTTCGATGTCGTCGCGCCAGAGGGTGCGGCCGGAACCCTCCGAGGAGGGAGGCTCGATCCGCACCAGTCCCCACGTGGGCAGCGGATCGCCACTGTGAGTGCCATCGCTTTCCTCGCATTCTTTCTGAGTCTCGTCGTGGTGATCGAGACCCAGGGTGTGGAGAAGCTCATGCAGCAGCACCCCTTTGAAATCCTTGAACGGGATGCAGTAGCCCTTGATGGGGTTGACGATCCCAGGAAAAGGTTCCTCGCACGTTTCGGTTCCCGGAGGGATCTGTCGGGCTCCCAGGGTGTTCCAGGGATTGAACGAGGGGCAGAGCTCCTGGGATTTGTCGAAGAGCGTGCGGAACCGGATCCGGGCCCGGAGGGTGCCCTCCGTGCTCTGGCTGGCTCCGGTCGCATCGGCGGTCGCATTGGGGTCGTCGGCACAAACCCCCTTCGGGCATGTGTCGTCGGTCGAGCACAGGGCGGCGCGCAGGTGGAGCCCGGAGCCCGACGTGGAGGGTAGGAGCCTCTCGGGACGGCGAAAACCCCCAAAGTAGAGGCGAGGCGCGGTCACCGACGCCCGGTTGACCTCCTCGAGCACAGCCATGACGTAGTTGGCCAGCGTTTCTTCCTTGAGCCCCAGCCGCCGGAGGTCGCCCTCCGGGCCGAGGTCGATGTAGACGGGGATCGCGGCCAGGACGGAGTTGCCTTGCTTCCAGATGGATCTGTTCTTGTAGCAGTAGCCGTGCGCTGCCGGGGCGAGGCCGCAAAGAAGCAGGCCTGCGAGCACGAAACAACGCCAAGTCGATCCCTTCATAGGACCTCCTTCAAGGTTCGTGAATTGTTTGAACTCGTTGGCCATGATAGGCGGAACGGGGCGCCCAACGTTACAGAGAGGGTTTTGCCGCAGAGCGGCGTAAACCGTGGTATATAGGGTCCGAGTCGGAAGGAAGGAGACCCTATCCATGGCAGAGCCTCTGATCGATACCCAAGAGCCCCAGCCGCCGGCGCCCCTGCGGCCCCCCAACAACGCCTCGGCCCTGGAGGAGGTCACCGAGCGGGCCGACACCGTGTGGACCCGCGGCTCGGCCAAGGCCCCGCGGACCCGGGTCTCTCCCCGGAGCGAGCTCAAGGGCCCGCGCGGCCGGGTGGCGATCGTCGACGGCTGCCGCACGCCGTTCATCAAGTCCGGGACCGATTTCCAGAACATGGACGTCATCGACTTGGCGAGCATCGCCGCTGCGGAGCTCGTGGCGCGCACGGCGATCGACCCCGAGCTGATCGACCTGTCGGTCTTCGGCGTCGTGGTGCCGGCGCTCCACGCTCCGAACCTCGGCCGCGAGGTGGTGTTCCGCACGTCGCTCCCGATGAACATCCCGGGAGTGACGGTGAACCTGGCCTGCGCCTCCTCGACGCGGGCGATGACCTTCGCCGCCTCGGCCATCCTGGCCGGCGAGGCGGACGTCGTGCTCGCGGGCGGCGCCGAGTCGCTGTCGAACGTTCCGATCCAGTTCTCTCGCAAGGCCGCGCACACCTTCATGGAGCTCTCCCGGGCGAAGACTTTGCCGCAGCGCATGGCGACCCTCTCGAAGCTCCGCCCCAAGGACCTTGCCCCCGTGGCCCCGGCGATCGCCGAGTACACGACGGGCCAGACCATGGGCGAGTCGGCCGAGAAGATGGCCAAGGAGAACGACATCTCCCGCCGCGCGCAGGATGAGATCGCCTTGATGTCCCACCAGCGGGCCGCCGCCGCCACCGAGGACGGCCGGCTGACCGAGCAGATCGCACCCGCCTTCCCGCCGCCGGGCTACGACAAGCCGGTGACCGCCGACAACGGCATCCGCGCCGACAGCTCGCTCGAAGCCCTGGCGAAGCTGAAGCCCGTCTTCGACAAGCGCTACGGCACGCTCACCGCCGGCAATTCGAGCCCGCTGACCGACGGCGGCTCGGCCGTGCTGCTGATGAGCGAGGAGCGCGCGAAGGCGCTCGGCTACACGCCGCTCGGCTACATCCGCTCCTACGCGTTTACGGCTCTCAATCCCGGCGACCAGCTCCTCCAGGGCCCGGCCTACGCGGCCCCGGCGGCGCTCGACGCGGCGGGCGTCTCGCTTTCGGACATCGACCTGGTCGAGATGCACGAGGCGTTCGCCTCGCAGATCCTCTCGAACATGAAGGCGTTCGCCTCGAAGAAGTTCGCGAAGGAGGAGCTCGGCCGCAGCGAGCCCGTGGGAGTGATCGACTTCGGCCGCTTCAACGTGACCGGCGGCTCGATCTCGATCGGCCACCCCTTCGGCGCCACGGGGGCGCGCGTCGTCACCCAGCTCCTCTACGAGCTGCGCCGCCGCGGGGGGAACCTCGGGCTCGTGACGGTCTGCGCGGCCGGCGGCGTCGGCTTCTCGATGGTCGTCGAGCGCGCCTGATGGCCTCTCCTCTGGCCGGGACGGTCGTCGTCGACCTCTCCCGGCACCTTCCCGGTCCTCTGGCCGGGCGGCTCCTCGCGGACCTCGGGGCGCGGGTGATCAAGGTGGAGGAGCCGTCCGCCGGCGATCCCGTGCGCTCCGCCCCGCCGGTCCGCGAGGGTATTGGGTCGCTCGCGGCGATCCTGCTCTCCGGGCTCGAAAGCATGGCCCTGGATCTCAAACAGCCGGACGGCCGGGAGGTCCTCTCGCGCCTCCTCTCCCGGGCGGACGTGCTCCTCGAAAGCTTCCGCCCGGGCACGCTCGCCCGCCTGGGCTTCCCTCCGGAGGAGCTGCGCGCGCGGTATCCGCGCCTCGTCGTCTGCTCGGTGACCGGTTGGGGGCAGACCGGCCCCTACGCGCCCCGGGCCGGACACGACCTCACCTACCAGGCGATCGCGGGGACGCTCGCCTCGACCGCCGCCATGCCCGCCGTGCCGGTGGTGGACCTGACCGGCGCCTGGAGCGCGGTGACCGCGATCCTCGCGGCCCTCCTCGAACGGGAGCGCACGGGCGCGGGCCGGCACATCGACGCCGCGCTCTTCGACGTGGGCGTTCATTCGAACGTCGTGGGCTGGGCGATGGAGGCGGGCGGGAAGAAGAGCGTGGGGGAGAGGCTTCCGCTCACCGGGGCGCTCCCCTGCTACAACCTCTACGAGACATCGGACGGGGGATTTCTCGCTCTGGCAGCGCTCGAGCCCCATTTCTGGGAGCGCTTCTGCCGGGCCGTGGGGCGGGAGAAGCTGATCCCGCGCCAGTACAGCCGGTCCGCCCGGGTACGGCGGACGATGGAGGAGCTTTTCCGCTCCCGGACGCGCGCCGGCTGGATGGACCTCCTGATCCGCGAGGACATCCCCGCCGAGGCGGTGCTCTCGGCTTCCGAGGCCCGTTTCCATCCCCAGACCAGGGCCCGCGGCCTCCTCTCCCTCCTTCCCGGCGGCCTCTCCCGGCTCGCCTTTCCCGCCCGCTTCGACGGCGAGCGGCCCCAAGGCGGCGGCGACGTTCCGAAGCTCGGCGAGCACACCGAGCCCGTCCTCCGGGAGCTGGGGATCTCCAGGAAGGATCTGGCCGGCTCCGGCGTGGGGCCCCGGTTCAGTTGGAAGCGGTGGTTCCTGCGGATCTTTTCCTGAGGATCACACCACCGGCAGCGGGGGCAGGCGGGCGATGACCATCAGGGTCAGGTCGTCGCGCAGTGGCTCGCCCCCGGCGTGGCGGTCGAAGGACGCGAGGATCTGGTCGTGGACCGACTGCGGCGAGCCGCCGATCTGGAGGACCGCCCCGATACGGTCGTAGCCGAAGGCCTCTTTGCCCTGGGCGTCGACGGCCTCGGCCAGTCCGTCCGTATACAGGAGGAGCAGATCCCCCGGCTGGAGCGTCACGGTCTCGCGGACGACGTGGAGGGGCTCGCGCATTCCCAGGGGGAGACCGCCGCAGCCGAGCTCCTCGACCGTGCCGTCGGCGCGGCGGAGCAGGGGGAACGGGTGGCCGGCGCAGACGTATTCGAGATCGCCGCTCTCCGGGTCGAGCACGGCGTAGAACACGCTCATGAACGTGCGCTTCGTTCCGGTGCGGCAGAGGGTGCGGTTGAGCAGCTCCAGCACCCGCTCCGGGCTGGGATCGACATCGAGAGCGGTCTTCAAGGTGGCGTTGGCGATCGCCATCACGAGGCCGGCCGCCATGCCGTGCCCGCTCGCGTCGCCCACGATGAGCGAGATCCGCCCGTCCGGGAGGCGCGTCAGGTCGTAGTAGTCGCCCCCCACCTCGTTGGCCGTGCGGTAGGAGTGGGCGAAGAGGTAGCCCGGCACCGCCGGGAGCACCTGGGGCAGCAGATCCGCCTGGAGCTCCCGGGCGACCTCGAGCTCGTCGCGCACGCGGACGCGGTCGACGAGCTCTAACGCCAGGAGGAACGCGAGGCTCCCGAAGCTCACCAGGCACCAGAACGGAGAGGCGGAGAGCACGAAGCGCCTGGTTTCGTCGTCGACGGAAAACGAGCTGTCGCCGAAGACGGCCAGGAGCAGGGCGAGGAGCGAGAGGGCGAAGAGGAACCGCCGGGGCGGCGAGAGCTTGTAGGACAGCCCCAGGAAGACGATCTTCGTCCGGTACAGGAAGCGGCCGAGCCCCTCCTTCGGCTCCGGCTGCCCGCTGTGCTCGCGGGTGAGCACGGCATAGGCGTTCGCCGCATCCCGGTCGAACAGCCGGCGCACCCCGTGGGAATCGATCCCCGCGGTGTACTCGCGAACGAAGGCTTCGAGGCGCTGAAACGCGCCGGGAGACGAACCGGCCATGGAAAGATGATACGAGGATCGGCCGGTTGAGGTTTTAGGCGAGGACTTCCACGGACAGGAGACACGGGCTCACGCGGACTGATGCCCGAGGTGCGCGATCGAGTTCGCGTAGTACCGCAAGGCGAGGATTTCCTCCGGCCGGGGCGCGTAGAGGCCGTCTTTTTCCTCGATCAGGTGGCGCTGGGTGAGCATGCGCAGGCCCGCGACGATCGCGTAGTCCTGGTCCTTCCGGGGGATGTAGACGTGGGCTCCCGCGGCTTCGAGGTCCGTGATCAGGCGGTGGGCGCGGGCTTTCAGGTCGAGCTCGCTCAGGGGCTCGCCCCCCCGGACGAAGATCGAGGCGACGAGCGGCACGGGGAGGACGGGGATGACGTGGCCGATGGCGGCCATCAGCTTTTCGCCGATCTCGGCGACGTGCTTCGCACGGGCGTCCTTGTCGAGCCCGCGCAGGTCGATTCCCCGCTCGCGGAGATGGCGCTGCATCGAGATGGGGGTTCCGAAGTTGACGCAGGCGTAGCCGAAACGGTGCCAGCGGCTGCGGAGCATGAGCCCCAGGTTCCTCACGGCGAAGCGGAAGGTCGTGGCCGCGGCGATCAGGGGGCCCCGCTTCTCGTTTCCTTCGGGCTGGACGTCCAGGAGGAGGGTGCGGTCTTCGAGGACGCGGTCGTAGTTGATCCCCACCGGGATGAAGACGAGGTCGCGCTCGCCCTGCGGATCGAAGGAGCGGAGCATGTAGTCCAGGAGGCCGAGCTTGGGCGGGCGCAGGCGGCCGTCCCGGGAAAGCCCTCCTTCGGGATAGACGGCCTGGGTCACCCCGGCCTCCGTCGCCATGTGAATGTAGCGCTCGAGCACCCTCCGGTAGAGCGGATCTCCGGAGCTCCTCCGCACGAAGTAGGCGCCGGTCGAGCGGATGAGGGTCTGGAGGGGCCACACGCGGGCCCACTCGCCCACGGCATAGGAGAGGGCAGTCCGGTCCGCGGCCAGGTAGGAGACGAGGACGTAGTCCATGTTGCTCCGGTGGTTCATCACGAAGACCACCGTGGCACCGGGGGCGACGGCGGCCAGACCCGACTCGTCGGAGAAGCCCAGGCGCACTCTGTAGAGGAAGCGGGCGACGCGTTTCGAGATCCAGTAGCCGATCCGGAAGTAGAAGTAGGCGTTGAAGGCGGGAACGATTTCGCGGGCGTAGCGTTCCACCCTGGCGGTGGCGACCTCGCGGGGCATGCCCTGCTCTTTCGCGTAGGCTTCGATGGCCTGGACAACCTTGGGATCGTAGAGCAGCCGGTCGACGAGCACCTGCCTCCTGGTGCGCTGGAACGGCCGGATCTCCAGGCGGAGCCGGGTGTTGAGCTCGTCGATGACGCGGTTGACCCGCCGCCTCAGATACCAGCGGACGCTCGGCACGAGCAGCCGGTCGAGCGCCGCCCAGGCAGCGAGCAGAACGAGGACGACGACCAGCCAGACGGGGAGGCTGACGTTCCGGGCCATAGGAGTGAAGCGATGATAGCAGGCTCGTTGTCACCGGAAGGCACCCGGCGGCAACTAAGAAATTAGAATCCCTTGGATACGGCCATGCCCAAGATCTACTCCAAGCCCGAGGTCCTTCGCGGGCTGATCGAGCACCTTCCGCGGATGGAGCCCGTGTCCGGCGGCGCGCGCATCCTGCCGTGGCGCCCGTCCGAGTCCGACTACGGCAGGACGGTCGACGCCGTGCTCGCGAGCTTCCGGCCGCGGTTCGCCTCCGCCATGCGCGAGCAGGCCGAGGCCCCGGGGCTCCTCGCGGAGCTCCTGCGGCACACGCCGGAGCGGCGGATGATCCTCATCCGGAACAGCCGCCGTTTCCGCAACCTTGCGCTGTGCGTTCTGCTCCTCGAAGCCAGCCGGCAGGAGGGGTACCGGGATTCGATGGAGGGGGAGCGGCTGGCGGACCTCGTCCTCGTCCTCGCGCACCGGCTGGACCCGGAGTGGTACGGCACCCGGGTGCTCGAAGACGTGCGGGCCCGGTGCTTCATGCTGATCGGCAACGCGCGCCGGGTCGCCTCCGACCTGTGGGGGGCGGAAGATGCGTTCCGGACCGCGGAGACCCACCTCCGGCAGGGGACGGGGGACCGGCTGGAGAGGGCGCGGCTGCTCTTCCTGAAGGCCTGCCTGTGCCGGGCGCAGCGCCGTTTCCCCGAGGCGGCGAGCCTGTTCAAGAGGGCGGCTTCCGTGTTCCGGGCCGCCGGGGAGCTGCACCCGGCAGCCGAGGCGATCATCGGTCTGGCTCTCGCCCGCCAGTACCAGGGGGAGCCGGAGGAGGGGATCCGGCTTCTGCGCGAGGCGAACGGGCTGGTCGATCCGCAGATCGACCCGGAGCTTCACCTCTACCTCCGTTTCAACCTGATCTCCTGCCTGGCGGAGGCGGGCCGCTCGCGCGAGGCCGAGGCGCTCCTCGCCCGGAGCCCCGAGGTCCGGCAGATCCCCGATGCGAAACGCCGGCTCTGGGTGCTCTGGCTGGAGGCCAGGATCGCGCTGGGCGTGGGAGATCCAAGCCGGGCGGCGCGGCTCCTCGTCCGCGTGCGGGACCGGTTCGTGGAGCGGGGAGACGGCTACCGCGCCGCCCTCGCCTGCCTCGACCTGGCGGTGGTCTGCCTCCGGCTCGGGCGGACGTCCGCGGCGAAGCGGCTCGCCCGGACGGTGATCCCCCTCTTGCTGGCGCTCGGCATCGTGCGCGAAGCGCTCGCCGCCCGCATCCTCCTGGAGCAGGCCTAGCGCAGGACGAACCGGAAGCGCCCGGCCGCTTCCGCCACCTTCCGCTCGTACTCCTCGCCTTCGACTCTGGCGCGCAGGCGGTCGGACACGGGGAGGACCATGGGCATGGGCCGCCAGGCGAACGGCCGGCCGGTGGCCGCGTCCAGGACCCGCTTTTCGTCGATCGCGCGGGTCGCCTCCCACAGGCGAAGACCGTGGAGCGGCTCGGCCAGGGCCCGGAACACCCCTTCGTCTTCGGGGTCCAGGAAGCGGAGGTTCTTCCGCCCTTGCGAGGCGGTGTGGTAGTGCGCGGGGACGAAGAGGAGCCCGTCCAGCTGCAGCCGGTCGCAGGCCAGGACCATCAGGGCGATGATGTCCTGCGACACTCCGAGGCCCGGGTGGGCCTGGCCCGGGAGGCGGGGGCGCTCGGCCGTGAACTCGGCCCGGGGATTCTGAAGCTGCAGCCACTCGATGCGCAGCAGGGCAAAGCCGGGGATCTCCCCACGGTCGATCCGCACCCTGAGCTCGATCAGGAGCTCGCTCTGGGTCTCATCCCCGAACAGGCGGATGGTGTCTCCCGTGGGGTTGCTCAAATCCATTTCGAGCGTGGGCCGCTCGTACCCCAGGGCGCGCACGCGGTCGAGGAGGCCGGCGCGCTCGAGCGTCAGCTCCAGCCCCTGGAGGGAGTAGAAGCCGAGGAAGCGGTGCGGCCGGTGGAGGCCCGCCGAGACCGCGTCCAGATCCTCGGCGGTCAGCCCCCAGTCATCTTCCTTCTTGCCTCCGTCGCCGGACAGCTCGCGGGGATCGAGCTCCTGCGCGAGGCGCCGGTAGCTCATGAGGACCGCCTCCTCGGTCGTGGGCGGCTCGATCGCCGTCCCTCCGTTGAGCAGCGCGGAGAGGAAGCGGGCGCTGTAGCGCCAGGCGTTCAGGCCGTATCCCCCGGCGAGCACGAGGACGAGCGGGAGCTTCTTGACCGGCCCGCGGGCCAGGGAAAGGACGAAGAGGTCGCGCGCGAGGAGGCCCGCCGCCGAGACCTTCCAGTCGCCGATCTGGTCGTCGACCGCCGGATCGCACCCTGCGAGGTAGAAGACCAGCTCCGGCCGGAAGGCTTCGAAGACCGGGGGGAGACGGGTCTTGACCGCCTCCAGGTAGGCCGCGTCGCCCACCCCGTTGCCCAGCTCGACGACGGTCGCCTCCACGGCCTCGCCTTCCCAGGAGGTCTGGTTGTGGATCGAGAAGGTGTGGACCGTGGGATCGCTCGCGAAGAGCGACCGCGTGCCGTCGCCGTCGTGGAGGTCCAGGTCGGCGACGAGGATCCGCGACCGGTCGCCCTGGGCGCGCAGCTCGGCGATGGCCGCGGCGATGTCGTTGTAGGCGCAGAAGCGTTCCCCCCGGTCGGCGAAGGCGTGGTGGAGCCCGCCCCCCAGGTTGACGGCTATGCCGCCGTGGGCGGCCGCCCGGCCAGCGGCTTCGATCGTCCCTCCGGCCATCAGCCGCTGCATCTCGAGCACCCGGTCGGTGACGTCCTCGGAGACCGTGAAGCCGACGATCCGGGTGAGCGCTCCCGGCCGGTTCAGGGCGTCCAGGTAGTCGTCGGTGTGGACGCGGCGGAGCTGGCGGAAGCTGGCCGGGCCCGGCCGCCGGATGGAACGGAGCCCCAGGAGGCCGGTCCCATCCAGAAAGGCGAGGATGCGCTCGCCCCGGCGCGGATCGTGGAGCACGCCGGGGAGCTCGATCTGGTAGCGCCGGGTGTAGACGATCTCGACCCGGGAGGGGGAGAGGAGTCCGGAGAGCCTGCGCCGGCTTCGCCGGTAGGTCCGGATGAGCGCCCCCGGGAGGCCCGGCGGGGTCATCGGAGCCGCACCCAGGTGGCGCCCCAGCTCCCCGCTTCCAGGGGGGCGTCGCCGAACTCCTCGACCCGCGGATCGCGGCCGAGGATCGTGCGCACCGTCTGCCGTTGCACCCCGATCCCCTTGCCGTGGATGATTCGCAGGGAGCGCAGGCCCTTTTCGTAGGCGGCGTCCAGGTACTCGCGGACCACGTCGGCCACCTCCGGCGGCCGGAAGCTGTGGAGGTCCAGGACGTCCGTGATCGGCAACTCGACCGGCTCCGCGGGGTCAAAGCCCTCCTCGTCGTCTTCGCCGTTCATATCCGGTCTATACTATGGCTCTCTTCGAGCCAGGCAAGGCCGTCTTCTTTATGCGTACCAGGAAGGGGTCCGAGAGCGACACCCAGGAGAAGCTGCGGTTGATTCTGTCCGCGGTCGAGCACGTGCGGGATGCCATCGTCATCACGACGGCGGGAATGACTCCGCCGGAGCCGGAGATCGTCTACGCGAATCCCGCCTTCGAAGCGCTGACGGACCGCGCCGCGCTCGACGAGCTCAAGCGCGTGCTCGCGAAAGGGGTGGACGAGCGGAGCGTCGAGTGGACGGTCTCGCCGATCCGCGACGCCTCCGGGACGGTCACGCACTGGGTCGCGGTCCAGCGCGACGCCTCGGACCGGCAGGCGGAAGAGGACGAGCGCCGGCGGATCGAGGAGCGGCAGGAGAAGCTCCAGCAGGCGATCAGCCGGTCGGCCCTGGAATGGCGGCTCACCTTCGACTCGATCGCCTCCCCCCTGCTGCTGCTCGAGACGAACGGCCGGATCATCCGCATGAACGAGGCTGCGCGCGACTTGGCCGGCGTCTCCTACGACGACGCGGTCCACCACCCGCTCTCGGCCCTGGGGGAGCGGGAGCCCTGGCTCGCCGTCCGGGCGCTCGTGACGCGGGTCGCGGGGAGCCTGGTCCGCGCCACCGCCCAGGCGCGGGACGAGGCGGGGGCCACCTGGGACGTCTCCGTGAACCCGGTGGCGGGGCCGCAGGGCGACCGCTGGCTCATCGGGGTGGCGCTCGACATCACGAACCTGGTGAAGCTCCAGGAGTCGCTGCGCCGGAGCGAGACCATGTCCGCCATGGGCGCCCTCGTGGCCGGCGTGGCGCACGAGGTGAGAAATCCCCTCTTCGGCATCTCGGCCACGCTCGACGCCTTCGAGTCCCGGTTCAAGAGCCGCACGGAGTACCGGCGCTATTTCGACGTGTTGAAGGAACGGGTCCAGCGGCTGAACGAGCTCATGCAGCAGCTCCTGGACTACGGAAAGCCCTTGCGCCTGGAGCTGACCGAGGCCTCGCCCCGGGAGCTGACGCAGGCCGCGGTCCACGCCTGCGCGCCGCTCGCCGCCGTCACCCGGGTGGAGGTCGCCGAGGAGATCGCCGGGGGTCTCCCCACGCTCACGGTCGACCGCGCGCGGGTCGTCCAGGTGTTCGAAAACCTTCTCGAAAACGCGATCCAGCACTCGTCCCCGGGCAGCCGGGTCACCCTCAAGGCGGAGAACGCCAACAGCGAGGGCGGGGTGCGCTTCCTGGTCGAGGATTCCGGCCCCGGCTTCCGCCCCGAGGATCTGTCCCGTGTCTTCGAGCCCTTCTTCACCCGGCGCCGCGGCGGCACGGGGCTGGGGCTCTCAATCGTGCAGCGCATCGTCGAGCAGCACGAGGGCGAGATCGTCGCCGCCAACCGTCCGGGGGGAGGGGCCGTGATGACGGTCGTCCTGCCGCCCGTTCCCAAGAACGTGGAGAGGTTTTGATGGCCGGAGAGACCCTCCTGATCGTCGACGACGAGCCCGCGATCCGTTTCGCCGTCCGCGAATTCCTGGAAACGGTCGGCTACACCGTCCGCGAAGCCGAGACCTGCCGGGAGGCGCTGGACTTTCTGCGCTCGGGAGAGGTCGACGCCGCGGTGGTGGACTATTCGCTCCCGGACGGCAATGCCCTGGAGCTCCTGGCCCAGCTCTCCGGGGCGGACCTGGGCGTGCCGATCGTCGTCCTGACCGGCTACGGCTCGATCGAGCTCGCGGTCCAGGCGATCAAGGAAGGGGCCGAGCAGTTCCTGACCAAGCCGGTCGCGCTGCCCGCCCTGGCCGTGGTGCTCGAGCGGGCGCTCGAAAACCGCCGGGCGAAGAAGAAGGAGCGGTTCCACCGCGCCCGCCGGTCGCAGGCGGCCCCAGACCCCTTTCTCGGCACCAGCCCGGCCATCCGCCGCCTCGCCCAGGACGCCCGGAAGGTCTGCGCCTCGGAGAGGCCTGTCCTCGTCCTCGGCGAGACCGGGACCGGCAAGGGAGTGCTCGCCCGCTGGCTCCACGAAAACAGCCTCCGGGCCGAGGAGGCGTTCATCGACATCAACTGCGCCGGGCTCACGCGGGAGTTCCTGGAAACCGAGCTCTTCGGCCACAGGAAGGGGGCCTTCACCGGCGCGGTCGAGCAGAAGGTCGGTCTCCTCGAGGTCGCCCATCTGGGAACCCTGTTCCTGGACGAGGTGGGTGACATGGACCTCCAGGTCCAGGCCAAGCTCCTGAAGGTGATCGAGGAGAAGCGCTTCCGAAGGCTGGGCGACGTCAGCGAGCGGTCGGTCGACGTACGGCTCATCGCGGCGACCCACCAGGATCTGGCGTCCCTGATGGCGGAGAAGCGGTTCAGAAACGACCTCTACTTCCGGATCAGCACCCTTCCCCTGATCGTGCCGCCGCTGCGGGACCGGCAGGAGGACGTGCCGGCGCTCGCCGAGCGGATCCTGACCAGCCTCGCGGCCGAGCTGGGGAGGAGGCGCCTGGCGCTCTCCCCGGAGGCCGCTTCCCGGCTCCAGGCCTACTCCTGGCCCGGCAACATCCGGGAGCTCGGCAACGTGCTCGAGCGCGCGGCCCTCCTCTCGGGCGGCGAGCTCCTCTCCCCGGAGGACCTCCGCTTCGAGTCCGGCGGCTCGGCTGCGGAAGCCGGGAACGGCCTGACGCTCAAGGACCTCGAAGAGCAGCACCTGGCGCGCGTCCTCGAAGAGGAGGGGGGCAACGTCGGCCGGGCCGCCCTCCGGCTCGGAATCCCCCGCAGCACGCTTTATCAGAAGCTCAAGAAGCGGCAGACGTAAACGTTTTCATTTGTCCGGATTCTAGACGCTCGTCCCGGATCTGGACAAACTTCTTGCAGCCTTTCCAGCCTAAAACCTTGATTTGTCGCTGTTTTGATACCTGGCACGAAGGTTGCCTTCCAGGGGAACCGAGCCATGAGAATGCGAATCCTTGTTGTGGACGACGAAGAGCCGATCCTGTTCGCGATCCGCGATTACTTCGAGCCTTTGGGCTGGCAGGTTGACTGCGCCCAGGAGCTCGAAGAGGCCGAGGCTCTGCTTTCGCACATCCGGTACACCCTGCTGATCGCCGATCTGCGGTTGACCGGGATCCACAGCAACGAGGGGCTGGAGCTGATCCGCTTCGTGCGCGAGCGCTCTCCCTGGACCCGCGTCATCGTGCTCACCGGCTACGGGTCGGTGGAGATCGAGGGAGAGGCCGTCGGGCGGGGGGTGGACGCCTTCCTCCTGAAACCCCAGCCGCTCGCCGCCCTGGCCGAGATCGCCGCCCGTCTCACGGGGAAGGTCACGGAGAGAGTCGCGTGATGTTCGGAGCCGGACGCCTCTGGAACCAGATCGTCGAGCCCACGGGGCTTACGACCTCGTTTCAGCCCATCTTCGAGATCGGCTGGGGCGGGCGCTCGGTCTTCGCCCTGGAAGCATTGACGCGCGGTCCCCGGGGCACCAACGTCGAGCGCTCCGACGTCCTCTTCGAGTACGTGCGGCGCAAGCGGCGGGAGGCCGAGATCGACCGCCTGGCGATCGCCGCGGCCCTGCGCGAGGCCCGTGGGTTTGCGGACGTGCCGGGGCTGTCGCTGAACGTCCACGCGTCGACTCTGGAGCAGGACCGTCTGCTGCCGGTCTGGCTTGCCGAGCAGGCCCAGGAGTACGGGATCCCCTGCCACCGGCTCATCGTGGAGATCGTCGAGCACGCGCCGCCCTGGTCCGGGCCGGCCTTCCTCATGAGCCTCGACCGCCTCCGCGGCCTGGGCGTGCGGATCGCGCTCGACGACGTAGGGCTCGGGCAGTCCAATTTCCGGATGATTCTCGACTGCCAGCCCGACCTTCTGAAGATCGACCGCCACTTCGTGGATGGCGCGCATTCCGACGCGCACCGGAGGGCGGTTCTCGAGTCGATCGCCGACCTGGCGTGCCGGCTGGGTGGGCGGGCGGTGGCCGAAGGGATCGAGGACGAGCGGGATCTGGACGTGGTCCTCTCGGCCGGAATCGATCTCGTCCAGGGCTACCTGCTCTGCTCCCCCTACCCCGGCAAGAGCCTGAGAAAGCTCGACTTCATGCAGGACATCGCCGGGCCGCTTCCCGCGTTGGAGGACCGGCCCTTCGAGGACAAGTCGCCGACCCAGGAGATCCTCCTGCCAGGCTGACCTCCTCCCCCGTCACTCTCCCCTCAGCCTCCTCATCCTGAACCGGGAAAGAGGAGGCACTTTTTTTTACCCTCACCGGAACAGCTTCAGAAACACCAGGTAGAGCACGAACCCGTCGTCCGGGCCGGCCACCGGCACGCCCACGTCCAGGTTGACGAGCGTCTGCCAGGGCCCCATGAACGACCCCTGGAGGCCGACGCCGCCTAAAAGCTCGCGGTCGAGCCCCGTGTCCTCGTCGGTCGCCCACGCCACGTCGCCCACGGCCTCCAGCCGGAGCATCTGGCCGACCTCGAAGCCGTAGGAGGTGTGAGCGGCGACCACCTCCGTGGCCCGCACCCGGTTGCTCTGGTAGCCGTGGACGCGGGTGCCGCCGAAGAAGCCGAACTGGTACTTGCTGAACCGGTCGAGATCTCTGCCCGACGCGTAGTCCACCTCGAAGCTCGCCTTCTGGAAGCGGGGGAGGTACCAGTTCTTGCTCGCCCGGAATTCGTAGCGGAGGAAGTCCTGCTTGCCCTCGCTCCACTCGGGATTGCCCGGCGGGCCCCAGAAGTCCCACTCCGAGCGCCGGTTGTAGCTGCCGGAGGCGAACAGCCGGTAGCCCGAGCGGGAGAAGGTCGCGGTCAGGTCGAGCGAATGGGTGATGTTGTCGCTGGGGATCACGAAGCCGTCGGCCGTGTCCTCGGCCTTGCCATAGTTGAAGAACAGGGCGCTGTACTCCGCCCCGACCTTGACGAAGTTGCCGATCGGGTGCCCGATTTTGAGGCCCACGTTGCCTGTCCGCAGGTCCACGTCCTCCTCGTTGGCTTCCCGGTCGCCCCGGTAGACGGTGTCGGTGAGCGGAATGGCGAGCGCGAAGACGTCCGCGCCGGCGTCGAACTTCGAGCCGAAGAGCCGCGGCTCGGCCACGTCGGCCACGAGGAGCGCGCCGGCGAAGAAGGCGTTCAGCTGCTTGCCCGTCCCCCGGAAGTCGAAGGAGAAGTAGTTGATGCCCGCGAGCGGCAGCGGATAGTCCAGCGCGTCGTCGTAGAACACGCCGCCCACGGCGAAGAGCTTGTTGGTGTCGAAGCCCTCCTTGACGACCCGCTCGCCGCTCGTGTCGTCCTTCACCAGGTAGCGCAGACCCTTGTCCGTGTCGCGCACCATGGTCACGTCCGACTGGGCGACCTCCTTGCGGTCGTCCTCGAAGGCGGGGCCGTTCACCACGACGTTCGTCAGGAGCGTCTCGCGCTCCACGACCGTCGCGGTGTTGACGACCGAGAGGATCTGCTGGGCCACGAGCCGGAGCGGCAGCACGAAGCTCTGGGACGACCACGCGGCCGGGTTCCCCTGGGCGTCGATCGGCGAGTAGTGGAGGGTCTCCTCGTTCGAGATCACCTCGCCTTCGAGGCCGATCTGCACGGCCCGGGTGCGCAGGCGCGCGTAGACCTGGCGGTCGACCCAGACGGTGCCCTGATACAGCTTGGCCCCCTCGCCCGCCGGGCCGGCCGGCGCGAAGTCGACCACCCAGGCGTCACGGTCGCCCACCTTCTCCGTGCCGCGGAGGCGGTAGCGGTACTGCCTGCTGAAGTGGATCTCGAGCGGCAGGGCCGCGGCCTTCTCCGGCTGGATCAGGGGGATCTCGGGGAGCTTCTTGCCCCGCCAGCGCACGCCGTTGACGTAGAGCGTCTCCCACGCCCAGTCCGATCCGGTCCTGGGATCGAAGAAGAACGGCCCTTGAAGCGTCGCCTCGATCGTCTGCGTTCCGGCCGCCGGCTGGAAGCGCATGTGGGTGGTGTTGGTGGCGCGGTAGTGCTCGAGGTGCCGTGCCTGAGCGTCCTCGAACGCCTGGAGCCGGCGGAGGATCTCCTCGACCGGCATCTCCCGCTGCGAAGAGACCGTCACCTTCTCCTCGACCCCTTCGCGCTCGGCCGCCGTGGCCCGCTCGAGCCCGAGAACCGTCACCCGCCCCGCGTCCGGAACGCGCAGCTCGAGCCCCTGGGCGGTCACCTCCCCGGAAGGCGGGGAGATCCGGCCGGGAGCCACGGGGAAGCGGGTGGGCCGCCGCAGCTCCGGGTCCGGAAAGCGGAGGACCGCCTCGCTCGTCCCTTCCGGGAGGAGCGCGATCACCCGCAGCCCCAGGTCCTCGCCACGCACGAACACCCAGGCGCCCGAGGCTCCGGACGGTGTGGAATTGGGATCGTAGGAGAGATCGCCCTTGAACTCCCGGGCGAGGACGGAGAGCGGGTTGAGCAGGGGGAAGATCGCCCGGTCCTCCGCCGGCACGGCGGAAGCCCGGAACAGGGTCATGTCGACGCCCGCGGCCGCGGACTGCGCGGCGAGCGCCATCACCTCGGCCGGGTCCGCCGGAGCGGCCGGCCAGGCGAGAGCGTCGAGCACCACCGGCCGGCCGGGATCGGCCGTCTGGACGGCCTCGATGGCGGCCGGAGAGGCGGACTGCAGGGCGACCGCTTCCAGATAGGCCGCCACCTCCTCCTCGTAGAAAGCGGCGATCGCCTTCGGGTCGTCCGGCAGCGGCTCGGTGGCCACCAAGGCGTCCTGCCGGGCCCCGGTCAGCGCCACGGCGGCGCGCTTCAGGAGGAAGGCGTACTCGGCGGGGTTGAACCCGTTCCCCTCCTGCCCCTCGGGCCGCCAGACCACCTGGAACCAGGTACCCGCGGGCGCCGAGCCGGCGATCGCCGCGGCAGCGCGCAGCTCCTGCTGGAGGCGCTCGGAAGCCTGGGCCAGGGGAGCGGGGGAGCGGAAGATCAGGGAAAGCCAGGGGGTGGCGCCCGCTTCGCGGACCGTGGCCGGCGCCGGGGTACCCTCGGCCGGGAGCGGGACCTCCCAGGCGATGAACAGGGGGCTTCCCGGCTCGAGCTTCGCGGTCTGGAGCGCCCGGGCAAAGGTCTCGGGGCCGGCCGACAGGGAAGGATCGGACGCGGGATCGAGCCGCACGCCCGCGCACGGGCGGCAGGGGAAGGTGGCAGCTCCCAGGGGAGCGGACAGGCCGATCAGAAGGAACAAAAGAAAGAGAGGCTTGGCGCGGAGCATGATGGGAAGCATAACAGCGCCCGCCGGGGAGGAATTCTCGCCGCCGTCCTGCTAGAATCAACCCCAACTCCTATGGAATTTTCAGGAAGACTGGCGTCCTTCCCCGTCGGGGATCTCCTGCAGTGGGCCCAGAACGAGCGGCCCACCGGGGCCCTTGTCATCCGCCGCAGCGAGCGGGAGAAGCGGATCTACTTCCACGCCGGGGACGTCGTGGGCTGCTTCTCGAACAACCCGGCCGAGTTCTACGGCCAGCACCTGCTGCTCCTTGGGCTTCTGACAGACGAGCAGCTCTTCCGGGCGCTTCACCACTGCACGAGCCATGGAACCCGCCTGGGCGCCACCCTCCTGGAGCTCGGAATGCTCTCCGCCGAGGAGATCCAGCGCACGCTCCGGGGCCAGATCGAGGACGTCGTCTGCGACATCTTCCTCTGGGAGCGCGGCATCTTCTACTTCCAGGCCGAGCTGCCGCAGGAGGAGGAGATCCTCCCCCAGCCGATCAACGTCCTCGGGCTCGTCATGGAGGGGACGCGCTGGAAGGATGAATACGCCCGCCTCCGCCGGGTCCTCATCCACGACAACATGGTGCTCCGCCGAGGCGAGCGCTTCCCGGGCGGAAACGATCTGACCCCGGTCCAGCGGCGGATCGTCGAAGCCGTGGACGGCGAAAAGACCCTGGCCGACCTCCACCGTGCCATCCGCGGCTCCTACTTCCGCTTCCTCGAAGGGACCTTCCGCCTCTGCGTGGGCATGGTGCTGGACATCGCCGACGTCGGCGACCCCGTCGACCGGGGGACCCACGAGATGAGCGTCTACGATCTCCTCCTGGAGCAGGCGACCGAGGAGCAGGTGCTCGTAGCCCGCCGGCACATGGCAGTCCCCCTGGATCTCCTCGAGCGCTCGTACCCCATGTGGGTCGGGGAGCCCACGGCCGAGGAGCAGAAGCGCATGCCCGACCGCGTGCGCGACTTCTACGCCCGCTTCGACGGCCGAACCTCCCTGGGCGAAGCCTTCTCCGGCGACCCCCGCCAGAGGGGCCGCGAGATGGACCTCCTTCTTCTCCAACTCCAGAAAGGGCGCCTCGCCCTCCTCCCCGCGCCCGTCGAGAGCCTGGAGGCCGAAGCGGAAAAGCACAGCGAGCCCGTCTACCGCCGCTGGTGGCGCCGGGTGTTCAAACAGGCTTCGTAGCC
>DATEIO010000290.1:0-11808 GCA_035278895.1 Thermoanaerobaculia bacterium | reverse complement strand
TCTGCGACCCGCCCTTTCCGAGGCGGCGTTATCCTCCATCGAGGGCGGGTCGCAGACCCGCCCCTACACGAGGATGGAGGCAACCGGTTCCGCCGTCCCGGCCGTGCAGCGGGATTCCACGCCCAGGTCCCGGCCCATGCTGGCCAGCATGGCTACTGCGGCACCTGCGGAGGTGAGACCCCAGCGCCCCTCCGGCTACAACATCCTCGCCACCCCCCTCCCCGGCAAGCTCCTCCGCTGGGCCCCGGCGCGCGATCTCCAGGGCCGTCCGGGCATTGCGGCGCTCGTGGGCTCGGGGGAGGGCTTCAAGGCGCGGTCGCTCTGGTTCGTGGATCCGGTGCGGAAGACGCAGCAGCGCCTGGCGGACGTCCACGAAGAGGTCAACGCCGTGGCCGCGTTCGACCTGGACGGCGACGGCTCCGCGACGCCGGTCGCGAGCATGCCGGGCGTGCTCTTCGCGCCGGGCGGCGGGGGAGCGCGGCGGGTTCTGGAGTCTGCGGACGTGGACCTGCTGTCGGTGGACGGCCTGTCGTCCGCCTGGCCGGCCGGGCTGCCGTGGCTCCCCACGGCCCGGGCGGGGCATCTCCAGCTTCTGACCGCCGGCCCCGGCGGCGGCCTCGGGCGCGGCGACGGCTTCGACATCCCCCTGAAGGCCGAGCGCACGCGCTGGGGGCTCCGTCTCACGAGCCCGGGGGTGACGCTTCTCGGGCGCGGCGGAGAGCCTCTGCTGGCCGTAGGGCCGGAGACGCACGGCCGGCGGCGCCTGCGCACCCTCGTCCTTGCGCCGGGCGGCGGCGAGCCGGTCGAGAGCTGGTCGCTCCTTCCTGGCGACGAGCGGCTCCTGGAGGAGAAGTACCTCCGGATCAACGGCCGGCCGGCCCTGGCGGTGGGCACGATCGAAAAGATCGGCATCTTCGTCAAGAAGCGCCTCCGCCTCTTCTACCTCGACCGCGACCGCTCCCGGAGGGGGACCGCCCCGGTCCTCGCCGTGGACACCGACTGCGCCCTGTGGAACCCGCTCACCACCTTCGCGGCGGACGCGGACGGCGACGGCCAGGACGACCTCGTCCTCATCCACCCCGAGGGGATGGACAGCGGCGAGCTGGTGGTCTCCGTCTTCCGCAACGTGGGGGAGGGGAAATTCGAGCCCCGGCCGCGCCGGACCAAGCTGGGCCTGACCGCCCGGGAGTGGGATTTCGGAAGCGACCTGAACGGCGACGGCGCGCCGGACCTCCTCGTCCTCGCGGACGGCAAACTCCACCTCTACCCCGGAGAGCGGGAAGGGAGGCCGGTCGCGTCCAAGGCCGCCTGGTCGGTCGTGGTCGGCAAGAGCCAGAAGGAGAAGGACAAGGAGAAGGACGACCGCGACGAAGCCGATTTCGCGCTGGCGACCGGCCGATCGCTCGACGTGGTGGACCTGGACGGCGACGGAATCCAGGAGATCGCCGTGCGGGGCGAAGGGGGGAAGAACCAGTCGGTGCTCTATGTCCTGAGAAAACCGGCTCCCGCAGAGCCCGGAGCCGGAACCCGGTAAGTCTCTGTCGCCTTCCCGAAAATCGGGGCCGTCCCCCGAAGACGGGAACGCGTCCGGGAAAATTCCGGCCGCTTCCAGAACTTTACAGAGCGGGACAGAAAAAAAGGGCGGCTCCCAGAATTTTCCGGCGCGCGGCAGAAGATTCCGGCGGCTGGCAGAAAATTCCAGCCGCGCCCAGAATCTTCCGCCGGCTCGCAGAAGATTCCGGAGCCGCCCGGAAAATTCCGGAGACTTCCGGAATCTTCCAGCGCCCGCCAGAAAATTCCAGAAAGCCCGGGAATCTTCCGGAGCGCGCTGGAAAATACGGCGAACCCTGGGAATCTTCTGCCGCGCGCTGGAAGATTCTGCGGCCGGCCGTAAGATTCTGCGAGCCGCCGAATTTTTCTGGCGCGCGCCGCAAAATTCTGGAAGGCGCCGTAAAATTCTGCCGCGCGCCGTAAGATTCCGGGAGTCTCTGGAAGATTCTGCCAGCCGCCGGAATCTTCTGGGAGCCGCCCTTAAATTCTGCGCGGCGCCAGAATTCTCCCGCGGACGCCTCGGCCTTCTCCAAGACAGCCCCAATCTCTGCGAGCCAACGGCCGATTCCGAGGCCTGCTGGAAATCTCTGCGAGGCGTTCGAAGCCTCCGTGGCGCTCCGCAGGATTCGGAGCCGCAGCCGAGAGTCCGGGAAGGCGTCCCAAACTTCCGCGAGGCCCACCCGGATTCCGTGGCGCGTGGACAAGTTCCGCGAACGGCCGGACTTTCGTCTCCCCTCGCGGAAGAAGCTCGAAATCAGATCGGCCTGACGGGCCGGGAGATTTCAGCCCAGGGATGAGGCCGAAGGCCGATTCCCTGGGTGAGAAACCCCCGTCCACCCCAGCGGCCTGAAGGGTCGCGAGAAATCTCTGCTGGGATCACCTCAACGTCGGTTCAGCCGAGCTTCTCGCGGCCCTTCAGGCCGCTTTGCCGATTCTCTCTCCCTGACCCAGGGCGTCGGCCTGCGGCCGAAGCCCTGGGCTAGAATCTCCCGGCCCGTTGGGCCGGTTTACACCTGGTACTTATGCGTCCGAGAGCCGGTACGAAGCCCGCTCCTCTCCCGCCGCGAGCAGGTCACCTGATCCGGCAGGCTCCCAGCGGACAATCACCCACCCCTCCCCCCATAAGTCCGTTTAGCGGGCTTCGGGACGGCTGCGAAGGAGTACCGCCGCGCTGGAATGCTTATGTGTATGGCTCTATCGCGTTGACGATAATAAGGGGGAGGAGTAAGCTTAGCAAAAGTCCAAAGATTCAAGGAGTTCGGCGCACAGATCCCGTCGGTTGTTGCGCCTCTTCTGGACAGCCAAGAAAAGGATGACGTGTTGAGTCGAAGCTAAGTTCGGCGTCAGGCTTGGAGCTACGGTAGCACCCTCGACGGTCGCTCCATAGCGATTGGAGGCAGCATTACAAGGGGGCCATGTATGGGTGAAATCTTTATCGGGCGCAATGGTCAAAGATATGGCCCTTACACCAGAGAAGCCATCAATGCTTTTGTCACTCAGGGATCGGTTTCCATTGACGACGATGCCTGGATACAAGGTATTTCGCAGTGGGTAAAACTTCAGGTACTACTTAGGAACCTTGATAGTGAGCATACCGAACCACAGTTGGCAATCAAGGAATCATGTAATGACCAGTCGACGACTAGCGATCCAGCCGCGAGCAAGTCTATTCTGACGCCAAATTCAGTTGGGATCGGGGAAAGCGATTCGCGAGTGTCTAGCGCTGGTGATTTGCAAGGTCTCAATTTAGGAACCCTGCAGGAGGTGAATCCGAGCGGGGCTCGAAAGAGGAAGGGCTGGGGAAAGGCAATCGCCCTCACCCTCGCCGTAAGTATAGTTATCGTTCTTGCGGCAGTGTTCTCACAACTTTTTTCCCCTTACGTCTTCTTAGGATCGGATTTACGTCCACATCCTGAAGCAGGCTACGTTTGGCTTTCTCCGGAGTCACACCTTGATTGGCGCGTTCGGTGGTTCCCTGGGATGATCCATCCGCTGTATGCAAATGTTTTCGCCCGATCTGAACCAAACGTATGGGCCCCGTCCCCAGGCTATGTGTGGATGAAACCTGGGAAGATTAGTCCGGTCGTTTGGGTCCCAGGCAAATCGGAGCCTGGCTTTCCACACGTCACTGCCGGTCGGGACGAAGGTACATGGGCTCGTGATCCAGGTTACAGTTGGCATGCTTCGGCTAATGCCGCCAACCCGCGTACGATTTGGGAGTCCGGGTTGCCGCATTCTGACGCATATCCTCACATCACGTCCGGCACACAGCAAGATACATGGGTTCCTGATCCGGGCTACTCGTGGGCTAACGACGCATGGGGCGGCAATCCAAAGGTAATGTGGACGCCTGGACAAGAGCATCGAGAACACTCCCACGTAGTCGCTTCTCAGAATGAGGGGCGCTGGTCGCCAGCACCAGGTTACCAATTTGTCGATTTAGAAAACGAAAATGACTGGCGAGTAATGCGACCCGACTGGACATCCAAGGCTTGGAATGCTATGAGTCGGATCGACCAGACGCTCGATCCACGGCGTTGTGCAAGGCCTCCCTCGAAGTCAGTCATCCTAAATGCAATCCGGGAAGCAAGGGATCAGTATAGAAGTCTTGACTTAGAGGCGGTTCACCCTGCGCTTCAAGATCATATCAATGCTTGTGTTGCGCATTTTAGCGAAGTTTACGGAAGAGGGGAAACGTGTTCCGGCCTTGAGGATGCGCGCGAGAGTGGGTTCAGTTTATCCGATGCTGCGATTACGGCAGCTTGCCTTTTGGCGGACAACTTCACCGAATGTTACAATAAAGCGAAGGGACTTGGCGTCATCGGAGATGAGGGGGAGAAGATTGTATGTGCCAATCTTATTGAGAATGAACGCCTCCGACTCGATACGCTGATTGAGGAGAGAGAGCAGCTACGTGGCTACTTGACAAGTAAGTATGGACTGCGGCTCACCGCTACTGAACCACTTCTATGTCCTTAAGTGGCAGCATATGTGCGCCGCCACCGAACCCGCAGCTCCAGCGGACGGCTGGCGCCGCAGGCTGAGCCGCCACAGCGTTGGGCGACAGGTGCCGAGTCGCTGAACTGGTCAACTATCGACGGGTGCCACCATGCGTAGTCCTAGGGTGTTTATCAGCTATGCGCGGGAGGATAGTGGCTCTGCTCTCGCCTTGCACGATTCTTTGAAGAAGGCTGGCTGTGATCCCTGGATTGACCAGGTACATATCTTGCCTGGGCAGCGGTGGCGGACCAGAATCAAGGAAGCCCTTAAAGAGGCAGATTTTTTTATTGCCTGTCTCTCTAAGTGCTCTGTAAGTAAAATCGGGTTTTTCCAAACAGAACTCAAGGAGGCATATGAGGTTCTTAAGACTTACCCTAACGAAAATATCTTTCTTATACCGGCGCGATTTGATGACTGCGATGTGCCCGCTGATTTTGAGGGCCTGAACTGGGTCGACCTTTATCAGCCTCAGGGGTTTCAGAGGCTTTTTGAGGCTATCCGCTCTGAGGCCCCAAGAAGGGGCCTTGAGCTTTCAGCTAATCTGGAAAAAGAGGCTGTATCTCTTTGGGTCGGCTCATTGGTCTACCCTGACCAAGCGCGGTTAAGAATAAGACATGAAGGTGCATTTTTTCTTTTTGATCTCGATGTAGTGCTCCTGTTAGATGGGAGGGAGGTCGGGCGGGGAAGCGTGATGAATGGGTTTGATTTTATGGCAGTAACGACAACTGGAGATCACACTCTTTTGATGCGCCACCTTGGGAAATGGCCGGCCCTACTGCCTGATAACCTTAACCTCAGATATTTTTCTTTCTCCATACCAAAGCCTGGTCTCTACGAGGCACATATCTCATTTAAAAGGCTACGGAGGACCGACTATCAGTTGGAGCTTAAGGAGTTTACTTGAACGTGCCGAGCTATTTAAACGCCCAACTCGGCGCAGGCGGACGACTGGCTTGGCCGTCCGCCGCTGGGCCGTCACGGCGTGTGTGCCAGGCAGGGCACAGAACTGAAGAGGTAAAAGTCCTCTTGCCAGGTGTTCGCCGGGAGATAGGTGCCTGGTAAGTTGTGGAAAGACTCCTCGTCTTTCCCCTTCGAGGAGAGGGTCCCCCCGAGAATCAAGCGGGAGAATCCACCATGCCCCCCCTGTTTCGCCCGGTTTTCCCCTCGATTTCCGCCTCTCAGAGCTCCGGGCCCTCATCCGGACCCCGCCTGGGACCGCCTGGACGACCTCAAGACACACCTCTCCCCCTCGGTCCTCTCCGGGGACCTGCCCCAGCGCCCAAACATCCGGTCCGGGCCTGCTACCCCACCCTACCCCGGTACGAAAGGCAGGGCCGGCGGGAAGCACCCGGGCGGGAAGCTGACGTCACGGTCTCCTCGTAGGAGCTTCTCGGCGGCTTTGCGGAACTCCCCGACGAACCAGGAGTAGGACTGATAGAGCGCCAGGCGGGCGGCTTTGGTCGCGGCGTGCACGAAGGGAGCGGGCGACCTGTCGAGCTTCTTGGGGCGGTGCTGCGGGTCCTGGGTCAGGATGGCCTCGGGTCCGAGGACCGGAATCCCGGACTTCTCCCGGTCCGCCGCGGCTTCTTCCTCGATCTCCTCCACCAATCCGTGGATACGGTCCCGGTACTCCTCCGCCGGGAGGTGCTCCCAACAGGGAATAGGCGAGAGGAAGACGGTTTCCTCTGTTGCGTACTCCAAGGGACCGAAGTCTTCTCCCCGGCGGCGGGCGGCGGATTCGTCCTTCCGGCTGAACCAATGCCCCGTCAGAGGCTCGCCGCGCAGCCGGGCCCGGGCCTTGGACTCCGGGCCACTGGTCGACCCGCTCGACGAGCCCTTCCTTGACTCCATGGCCGATCACGTACTTGAGTACGTCGACCTGGGCAGCCTCCTCGTTGCTCACCGGGATCATCGTGTAGCGGCGCTCGAAGACCGGTCCCCTCCAGTCGGTCAGGCGATTGACCTCCCGGGCCAGCTTGGAGCCCGCGTACTCCATGAAGTCGGACAGCCGCTCGTCGCCTGGGCCGACAACTGCGAAGGAGTACCACCGCGTCGGAGTGCTTATGCGCATGGTTCTATCGCGTTGACGATAATAAGAAGGAGGAGTAGGCTCAACGAAAATCCAAAGATTCAAGGAGCCCGGCGCGGCCGCTCTCGTTGGTTGTTGCGCCCCTTCAGGAGGAACCCATGAATGTGAATGAAGAGGATGCGAGCGTTGAAAGTAACTCAATTGAGGACCGGGTGTTTACCAGCTATTACGTGCGCAGCGGATGGATGCCCGGACCCGGAAGCCATGGTCTGCGGAAATTTCTTGAAAAGCTAGGGCAAAAGGCGCCCTCGACCCTGGATCCTTCCATCGAGGCGTTGGGCGAGTACATCAGACGGGATCCCACGGTTCGCTGGATGATGAACGAGGCCTTTAAGCAGAATGGGATCATCCTGCGTTCTCCCACGACGCCGAACAACGAGTATGAAACGGGCATCGCAATCCCCGACATTCCGGATCTGGAGACGCTGCTGCACCTTTTCAACCAGGTGATGGACGAAATCCCGCAGTTCGCGGATGGCGATCTGGTGGGCTTGCCTTTCTCTGCGATTACCGTGGGGATCGACCCGACCCTGGAAGGAGCGGTGGTCTTTCGCGTGCCGGAATTCAATCGGCTGATGTCGGTTGTGCTCAACACATGGAATAAGTTTCTGGGCTCACCCGAATCCATGGAGCAGTTCGAGAGCGCGGGGTGGCTTACGCCGGCCGCGAAGAAGAGTTACCAATTTCCACTGTGGGCGCAGGATACACCGGGCGTCTCTCCCTACTGGAACACGTGGAATTCGTTCTTTACGCGGCAATTCAAGGACAGGAAGAAGTCGAGGCCCATCGCGGACCCGGACTCCAATCAAGTCGCCGTCAGCGCGAGCGATAGCTCTCTGTATCGCTGGGCCAGGTTCATTTCCAGGGAAGACACCTTCTGGTTCAAGGACATGCCGTATTCATTGGCTGACATCCTCAGCTCTCCAGACCCCGATCAGCAAAGGGTGATCGATGAGTACGACCTGGTCAGCATGTTTGAGAACGGTTACATCTTCCAGACCTATTTGAATCCTTACAATTACCACCGGTGGTGGAGTCCCGTCCACGGGAGGGTCTTGTTTGACCCCCTCGTGATCCCCGGATACTTTTTCAGCAAATTGGTGATTCCGGACTACGGCGGGGCCACGACGGAATCTACGCCCTACCTGGCACAGGTCAATGCCCGGGGTCTGCTCGTGATCGAAACGAAGGATTACGGAAACGTCGCCCTGATCCCCCTGGGGATGAGCGAAGTTTCCACGGTCACCTTCCACACGGACAAGGTCCGTCAGGGAGCGGAGCTGAAAAAGGGAGAGGAAGTCGGGATGTTCAACTACGGAGGCTCTTCCTTCGCGCTGATCTTCCAGGATCTCCCGGGGAAGGAGCTGGTCTTCAAGAATGCGAATAACCTGCTCTTTCCCCCGCAACCCCAGGGAGCCAGCAGCAGCGCCGGGTCTGGGGCTTACCCGACCAATATCGGCTCTCAGATTGGAGTCTGGCAACCGCGGTCGTGTTGATGCATCCGAGATGGGGGAACGGATAGGGGGAGACCTTTGCCGTCAGGCCGAATCCCTTGGCGAGGCTATAGAAGCCCTTCAAGGAACTCGGCTTGGAGGGTGTTATTGACAAAAGCTTAAATTTAGGCGATGCTGTTTAAAGGCAGCTGAGGCCTCGGCTCCGTGCTCGAAGCTCCGGGTGGAACGTTCCTCCTGGAGCACATCAACAAGGAGTCGAGACATGTCCAGAAAGCAACTTGTGTTTCTCGCTGTCTTCCTGCTCTTCGGGGCAGGCCTGGCTCTGGCTGATTCTCGTCTGCAGGTCCTTCTCCCTGGAGATTCCGGTCCTGCTCTGTCTCACCGCTTGTGGGCGTGGAACCTGAGCTCGGAACCCGCTGACCTCTCCGGCAAATCGTCTCGCGCAGCCACGGTACGGGTAGAGCCCGGTGAAGCTCTGGAAGTTTCGGAGTTGCTCCGGGCCGAAGCCCTGGCGGAGCTGCCGGAGGATGCCGCTGTGCTCCTGGTGGCGGCCCCGCGGGATTTCGATCCGAGCGCGTTGGTTCTCGACGAAGCCCAGGTGCGGATGGAAAAGGCAGGCCGCCGTATGCGGGCTCGCGTGTCTCGGCCTGCCTGGGCCGCGAGCCTGTCGGCGATGGCGGCCGGCAAGGGCGGGCTCGGCCAGGGAGAGTCGGCCAGCGTGCCCGCCGAGGCGGACCTGGACGGCCGGGTGCGTCTCGCCGCAGCGCTCGAGAAAGGCACCTCCGTGAAAGTGATCGTGAAGGATGAGCAGGGTGGGATCCTCAGGTCGTTTACGATGACGTCCGGGGCTCCCGTGCGCTTGCAGATCGATCTCGGCTCCGCGGAGGAGCTCGCCGGCGCTCGCCTGGTCCTGCAGGTTCACCGCGGGCGTGCCGTGGCAGGGACTTCCCGCGGCGACGGTGGCGGGTTGCGGCCGATCTCGAACAAATCAATTATCTGTGACGCCTCGGTCAGCTCGACCGTCGTCTACTCCGGCAGCTATACCTATTCGGTCTCGGGGTGCCCTGCAAACACCTGCGGCGAGCTCAATATCCGGCGCAACGGCAACTGGGAATTCACAGGCAGCTGGATCTGCACCAACGGCTCGGGAAACGCCACCAAGGGCCCCTGGTACTGGTCCGACAAAGCCAGCGACGAGACCGGTGAGCCGATTTTCATCCGCTGGCCGAGCGGCGACACCACCGACGAGGAGACCATCATCGTAGACAAGGCGTGCGCGCAGACTTACCGCACCTCTCCCAACGGCTCGCCGCCGTCCAGCTTCGCGGGCTACGCGACGGACAACACCTGGGGAGCGGGGTTCGACTTCGGTGGGGGTTGCTTCTGTGTCTTCAACGATCTGACGACGCCCGGAAACTCTACCTCTCCGAACGCATCGATGTCCCAGTCGGGCCGCTATTACACCAGTTGGAGCTGCACGCCTCCGTCCACGATCTCGGGCCATCAGTACGAGTGGTACGCCTGCTGCCATGATGGGGGCTGCGGCGTCTGCACTTCGTCTTTGAACTTCACCAAGCCCTGATACTCTGTCAAGGTAGAACTGCTCTGTAGGGGCGGCCCTGTGTGGCCGCCCTGCTTGCTTCGGCCTTTCCTCCACCCAGGGCGGCCACATAGGGCCGCCCCTACAGGATGCCGTCATTTCTGGGCGGTGAGCAGGAGCTCCGGCCGCCGGTTCACTCAGTGTCTGTCCCGGCGCTTGAAGCAGTCGAGCGTGTGGTCGTCCACCATGCCCACGGCCTGCATGAACGCGTAGCAGATCGTGGAGCCCACGAAGCCGAAGCCGCGGCGTTTGAGCTCCTTGCTCATGGCCTTGGATTCCGCGGTTTCGGGGGGGATCTCCTTCAGGCCCTTCCAGTGGTTCACCTTGGGCGCTCCGCCCACGAATTGCCAGAGAAAGGCGTCGAGGCTTCCCACGTCCTCCACGAGGGTGAGGGTGGCCCGGGCGTTCTTGATCGTGGCCTCGATCTTGGCCCGGTTGCGGATGATCCCCGGGTCGGCCAGGAGGCGCTCCACGTCCTTGTCACGGTAGCGCGCGATACGCTCGACGTCGAAGTGGTGGAAGGCGTGGCGGTAGCCTTCGCGCCGGCGGAGGATGGTGATCCACGAGAGCCCGGCCTGGGCCCCTTCGAGGATCAGCATCTCGAAGAGCCGGCGGTCGTCGTGGACGGGGACGCCCCACTCGTGGTCGTGGTAGGCGATGTAGAGCGGGTCGGGCGAGACCCAGCCGCAGCGGGGGAGATCTGGATCTGGAGTCGTCATGGGAGATCGCCACAACGGTATCATGAAGCGGTGTTCAAATTTCTCCACGCCGCCGACGTCCACCTGGACAGCCCGCTCAAAGGCCTCGCGCGCTACGAAGGTGCCCCGGCGGACGAGATCCGGGGGGCCACGCGCCGGGCGTTCGACAATCTGGTGGAGCTGGCGATCCAGGAGGCGGTTGAGTTCCTGCTCCTCGCGGGCGACCTCTACGACGGCGACTGGAAGGACTACAACACGGGGCTCTTCTTCGTCTCCCGCATGCGGCGGCTCGAAGAGGCGGGCATCCCGGTCTTCCTGATCTCGGGCAACCACGACGCCGCGAGCCAGATCACCCGGGTCCTCCGCCCGCCGGGGAACGTCAAGGTGTTCGCCACGAAGCGGCCGGAGACCGTCCGCCTCGACGGCCTGGAGGTCGCGATCCACGGCCAGGGGTTCGCCCTCCAGAGCGTGAGCGAGGATCTCGCGGCGGCCTACCCTGACGCCGTGCCCCAGCTCTTCAACGTCGGCCTCCTCCACACGAGCCTGGACGGCCGGCCCGGCCACGCCTCCTACGCGCCGTGCACGCTCCCGGGCCTGCGCTCGAAGGGCTACCAATATTGGGCGCTGGGGCACGTCCACGAACGCGAGATCGTGTGCCGGGACCCGTGGGTGGTGTTCCCCGGCAGCCTCCAGGGGCGCCATGTGCGCGAGGCCGGTCCCAAGGGGGCGATGCTGGTGACGGTCGAGGACCGCGAGGTCGTCGCCGTCGAGCCGCGGGACCTGGACGTCTTCCGCTGGACCGTCTGCCGGGTGGACGCGGCGGGCGCGGCCACGGCGGGGGAGGCGCTCGACCGGGTGGGGAGGGCGCTGGAGCGGGAGCTGGCGATGGCAGACGGCCGCCCGCTCGCGGCCCGGCTCGTGCTCCACGGCGCCTGCCCGGCCCACGAGGAGCTGCTGGGCGCCTCCGAGCGCTGGATTCACGAGTGCCGGTCCGTGGCGACCGGCTTCGGAGAAGGAGCCTTGTGGATCGAGAAGGTCCGCTTCGAGACCCGCCGGCCCGACGACCTCCGCGATCCCTTCGATGGGGACGATGCCCTGGGCGGGCTGCTGCGGTCGCTCCGCGATCTGCGCGAGGGCCGGGGCTCGCTCGAGCCGCTCCCCTCCGAGCTGGCGGACCTGAAGCGGAAGCTTCCTGCCGAGCTGGCCGCGGATGGCGACATCCTGAACGTGACCGATCCCGAAGAGCTCCGGAGCCTCTTGCCCGAGATCGAAGACCTGCTCCTCGCCCGTCTCCTCGCGACCCCGGAGGCCGCCGAGCCGTGAGGCTTCTCGATCTGCATCTGAAGGCCTTCGGCCCGTTCACCGACCGCCGGCTCGACCTGTCGGGCGGCACCGAAGGGCTCCACGTGGTCTTCG
>DATEIO010000289.1:0-2557 GCA_035278895.1 Thermoanaerobaculia bacterium | reverse complement strand
GATGAGAACGACGGACGCCTCCCCGGATCCCAAGGAGATCGACGCGCGGCTGGGAGAGATCGAGCCGGACCTGGCGCGGGACATCTTTCTGGACCTTCTGACCGGCGACGTCGCGCCGGCCCTGGGTCTCGCCCGCCTGCTCCTCGTCCTGGGCGACGCGCAGGACGTCGAGGATCTGGTCGCGCTCGTGGCGCGGCGCTGGGGACGGCCCCTCGATCCCGCGCTCCGCGAGATGGCCCGCCTTCTCCACGATCACCGGGAAGGGTGCGAGCGCGTGGCCACGATGCTCCGCGAGCATCCGGACCCGGCCGAGGCGTCCACCTCGCCCGAGGAGTCGGTCGCCGCCTGCCGGCTCTTCTTCGACCGGTCGGTCAGCCGCAACGAGGTCGCGAGCGTCGCCGCCTATTCGCTCGGGGACCCCGACCTCCTCGCCGTGGCCACGCGCGAGATCGTCACCCTCTTCGAGCGCTGGGGCTTCCTGGGACCGGACAAAAAGGCGCTCGAGATCGGTTGCGGCATCGGCCGCATGCAGGCCGCCCTCTCCCCCCGGGTGGCCGAGGCGGTGGGGATCGACGTCTCTCCCAAGATGATCGCCGCCGCCCGGAGGCGAAACGCCGGGCTCCCCAACGTCCGCTTCGCCGTCTCCTCAGGGCTCGACCTCGCGGACTTCGAGACGGAGAGCATCGACCTCCTCTTCGCCGTAGACTCCTTCCCCTACATCCACCAGGCCGGTCCAAGCCTCGTCGAGACCCACTTCCGCGAAGCCTCCCGGGTCCTCCGGCCGGGAGGAGACTTCGTCATCCTCACCTACTCCTACCGGGACGACCTGGCCGCCGACCGCGCCGAATTCCTGAAGCGCTGCCGGGCCACGGGCTTCGCCCTGGCGGTCAACGGCGCGCAGCCGTTCAAGTTCTGGGATGGGGTGGCGTTCCATGGGAGGAAAGAGGGTCCCGCCTTGAGCTAAACTTCCCTCCCGGCGGGCATTCCCTGCTCGCAACTTTTCTCTTCGAAGGGAGAATTCCAGTATGGCCGAGTGGATCGAAGAGGGTCAGACCGCGCCCGATTTCATGCTTCCCGCGGACGACGGTGGGAAGGTCAAGCTGTCCGAGCTCCGGGGCAAGCCCGTGGTGCTCTACTTCTACCCCAAGGACGACACTCCCGGCTGCACCAAGGAGGCGTGCGCGTTTCGCGACCGCAGCCAGGATCTGAAGGCCAAAGGCGCCGTGGTCCTCGGCGTGTCTCCGGACGACGTGGCGAGCCACGGGGAGTTCCGGGACAAGTACAGCCTGAACTTCCCCCTCCTCGCCGACACGGACCACCAGGTGGCCGAGCGCTACGGGGCCTGGCGGGAGAAGAACATGTACGGCAAGAAGTCCATGGGCATCCAGCGCTCCACGTTTCTGATCGGCCCGGACGGCACGGTCAAGAAGGCCTGGAAGAAGGTCAGCGTGGACGGCCACGACGAGGAGGTTCTGGCCGCTCTCGGAAAGCTGTAGGAGCCCCTGCAGCCGAAAAGGACCCCGAGGACTTCAAGGACACGGTCTTCTGTCCTCGAGGTCCTTGCAGTCCTTGGTGTCCTTGCAGTCCTTCGGGTAAACTTCTCTCCGCCGTATGGCGTCCGCCACAGACGATCCTGGGCCGACCTCCCGGGGTTTTCTTCCTTAAAGAGCCGGGGCCGCCCCGGAAAAAAATAACCGCCGAGGCGCGGAGCGCGCCTCACCGGGTCGCCTGAGATCCGCAAGCGCAGAAAGGGTGCTCGATGGAATTGTTTCAGCAGATGGTGAGCATGGGGCACGAGCGCGTGCTCTTCTGCTCCAACCCGGAGGTCGGCTTGAAGGCCATCATCGCCGTCCACTCGACGGTGCTCGGCCCGGGGCTCGGGGGCGTCCGGATGTGGCCCTACAAGAGCCTGGACGAGGCGCTTCTCGACGTGCTCCGCCTCTCCCGGGGCATGACCTACAAGGCTGCGGCGGCCGGCCTCCACCTGGGCGGCGGCAAGGCGGTCATCATCGGCGATCCCAAGAAGGACAAGAGCGAGGAGCTGTTCCGGAGCTTCGGCCGCTACGTCGAGTCGCTCCACGGCCTCTACATCACCGCCGAGGACGTGGGCATCGACATGGAAGACATGGAGACGGTCCTGACGGAGACCCGCTGGGTGACCGGTGTGTCTCCGGCCAACGGCGGCGGCGGCGACCCGTCTCCGGTCACGGCGTTCGGCGTCCTCCTCGGGATGAAGGCGGCGGCGCAGTGGCAACTGGGCGACGCATCCCTCAAGGGCAGGACTGTGGCCATCCAGGGCCTGGGCAGCGTCGGGTACCACCTCGCACGGTACGTGAAGGACGAGGGGGCCGCCAAGATCTTCGGCGCCGACATCGATCCCGAGGCGATCGCGATCGCCCGCGACGAGCTGGGGGTGGAGATCGTGCCGCCGGGCGAGATCCTGGAGACCGAGTGCGACATCCTCGCCCCCTGCGCCCTGGGGGCCATCCTCAATGACCGGACGATCCCCAAGCTGCGGTGCAAGGTGGTGGCCGGGGCCGCCAACAACCAGCTCGAG
>DATEIO010000288.1:0-7361 GCA_035278895.1 Thermoanaerobaculia bacterium | reverse complement strand
CAGGGCGGCCACGCAGGGCCGCCCCTACAGATCCGTTGTCGTGCAGGGGCGTTGGGCACCATTCCAGGCTCCCGAAAACCGTGATACACACACCCTCCGTGCGAACCTTCGCAGACTCTGTCTTCCGCACCGTCGTCCTGGTGCTCTTCGGCCTCTTCCTGATCGTGTCGCTCCCCACGGCGGCAATCCGGACGGCCAAGCGCACGGCGCTCGCGGTGTCCACGCTCAGCGAGAGCCCGGAGGCTGCGCGGCGGCGGGTTCTGGGGCCGCGCTGGGTGGACGGCGTCGAGGCCGTCCGCCGGGCGGTGCCGGAAAACGGGGCGTACCTGCTCGTCAACGGCGGCCTGGAGTGGGAGGGCGGGCCGTACTGGGCGCGGTTCGACCTGGCACCGCGCCGCGCGATCTACCTGGGCCAGCTCGCCGAGATGCCGGACGGCGACACGCTCCGCCGGAGCCTCCCTCCGAACGCGCCGGACTTCGTCGTCATCGCCCTGCGCGAGCCCTACCCGCCGATCCTCATGAAGCGCGAAGACTTCCTCCGGGAGCTGAACCGCCAGCATGGCCGCGGCTGACACCCTGGCGGGTCTTCTCGGAGCGGCGCTCTTCGCCGCGGCGGGGCTGGGCATCGTCCAGCTCCTGCCCGGCCTCGCCGCGCTTCCGCGAGGACAGCGGCTCGCGTACGGCTATCTGCTGGGGATCGCCTGGGTGGGCGGGAGCCTCTACGCGCTGTCGCACGTCTTCGCCGTCTCCCTGCGCCGGCCGGCCGTGCTCGCCGTGCTGATCGCTCCCGTCCTCGCCGGAATCGTGGCGCGGCTCCGGAGACGCCCCGGCGCGCCGCCGCGCCGAAAGCGGCCGTGGACCGGGCTGCAGAAAACGGCGTTCGCCGTCTCCGCCCTGATCTGCCTGGGCGTCCTTGCCGACACTCTCGCCAACCCCCTGCGGGACTGGGACGGCCGCATGACCTGGGTGGCTCAGGCTCGTTATGTCCAACAGGAGGGAACGGTGGACGCCCGGGCGCTCCGGGAGCCGGAGTGGTACGTCACCCATCCGCGCTATCCGCTGCTCCTGCCGCTCGCCCAGGTGGCGCTCGCCGAGCTGTTTCCCCTGGGCGGGGACGCCCACGCCGTCTACCGGCCGCTCTACGCCATGTTTCTCCCGGTCTTCCTGACGCTCGTCTGCGGCGGCGCGCGGCGCTGGGTCTCGGGCAACGCGGCGGCGCTCACGATGCTCGCGGCCGCGCTCCTGCCGTTTCTCTCGTTCTATCCGGGTGGAGGAGCGGTGAGCGCCTACAGCGATCTGCCGCTCGCCTGCTTCTACGGCGGCGCCCTCTTTCTGCTCCTCCGGGCGCGCCCCCGGCTCTCTCACGGAATCGCCGCGGGGCTCCTCCTCGCCGCCGCCGTGCTGTGCAAAAACGAGGGGGCGCCGCTCGCTCTCTGGGCCCTGCTGGTCGCGGGTGTGACTCTCGCGAGACACCGCAAGGCCGCCCCGGTCCTCGCCGCCGCCGTTCCGTTCATCCTCGCCGTGATGCTCCTCGTCTCCTGGCGCTCGGGCATTCCCAACCGGTACGACGAGAAATACGAAGACCTCCTGACCGCCGCGAATCTCTGGCCGGAGATCGTGACGCGCCTGCCGCTCCTCTTGCCCAAGATCCGGTTCGAGATGGTCGCGGCCAAGCACTGGACCGTGTTCTGGTCCGTGGCGCCGCTTCTCCTCCTTGCGGGCCGGCGGGGATTGCGGCGGCGGCCGGCCGGGCCGCTCGCGCTCGCGGCTCTCGCTCCGCTGGGAGTGGCCTGGCTCGCCTACGCGGTCAGCGAGACGCCGATGGATCTGGTGCGGATGACCTGGAACCGCTTCCTGCTCCAGGCTTTGCTCCCCTTCCTCGCGATCCTCGCCTTCGCGCTGGACGATCTTCTTCGTCGCGCTCGCTGGCTGCCGCGGGCCCTGGGCGGACCCGCCAGATCTCCGTCTCCCAGTCCCGGTAGATCCGCCGGAACTGCGTCCGCCGCCGCGCCATCCAGCGCCGCTCCGGGTCTTCCCACGAAGACCGGATGACGACCACGAGCCGGACGTTCAGGTCCGCCAGATTCTTCTTCCACCGCCGGTAGGGCCCTTCCTCGAACGGCCGCTCCACCGGGCCGCCCCAGCGGTAGTACGCCGCGTCGAGATTGCGGGTGAGCGGCACGATCCGCACGTCGTTTTCGAGCCGCCGGCCGAAGAAGAGATACGGCGCGTTCAAGCCCACGTAGGCCACCCGCGCGCCCGCCGCTCCGGCCTCCTTTTCGAGCGCCAGCACCGCGGGGCGCTTCTGCAGCTTCTTCGCCTGATAGACCTCGATGCTCGCTCCGAGCGCCACGGCGGCCCCGAGCACGGCGGCTCCGGCGAGCCACGCCACCCAGCCGCGGCGAAAAGCGCTCCGGTGCTCCGCGAGCCAGCGCCGCGCGCGGGGAGCGAGAAACGCGACGGCGAGAAGCGTCAGGGCCACGAGGTTTTCGAGCAACGAATCCTTTTCCAGCCGGCGCACCGACTGGACCGTGATCACGAGGAGAAGGAGCGAGCGGAGGCCCGCTCCCACGACTCCCGCGCGGTCGAGAAGCCACGCGAGCCCCACGGCCGCGAGCGCGAGGCCGGCCAGGAAGTAGCGGATATCCCGGTGGTCGTACATCAGGTAGAGGAACTGGAGGAAGAACACCGCCGGGAGCGCAAGCACGATCCCCGCGATCACCTTGCGCCGCCAGAACGCCACCAGAGGCGCCAGGATCGCGGCCGGGAGCAGCGTGAACGGAAAGAGAGCGCCGAAAAGGTCCTTCCTCTGCGTGAGGAAGCGCGGCACGTCGATCGCTCCCTCGGGAGAATCGCGCCGCACCGCCACGCTCGTCTCCTCTTCGCCTTGCAGGATCTCCTGCCCGAAGAGATAGACCGGAGCGGGATAGACCGGATTGCCCGCCGTCACGGAATTCCGCAGATAGGTGTAGCCGCCCGAAAACAGCATCACCGCCGCGAGCAGGCCCGCGAGCCCGGGCAGAGCGATCGCCGACCGCTCGAAATGCCAGTTCCGCCGCCGGGCCACGAAGCTCACGCCGAGCACCACGAGCACCGTGATCGCGTTATAGATCCCGAGATATTTGGACGCGAGGAGCATTCCGAGCGCCAGGCCCGTGGCCGCGAACCGCCCCGGCCGCGGATGGCGTCCCGCCGCGAGAGCCGCGTCGAGAGCGGCGAGCGTAAAGAAGGCCGCCACGTGATCGTTGCCCGCCGTGAAGGAAAGGACGATCACCCGCTTGAGCGATCCGTAGAAGATCACGGCGAACGCCGTCGACCGCCGGGAGAGCCCGAGCCTCCGGGCGATGGCCGCCACCGCCACCAGCGAGAACAGCGCGTAGGGGAGCTGCGACCACCGCGCGAGCACGTCGCTGTCCGCAAACGGCGCGAGCAGCGTCCACGCCGAAAGCTCCGGGAGCACGGGGTAGAACGACGTGCTCCAGTCACCCACCGCGAACTTGATCATTCGCAGGTCGCTGAACCGTTGCCACACCGCGATCGCCGACAGGTGGTACGAAAGGTCGTCCGGCCCGAGCCCCGGAGGCTCTACCCGCAGCCGCCAGGCCCCGCCCGCGAACGCCAGCGCGAGCGCCGATCCTGCCGCGAACAGGAAGGCCGATTCGATGCGGGAAGAGAGCGAGTCCGCCGGAGCGCCCGTCAGCGTGAGGGGCGTCCCCACGCTCTCCCGGCGGTCCGGCAAGAGTTGAGACAGGAGGTACGCCCCGGCCACGCACAGCAGGAACGGCCCGGGCCGCAGAAATCCGAAATGCCCCAGCCAGGTGGCCGGTACGCTCGCCACGGCCACCGCCACCGTGAAGCCGGTCACCGCGCGGGAGAGCCGGCCCACGTCCGGCACCAGCCAGCGGGCCGTCCGCCGTCCGATCCCGGCGAGCGCCGCGATCATCGCGAGGAAGACGAGCGCCTGGACCGCGCGGACTTCCGTTGGGAAAACCGCTCCAGCCACCAGGACGGCCGTGACCGCCGGAGGAATCAACGCCCGGGGAGAGATCACGCGCGCTCCGCCGCCTCCCGGAACGCCCGCGCCGCCTCGTCCGCGGCCCGGCGCCAGTCGAAATGCCCCGCCCGTGCCGCGCCCCGCTGTCGAAGCTCCCCTTCGAGGTCCCCGTCCGTCAGCAGATCTGCGATCCGCTCCGCCCACACGTCCGGCCGGTCCGGCGGAGCGTAGAGCGCCGCGTCGCCCGCCACCTCGCGGAGCACCGGGATGTCCGACACCACGAGCGGAGCCCCGGCCGAGAGCGCTTCGACGACCGGCAGGCCGAAGCCTTCATAGAAGGAAGGGAGGAGCACGGCCGAGGCGTGCCGGTAAAGCGCCGCGAGCTCGCCCGGCGAAACGTACCCGAGGTAGACGAGCCAGCCCTCGCGCTCCGCCGCCGCCACCTCGCGGCGGATCTCCTCCGCCTTCCACCCCATACCCCCGGAAAGCACCAGGGCGGGCGGATCGGCCAGGCGCCGCTGGAGCAGCCTCCAGGCGGCGAGCAGCGTCCCCACGTTCTTCCTCGGCTCGAGCGTCCCCACGGACAGAGCGTATCGCGCCGGAGCCCGGGGCGGCAGACCGGTGAGCCCCTCCGCCGCGATCTGCCCCGGCCCGTGGTGGATCGCCCGCACCCGCCCCGGCGCCACTCCGGTTTCCAGAAGCTCCCGCCGCACCGCCTCGCTGGGCGTGAGCAGCAGGTCCGCCTCGTGGATCACCTGGGCCAGCCGCTCGCGAAGCGCCTCCCCCGAATCCGGCCGCACCGCCCAGGGGACCTTGCGCACCGAAAGATCGTGGATCGTCGCCACCCGCGCGCCCCGCGCCAGCCGGAAGAGCGTCGGCGGCAGGTAGTTCGGCGCGAAGAGCACGCGGTTCCCGTCCGCGGCCAGGAGCAGGGGAGCGAGGCGGCGGAGGATCTGGTTGCCCCGCCACGGCGGAACCACGAGGCCGTCCGGCGCCTCGTACACCACCCGCTCGATCGCGGGGCCTTCCGGAAAGGGAACGACGGGCCGCGGCGCGCCCGGATCGCCTTCCACGAGGCTCTGGCCATAGAGCCGCAGCCGGAGGTCGTCCCGACCTGCCAGATGCGTCAGGAGCTGATGGAGATACCAGCCCACGCCGGTCAGCGGCTCGTAGAACGAGTTCACGTCCACCGCCACCGTGAGCCGCGGCTCGGCCCGGCGGCGGCGGATCGCCCCCGCGATTTCGGCGAGCCAGAGCGCGGTCTTCCGCTGCCGCCGGGGAGAGCCCAGCCGGATCAGTGCGTAGAGAGGGCTCCCCGGTTTCGCCATCATGGAGTGAAGAGTGTATCTTCCCGGGGCAAATGCGCCTGCGACTCCTCCCCGGCCTCTGCCTCGCGCTGGTCCTCCTTGGGCTTGCGGGGTCCCTCGGCGGAATCGACCCGCTGTCGGTGCCGTCCGGAGACGAGGCCACCTACGTTCTCGCCACCCAGAGCCTCTGGCACGACCGCGACCTCTCCTGGAACCGCGAGGACCTGGCCCGCGCCGGCCGCCTCTGGGGCCGCGGCCCCGCCGGCCTCACCCTGCTCACCAACGACGGCGGCAAGACCATGCGCTACGCCCGCCCGCTCGTCTACCCGGCGGCGGCGCTGCCGTTCTACGCCCTCTTCGGCGTCCGCGGCTTCGCCGTGCTCAACATGCTGCTTTTCCTGGGGATGGCCGCGGCCGGTTTCCATGCCCTGCGGGACGAATCCGGGGCCGCCGCCCTCTTCGCCGCCGGCTTCTTCTTCGCCTCCGCGTTCTTCGCCGGCGTCTTCCGGGCCGGCCCCGAGGTCTTCACCGGAGCCTGCCTCTTCTTCGCCCTCTTTCTCTGGAGGAGGGGAGAGAGCCCGCGGGCCCTCGCCGCAGCCGGCCTGCTCCTTGCGGCCGCCGCCTTTTCCGCTCCGTGGACGGCCCTCCTCGCCCTACCCGTCCTCGCCGACCTCGTCCTCCGGCGCCGTTTCCGGGACCTGGGGATCGTCCTCGTCTCCGCGCTTCTCGCCTGGAGCGGCCTCGCCCTCGTCGAATGGCGCCTTACGGGGGATTGGACCGCCCAGGGAGGCGTTCAGCGGCGGACCTTCGAGAGCGAGTTCCCCCTGGAGACCGCTACGGATCTCTGGCAAGGCTACCGGGGCGCCGAGCCGGCCTCGGACGTCGCGACCGGCCTCCGCCTCCTGCCGAGAAACGCCCTCTACCTCCTCGCGGGGCGGCACACCGGGCTCCTTCCGTACTTCCCCTTCGCCCTTCTCGCGCTGGGCCTCGCCTTCACGAAACCGGGGGACCGCGCGAGGCACCTGCTGCTCGCCGCCCTCGCCATTTACGGAGCCGCGATCCTCCTCGTCCATCCCCATGAGCTCCATGGGGGACCGGGCGCGCTGGGGAGCCGTTATCTGGCCGCCGTCTACCCGGCCTTCTTCTTCCTCCCGGGCCGGATCGCCGTCCGCCGTCTTCTCGTCTTCCCCTACGCCGCCGCCGGCCTCTGGACCGCCGCCGCGATTCTCGCCGCGCTCCCTCCCGCGCTGCCGGCGCCGCCGAGCACCGCCGCGTTCGGAGCCCTCCCGCTGGAGCTGACCCTCCTGCCCGGCGGGCACCTCTCCGGCTACGCCGCGCAGACCTGGGGAGACGCCGTCTGGATCGTCCCGGCCAACGCGTTCTTCGTCGAAGAGAAGCACCCCCACGGCCTCTGGGTCGAAGGCGCCACGGCCTCCGAGGTCGTCGTCGTCTCCCCGGTCCCGCTCGACCGCCTCCGCTTCACCGTCTACTCCCTCTCCGCCGAAAACGAGCTGACCTTGGACAGCGGCACCGACCGCCTCCTCGTCCGCTTCGACACCGAAGGCAAGCGTGCCGGCACCCCCGTGGACCTGGCCGTCCAGCCCGTGGCGCGGGACCTGGGCTTCTTCCCCGGAGTGACCGGAGACCTCTTCTACCGCTTCACCCTGGAGACGACCGGTGGCGCCGTCCCTGCCCGGCTCGAGGCGCGAAGCCGGGACCCGCGGTATCTGGGGGTGTTTCTGGATTTCACGGGGAAGGGGCCGTAGGGCTGTATATTCTTGGGAAAGCAATGGAAACCCATAAGCTCGACGACGAAACGAAAAGAAAGCGGGAGGCCTGGTTGAAGGAAAACCGGGAGGGGATCGAGGAGTACAACGACCTTGTCGCGCAGGAAGGTGTATTCAGCGCAGGCTCCGACGCCCCGCGCGTCGCCGAGGTCCTCCAGAAGGTCCGCTCCGGCGTCCGTCAGCGCCGCGCGGAGACGACCACGCTCGCTGCCGGGGCGGAGGAGACGCGCAACGGCCTTCTGGCGTTGAAGGCCCGGGAGTACGTGCAGGAGC